>NZ_CP022221.1:7811825-8117864 GCF_004114935.1 Bradyrhizobium zhanjiangense
TTCCGGCCGACGCGACCGCGGTCAGCGTCTTCGAGAGAGCTTCGAACTTACCGGTATCCACCGCGCCGTTGCGCAGAAATCCGAGCCTCCCCGATATGCGGCCTGTGGCGACATCGGTCTTCATCGCCACCGCGATCGTCGCTCCTCGGGGCGGCCGGTGCGGGAGCCGGCCTGCGACACGATCGAGATGCCGACGATGGCGCGAGGCCCGGGGAGCATCGACGAACGCAGCTTCCACGATGGGCGCCGGTACCGGTCCGAGCCCCGCATGACCGAAAAGCAGGTCGTAGAGTGCCGCCTGGATGCGATGCATATTCGGCGGCATGGCCAGCCGTCGGCGGGAGGAGATACTGGACGTTGCTGCCGGCGACCGTAGCCAGCGTGTTCCGGCCTACGCTCTTGTTGACCTCGTCTTCGTCCTTGCCGTCGTATTTGAGCGCGGCTTGGACGATGACGGGCGCTCCGGAAAACCCGGTCCGGATCCGCTCGGCGAGCGGCAGCCAAGCTTCCCTCCGGGCGGCGGCCCTCTTGAGCCTGCTATTCATAACGTCGCCGTCCAATTGCTGGCGGGTGCCGTGCACGCCGTCGGGCATCGCGTGGCGGACTACGTTCACCCGATCTCCAAAGATCAATGAGACGACGGAAGCGAACAGACGCCCCTCCTCCTCGCGCCGGCAAACGAACATCAAATTGATAGGGATGCCCTCGCCGAAGGCCTTGTCGAGACGCTCCCGGTTGGCCTGTACCAATGGTTCGAGCGGTACGGCCTTGACGGAGCTTCGCGGCCTCGCCTCTTCTTCTCAGGCGCGCCGAACAACTCCTCGACCCGCGCCGGCACATCCTGCTCTTCCACCCGCCCGAAATGATGGTTGATCAGGTTGTGCAGGGTCGCCTGGTCATGGGATTCCTTGGGCCGCTTGATCATCGCGTCGACTTCCCTAAGCCGGGGCTCCTGAAAACCGAAGCCGCCGATCGGCCTTCTTCGTTTCGACGGCATTGCGCGCAATGCGCTTGAGAACATCCCTCGTGGTCGAGGTCCAACCGAAGCGCAATGGCGGCACCGGCGATGGAGTCGACGGAGGTAGTCCCCGCCAGACAAAACGCGCTCTCGAGGATGCTCTGATCCCCATACGATCGGACGAACAGCGTCTCTTCGTCAGTCATTCGGGATCCATTTCCGGGAAGATCACGTTGGCGCAGTTCCGCAGCGGATGCAGGAAAGGCTCGTAGAGGAGCCGGTAGACCTCGCGTTCGACCGCATCGGCGGAGGAGAGAAGCTCCTGCAGAACGTCGCGCATCGCCACGATCATGCTTGAGCGTTACAGAGAAGGATTGATACAGCCATAGTATAAGACCGCCTTAATGCGCTAAATATACACGGCACCGAAGACATACTTTGCCCGCATCGCGCCCTCCGCCGCTGGGCGTTGTAGATGCTTCTTGAACGAGCTCCTTGGCACGCGAGCTGCGAAGAGAGGTGGTCGCCCAACTGCGTCGACACCGGCGGCGATGGCGGGACTATTTTCTTCAATTGATGTAATTCTTGCTGCAAGCGTCGTATAGATGTTTGATTTGCTCCGGTGTAACTTTCGGGAGCGAGAATGATGGCCAACGCGCTCGATATCTATAAGGCTCATCCGGTACGATCGCAGCTCGGCATGAGAGCGGCACAATATGTCCGCATGTCGACACAACGGCAGCAATACTCGATTCAGAATCAGGCTGCTGTGATTGCAGCATACGCGCACCCCATAGCCTGACCATTGTACGAACCTATCGCGACGAGGGAGAGAGCGGCCTGCTCATCAAGAACAGGGCCGGTCTTATACAGCTCATCAAGGATGTCCAAACAGGAGAAGCCGATTTCGGTCATATTCTGGTCTATGACGTAAGCCGGTGGGGCCGCTTTCAGGACGTCGATGAGAGCGCATATTACGAATTCGTATGCAAACAGGCAGGCATCAACATCGTGTATTGTGCTGAGCAGTTTGACAATGACGGCAGCGTGCTCTCCAGCATCATCAAAAACATCAAGCGCGTAATGGCAGCCGAGTACAGTCGTGAGCTTTCGGCGAAGGTCCACGCTGCGCAGTGCCGGTTCGCCCGACTTGGCTTCAAGCTCGGAGGTCGCCCTGGTTATGCTCTCTTGCGAGAACTTGTCGACCAGAGTCAGCGGTCGCGAGGCGTGCTGAAGAACGGTGACCAAAAGTACCTCATGACTGATCACGTCCGAGTGCGACCCGGCATTCCCGAGGAAGTAGCCGTGGTGAAGTGGATCTTCGAGCGCTTTCTGCAGGTAAAGTCGGAAGCGACTATCGCCCGGGAGCTAAACCGGAGGGCCATACTCACAAGCACGGGAGTTCGGTGGACGCGCGCAGCGGTTAACACGGTGCTTAGAAACGAGAACTACATTGGAAACCTGACCTTCAACCGCCGATCACGCAAGCTGCGGCGGAACTGCACCTGCAATCCTCCCGAGCTTTGGATCACCAGCGAGAGATGTATCGAGCCGATCATCGAACGCGAAGTCTTCCTGAAAGTAAACAAGATCATTGAGGAACGGCGTGTCGATCTCACTGAAGAGGAGATGCTTGCCCGTCTACGCAAAACGCTGCTCAAGGAAGGGCGCCTGAGCTCTGCTATCATAGCCAGCACGGTCGGCCTTCCCTGCGCTTCCACCTATCAAACTCACTTCGGCAGCATGATGAACGTGTATCGGTTAATCGGCTACACTCCCAAGCGAAACTATGCATTTCTTGAGTCTCGTCCGCGCTGGGCGGAGCAAGAGGCCAAGCTGGGCTCTCACATCGCCATGGCCATCAGGAAAGCTGGTGGTCGCATCACCTCTAGCAACCGGACCGATTACTTGCGCGTGCGTGGATCGGTCAACATCTCAATTCGATCAGCCCTCTGCTGCGGAAGGCAAAATCGAGCGCCGTATTGGTCGATCAAGCGCAGGGCACGCCTGCCTCAGGGCTGGATCGCCGCCATCAGGCTGTCTGAGCATAACGAGTCAGTGCTCGATTACGTACTGCTGTCGGCCGACGGGAAAGTAAAACGAACCATAAACTTTTCTGAGAGGGCTCGCGTTCGTCGTGGAATCGCTCGCTTCGATACCCCTGACGCTTTGGCTCGAGCGATCGCCAAGCTAGTAACACTTAAAGACCGTTGTGCACCAGCACCACAGGACAAGCGATCGAGACCAAAGCAACTCCACACCAAGAACGCCCGCGCGCGGCGCTGATCAGACGCAGGCACGAAACTCCGCAAAGCAGTGCTTTATAATCTTTTGGAAGCTTGTCCAGATTTCGAGCGCCTTCACTCTTGCCGCGTGCCGCATCATGTTCCACAAGCCAAGTCCGTGATCATGCGCGCATACTGACCCATTTCCACGCCTGGCTGGCCGAACATACGACAGCCGATCCCACACTCTTTGTTCGGCCGCATTTTCGGGTTTGATCGAAATCCGGCGCCATTCAGAGCAGTGGAGCACAGGGTGGCGGAGCCGCGTGGCATCTCGAAAAAACAAGCTGCGGCTTACGCTGGCTGCGAGTCGCTTTCGGCGTTCAACGAATGGGTTCGACGCGGAATCATGCCTAAACCGATTCCCGGAACACGCAAATGGGATAGAAAAGCTATTGACGCGGCCCTTGACCGGCTATCTGGTTTACAGCCTAAGATTGAAGCTCAACTAACACCATACGACGCATGGAAGGCTTCCCAGAATGCGAGTGCGGCTGAAAGGGATCAACTGGTCCATAAAAAAGCTCGCTGACGGTACATCGAAGACCTACTGGTACGCTTGGAAAGGAGGTCCGCGCATTGACGCGGAACCCGGCACACCGGAGTTTATGCGCCTCTACAACGAAGCAGTGTCGCCGTACACAACGAAGACTGCCGAGACGTTTAGCTCGCTCATTGACTACTTCAAGGACTGTTGCGAGTACAAAGATCTCGGCGACAAGAGTAAGCGCGCTTACGATGGATATCTCAAGCTCGTCGATACCAAGTTTGGATCGATGCCAATCGGCGCTCTCGAAGACAAGCGCGCGAGGGGTGACTTCAAAGAGTTTCGTGATTCATTCTCCGATACGCCGCGCAAGGCGGACTACGTTTGGACAACGATTGCTCGTGTTCTGTCGGTTGCGAAGGATCGCGGCAAGATCACAGTGAACGTTTGCGAGCGCGGCGGGCGGCTTTATGACTCTGATCGATCGGAGATCGTGTGGAGCGCCGAGGACATCCGGGCCTTCTGCAGCGTTGCGTCCGTTGAGCTGCAGGCGGCTCTACTGCTTGCACTGTGGACGGGCCAGCGCCAAGGGGACCTGCTGCGCCTAACTTGGAAGGACTACGATGGCACGTACATCCGGATGCGTCAGTCTAAGGGACGCGGCAGCAAGGGCAGGCGCCGTGTAACCATACCGGTGGGGCCGCCGCTAAAGGCAGCGCTTGATGCTGCGCTCAAGGAAAAGCGCTCTGCAGTGACCATTTTGGTCAATTCGTTCGGACGGCCGTGGACGGAGGACGGCTTCAGGACGAGCTGGGACAAGGCCTTTAAGAAAACGTCCTTGAAGGACCTGCACTTCCATGATTTGCGCGGCACTGCTGTTACGCGTCTCGCGCTATCGAACTGCTCGGTGCCAGAGATCGCCTCGATCACCGGCCACTCGATGAAGACCGTGCAGGAGATCCTGGACACGCACTACCTGGGTGGCCGGCTCGAACTCGCGGAGTCAGCGATCAAAAAGCTGAGCGAAGTGTACGGGTAGGAACAACAGATTGGGATGTGGATCGATTCCAGGTGAAGGCGTCCTCGGTCGCCAAGGCTTCTGCGTGAGAGAGTGCTCCACGGCGCCGCGGAAACGAGCTAGTCTAGACGTTGCGGTAACGCGCAGCCATCCCGCCATCGGCGTACGGACAATGAACAGATTTCTCAAACCGGACGTCAAACCGAATGGTCCGTTCTGACGCGCACTGCTGTAAGTGCTTGATTTGCTTGGTGGGCGCACCAGGGCTCGAACCTGGGACCCGCTGATTAAGAGTCAGCTGCTCTACCAACTGAGCTATGCGCCCGAAAGGCGGTTAAGGCCTTGCGAGGCCGGTCGTTTAGCAAAGCGATCCGGGTATGGCAAGCGATGGGACGCAAGTTTTCCAAGGCTTCGTCCACACGTCCAAAAAAGCGAAAAGCCGCCGGATTCCAGCGGCTTCGCCAGGGTTAATCCGGGGACAATCCGGCCCCCCTTAGAGCCGGCCTTCGCCGTCCCGGTCCGGACCGCCGTCGCGGTCGAAACGGTCACGGTGGAAGTGCTCCATGCCGCGCTCCATCATGCGGTCCATGCCGCGTTCCATGAAGTGGCGGGGCGGGCTGTCCTCGCCGCCGCCGAATGGGCCGCGCTGGCGGGTCAGCACCGCGAGGCGCCGCTTCTGGCCCTCGTCCAGCGTCTTGTAGAGCGGATCGGCGGCATCGGCGATCTTCTTCAGGGCCGCGGAACTGGCGCCCATGTCCTCGGCGCGCTGGCGCAGGCGCGCAATCGGATCCTCCGGCTTGTCGGTATCGCCCGGGCCGGCATTCATCCGCGCATTGGCGCGGTCGATGCGCAGCTTGGCGAAATCGCGCACGGCGGCCTCGACCGGCGGCCACAGCTTCTCCTGATCGGCATTGAGCTTCAGGCCGGCATGGACGGCGGCGATCCGCGCGTCGACGAAGGCGGCGCGGTCCTCGGGGTTCATGCGGATGTGATGGAAGCGCTCCATCCACGGGCGATGATATTGAGCATAGACCACGCCCGAGCCGGCGATGCTGAGCACGGCGATGGCAGCGATGGTGAACTTCCTCATACGGACCTCCTCTGGAAGGATGCCCTGAGGATGAGCGCGGTGCGGCTGACGCGCAACTTACAACTTGGACAGGAAGCGGCGCTCTTACGACGACGTGACGCCTGATTTTACCGCCAGCCACAATTGGAAATCATTCGCAACAAAAGGCTTCCGTGCAGCTCGCACGGAAGCCCCCTTCATCGTCTTTCCAGATCAGTTGGTCGTGCTCTTGGCTTCCTTCAGGAATTCGTCGATCAGCGGCTGGCCGACGCGGCTTGCGGCGTCCTTGTAGACCGGCTCCATCGCCTTGCGCATCGCCTCGTCCTGCTCGCCCGTGAGCTTGATGATCTCGCTCTTGCCGCTCTTCTTGATCTCGGCGAGCGCGTCGTCGTTCTCCTTCTGCGACTGCGCGTTGCTGAAGGCGGTTGCCTCCTTCATCGCCTTCGAAAGCTGGTCGCGGATGTCGGCCGGCAAATCGTCCCAGAACTTCTTGTTCACGATCACGACGTAGCCGATGTAACCGTGATTGGTCTCGGTGATGTACTTCTGCACCTCGTGCATCTTCTGGGTATAGATGTTCGACCAGGTGTTCTCCTGTCCGTCGACGACGCCGGTCTGGAGTGCCTGGTAGACTTCCGAGAACGCCATCACCTGCGGCAGCGAGCCGAGCGCCTTGAACTGGGCCTGGAGCACGCGCGAGGACTGGATGCGGAATTTCACGCCCTGATAGTCGGCAGGCGCGATCAGCTTCTTGTTGGCGCTCATCTGCTTGAAGCCGTTGTCCCAATAGGCAAGTCCCGTGATGCCCTTGGCGTCCAGCAGCTTAAGCAGCTTTGCGCCGAGCGGGCCTTCCGTCACCTTCCGCAGCGTCTTCAGGTCGGGAAGGATGTAGGGCAGATCGAACACCTCGAACTCGCGGATGCCGAGCGGACCGAATTTCGAGTTGGACGGCGCCAGCATCTGCACGCTGCCGAGCTGGAGCGCCTCGAGTTCTTCCTTGTCCTTGTAGAGCGTCGAGTTCGGATAGACTTCGACCTTGACCTTGCCGCCGGTGTACTTCTCGGCGAGCTCCTTGAATTTCTCCGCCCCCTTGCCCTTCGGCGTGTCGGTGGCGACGACGTGGCTGAATTTGATGATGATCGGGTCAGCGCTGGCGGGGCCGACAAGGCCCAAGGCCAAAGCCGCGACGGAGGCCGCGATCGCAAAGGTGCGCATAATCTCTCCCTGGTGTTATTGGGCCGCTCGGCATGCCGAGCGGCCTATCCTCATGCCGACAGCATCAATACAGGCCGGCAGCCTGCACGGCTATTGGCCGTTAGCAGGGCAGGTATTCATGGTGAATGCCGCGAACATCGCTGCGCCCTCTCCCGCTTGCGGGAGAGGGTTGGGGAGAGCGCGGGGACATTCCCTGTGAGAACGGAGTCTTCACCCGCCGCGCTCCGTCGCGCAAGTGCGCTGCCGAGCGCGTCGGCCTCTCCCGCAAGCGGGAGAGGCGAAGTCAGCTGCGTCAGCTCGCCGCTGCCGCCGTCACCGTATCGCGCTGGCGCTTCATGACGATCTTGTTGAGCGCGCCGAGATAGGCCTTTGCGGAGGCCACCAGCGTATCCGGGTCCGCCGCACGCGCCGTCATCGAACGGCCGTCCTGCGACAGCCGCACCGAGACCTCGGCCTGTGCGTCGGTGCCTTCGGTCACCGCGTGAACCTGGTACAGCTCGAGCTTGGCCTCGTGCGGCACCAGGCGCTTGATGCAGTTGAACACCGCGTCGACCGGACCGTTGCCCTCGGCCTCCTCGATCTTGATCTGGCCGTCGACGTCGAGCTTCATGGTCGCGCGCTGCGGGCCGTGGGTGCCGGCGATCACGGTCAGCGAGGTCAGCTTGATGCGGTCGTGCGAGGCCGCCATCTCCTCGTCGACCAGCGCCTCGATGTCCTCGTCGTAGATGTCCTTCTTGCGGTCGGCCAGCGCCTTCATCCGCGTGAACGCATCTTCCAGCTGGTTCGGGCCGAGCTTGTAGCCCATTTCCTCCAGCTTGTGCACGAAGGCATGACGGCCGGAATGCTTGCCCAGCACCAGCGAGGACTGCTTCAGGCCGACCATCTCGGGGCGCATGATCTCGTAGGTGGAGGCGTCCTTCAGCACGCCGTCCTGGTGGATGCCGCTCTCATGCGCGAACGCGTTCCGGCCGACGATGGCTTTGTTGTACTGCACCGGGAACGAGGTCGCCGCCGATACCATCTTCGAGGCGCGGGTGAGCTGCGTGGTGTCGATCTTGTTCCAGTACGGGAATTTGTCGTTGCGCACGTTGATCGCCATCACGATCTCTTCGAGCGCCGCGTTACCGGCGCGCTCGCCGATGCCGTTGATGGTGCACTCGACCTGGCGCGCGCCGCCGACCACGCCGGCCAGCGAGTTCGCCACCGCCATGCCGAGGTCGTTATGGCAGTGCACGGAGAACACCGCCTTGTCCGAGTTCGGCACGCGCTCGATCAGCGTCTTCATGAAGTGGGTGTATTCCTCCGGCACCGTGTAGCCGACGGTGTCGGGGATGTTCACCGTGGTGGCGCCGGCTTTGATCACGGCCTCTACGATGCGGCACAGAAAGTCCATCTCGCTGCGGGTGCCGTCCTCGGCCGACCATTCGACGTCGTCGATCTGGTTGCGGGCGCGCGCGACCATGGCGACCGAGGTCTCGATCACCTGCTCCGGGGTCTTGTTCAGCTTCACCCGCATGTGCAGCGGCGAGGTCGCAATCACGGTGTGGACGCGACCGCGCTTGGCGAACTTCACCGCCTCGGCGCAGCGGTCGATGTCGGCCGGGTGCGCGCGCGACAGGCCGGCGATCACCGAATTCTTGGAGCGGCGGGCGATCTCGCTGACCGCCTGAAAGTCGCCTTCGGAGGTGATCGGGAAGCCGGCCTCGATGACGTCGACGCCCATGTCGTCCAGGAGCTCGGCGACCTCGAGCTTCTCCTCGAAGGTCATGGTAGCGCCGGGGCATTGCTCGCCGTCGCGCAGCGTGGTGTCGAAAATGATGACGCGGTCCTTGTCGGACTTGTTCACGGTGGCCATTCCAAATTTCCTTTTGAGCTTTTGCGCCGTTCAGTCTGCTGGGCGCTTGAGGTGTCTGGTGATCTCGACCAACCCCTGAGCGCCCAGGCGCGTGGCGCCCAGCCGGCCCTCAGGGGCAGCTAAGAAGAAGCCCGCCAAGGAGGAGGGTGGGCAGCAGCGCGGCCGGGATCGTGGCGGCGGCCACAGCCACCTCCCCCGAAATCCCATCGATTTGGCCGCGAATCAGCATTGCCAGACCCTTTTTGAGCCCACAATCCTCGGTCAAAACCGTTGACGGTTGGTTGCCGGGGGCTCGATGCGCCCGTTTCTAGACGAGAAACGGCCGCAACTGCAACGCCAAAAGATGGTCAGGAGAACTGACCTAGTAGGAGGATTGTCGGCTAGCGCGCAAACGCCGGCTATGCGGATCCGGTGCGACGAGCGCGGGCCCTGCTTTCCCAGCGGTTCAGCATCTGGCCAAGCTCGCCGGTGGTAACCACGGCGGCGCCGGCGTTCGTGATCTCGTTGGTGTTTGCCGGCGCGTGGGCGGAGAGCCAATCCGGCTCGATGTACTCGCGCCAGCGGCGTGCCTCCGCCCGCCTTTTGCGAGAGACGTAGTCGCGCGTGAAGTAGCCGGCCGCAAATGCGATCGCGAGCAGAATGACCAGGACGACAATTTGCACAATGAGCTCCGGCTTTATCCCCGTCAGCCTGCAATCCAAACGCAGTTGAAGGTGACGAAATTGCGACCCGCCTCGCGCAGCGGTTTCGATTCCACCCCTCGCAACCGGCTGCGGACCGCATTAACCTCCGCCCGTTCGGCCGGATCAACCGGCCAGCGAACATGATCGGGAGGACGCGATGACACGCCAAGAGGCTCGTGACGGAGAGCAGCGTGACCACGATGGTGCGCTTTCACGACGAACACTCGTCCAAGGAGTTGTACAAGGACTTGCACTCGGCGCCGCCGCCACAATGGCCGGAGCCGGCTCCGCGCTGGCGCAGACCGGCCCCGCCGCACCGCCAACGACGATCACCACCCCGCCGCGCGACTTCGGCCCCCGTGGCGCGCCGACCACTTATTTCTGGGACCCCGACATCATCGCCGTCGATCCGTCCTTCAACGATCTCGCGCAACCCAACACCGCGATCAAGCGGCTCTACACCGGTGTGCTCTGGGCCGAGGGCCCGGCCTGGAGCGCGCAAGGACGTTATCTGCTGTGGAGCGACATTCCCAACAACCGTCAGATGCGCTGGAGCGAGGACGACGGTCGCGTCAGCGTGTTTCGTGCGCCGTCCAACAATTCCAACGGCAACTCATTCGACTTCCAGGGCCGCCAGCTTTCCTGCGAACACCTGACGCGTCGGGTGACGCGCTATGAGCATGACGGCACCGCCACCGTGCTCGCGGACTCCTATCAGGGCAAGAAGCTGAACTCGCCGAACGACATCGCCGCGCATCCCGACGGCAGCTACTGGTTCACCGATCCGCCCTATGGCGGCCAGCTCTACGAAGGCGAGCCCGACGTCGCAGGCGACCCGAGCAATGCAGGCGGCAAGCTCAATCCGCGGATCGGACAACCCGCCGGCTTCGTGGCAGGCAAGCGCGAGTTGCCGACCAACTGCTATCGCATCGACCCTTCGGGCCGCATCGACCTCGTCGTCACCGAAGACCAGGTGCCAGATCCGAACGGCCTCTGCTTCTCACCCGATTACAAGAAGCTCTACATCGCCTCGACCGGCAAGGGACCGGGCGACACCGGAGCGGGCGGCAAGGGCGAGATCTTCGTGTTCGACGTCGGCAGCGACAACAAGCTCTCTAACCCCAGGAAGTTCAGCGATTGCGTGATCGACGGCGTGAAGTGCGGGCCGGATGGCCTGCGCTGTGACGTCAACGGCAATGTCTGGGCCTCCAGCAATGCCGGCCGCGCCGTCGGCTACAACGGCGTGACGGTGTGGTCACCGGACGGCAAGCTGCTCGGCCGCATCCGCCTGCCGGAAGTGTGCGGCAACGTCTGCTTCGGTGGCCCCAAGCGCAACCGCCTGTTCATGGCCGCGAGCCAGTCGCTCTACGCGGTCTACACGGCAACGCAAGGCGCCGGCCCGGGCTGAGCGATGCAAGCTCCATTGCGAAGCGGCGCCGGCGCTCCTCGCCGGCGCCGAATTGTTTTTGATAATCCTTCGGCGCGCGAGTGCACTTCAAGGAGAAAACCATGCGTGTAGTGATCTGCGGCGGCGGCGTGATCGGCGCATGCACTGCTTGGTTTCTGCGGCGCGGCGGCATCGACGTCATTGTGGTGGAGCGGACAGAGGTCGCGGCCGCAGCCTCCGGCAAGGCTGGTGGCTTCCTGGCGGGCGACTGGTGCGCCGGCACGCCGCTCGATGCGCTGGCGCGGCGTAGCTTTGCGCTTCACGGACAACTGCCGGAGCAGATCGCGGGCGATTGGGGCTATCGCGCGATGTCCGCATATAGCGGATTCGTTGCAGCCGATAGTGATCCTCGCCGGGACTCACCATCCGCGCTCGGCTGGCTGAGTGACGGCGTCATCATCGCACAGCGCATCGGCACGCCAAAAACCACTGCGATTGTCCATCCCGGAAAATTCACGTCGGCCACGATGAATGGGGCACTCGCGCTAGGTGCGGAGCTTCGCCTCGGCCGCGTCACCGGCATCGTGCGCGACGCAGATGAAATAGCCGCAAAGGGCGTCGAGGTCGAGGGCAGCGTGATCGAGGCGGACGCCGTCGTCATCGCCATGGGACCATGGTCGCTGCTGGCCGCACAATGGATGAGCCTGCCTGCGGTCTACGGCCAGCGCAGCCCGAGCATCGTGTACGACACCGGCGCGGACGTGCCGGCCGATGCGCTGTTCCTCGAGCATGAGGACGGCGGCAACGCCGTGTCGATCGAGGTTTTCCCGCGCGCCGATGGTAGCACGCATATCACGGCACTCTCCGACGTCGCGCCGCTGCCGCTCGATCCCGCAGCCGTGACGCCCGACCAGGACGCGATCGCGCGCCTGCAGGCGATGAGCGAGCGGCTGTCGCCGCTGTTCCGGCCCGAGAAGATCATCGCGCGGCAGGCCTGCTTCCGCCCGGTGACGCAGGACGGCTTGCCGTTGATCGGCAAGGTGCCGCAGAGCGAGGGTCTCTACGTTGCGACCGGACACAATGTCTGGGGCATTCTCAACGCACCCGCCACCGGTGAGGCGTTGGCGCAGCTGATCGCCGAGGGGACAACGCAGATCGACCTCTCACCATTCGATCCCGCTCGCCTCGGCCCGCTCGATCCGTCGCTGCTGCAAACGCACTGAACCGAGCGAAGGCATGCTGGCAGCGTACATGCATAGGCGTCGACGAAATCTGCATGCCTGCGCTGCTCTCTATTTGCGCGACGCTAGACTTTAGTCCGCCTCTCACAATCCTGAATGCAGTTTCACTTGCCGAGAATGCCCTCGCCGGTATAGTCGCGCCCCAATAGCTCACAAGAGGCTTGCTCAAGGGAGAAAAACAACATGAAGAAAAGACTCTCTGTTGCGTTGCGAATTCGCTCGACGCCGCCGTGACCGGCGCACCGGAGGACGTCGTCAGGACTGACGTCAGTCTCCAGAGCTCCATCAAGCCCACCGCAAATTGAACGGAACGGCATCCGGGCCTTGCCCGGAAAGCATTCCGCATGCGGTGCACGCAGCAGCTTTTCCTCCAAGCGGCAGCCAAGCTGCCCGGCCAATTCTCAATGCGAGCATTCCAGATTTTGATCGATGGCTTTGCCATCAGCGCTCTTTACGCTCTCGGTGCAACCGGCTTCACGCTGATCTTCGGCGTCTCGGGCGTGCTCAACCTCTCTCACGGTGCCATCATGGTGGCCGCAGCGGTGGCGGCCTGGGCCGCCGCCAGCATCCTCAATGTCGGCACCTATGCCGGCGCGCTGATCGGCGTCGGCGTCGCGCTTCTCACCGCCTTCACTACCTATTTCGCGGTGGTGAAGCCGATCCAGGATTCGCGGCGCATCCCGAACGAGGAAAAGGAGATCTTCGTCCTCACCGGCACCCTGCTGTGGGGCATCATGATCCAGGAGCTGATCGCCTATTTCTTCACCAACAACGCCAAGACCGTGCTGCCGATCGTCGACGGCGTGGTCGAGATCCTCGGCGTCCGCACGCCGCGCAACGAGATTTTCACGGCGATCGTCTGCTGCCTGGTCATCGCGCTGCTGTGGCTCCTGGTGAACCGCACCCGCACCGGCAAGGCCGTGCTGGCGGCGTCGATGAACCCGCGCGGTGTCACCCTGCTCGGGCTCGAGCTCACCAACATCTACATCGTGGTCTGGGCGATCTATGGCATTTTGGCCGGCATTGCCGGTGTGCTGCTCGGCATGTTCCTAGGAGTCAGCTCCTACAGCGTCGGTCCGCTGACCGCGAGCGCGTTCTCGATCGTCGTGCTCGGCGGGCTCGGCAGCGTCTCCGGCTCGCTGATCGCGGCCTTCGTGGTCGGCTATCTCGAAACCCTGACGGCTTACCTGCTCTCGCCGGCCTACCGCACCATCCCGGCGCTGCTGCTGCTCGTCTTCGTGATGTACATCCGGCCCCAGGGCCTTCTGGGGAGGCGCTGAGATGTCCAGCTTCTTCACCTCGCGCCTGTTCTTCATCTCGCTCGCGCTCGTCATCATCGCGGCAACGCTGCCGCTCTACGTCTCCGGCTACGTGCTCGGCCTGCTCACCGTCGCGTTCTATTTCGGCGTGTTCGCGATGGCCTGGGACCTCTTGTTCGGCTTTGCCGGCGAAGTCAATTTCGGGCCGACCTTCCTGATCGGCGTCGGCGCCTACGCCGCCGGCATCCTCAATGCCCAGTTCGGCTGGTCGGTTTATCTCTGCATCGTCCTCGGCGCCCTCGCCTCCGTCGTCGCCGGTCTTGTGCTGGCGCTGCCGGCCTTGCGGGTGCGCGGGCCCTATTTCGGCCTGACCACGCTGGTTGCGGTGCTGATGCTGCAGAATTTCATCGTGGTGTTCGCCGACCTCACCGGCGGCGAGATCGGGCTCACCATCCCCGATGTCATCTCCATCAATGCCGGCACGAACTACTGGATCGCGCTCGGCTTCATGACGATCTCGGCGGCGATCCTCTACGGCCTGTCGCAATCGCCTGTTGGACTCGTGCTGCAGGCCAGCGGCCAGGATCCGGTGCAGGCTGGCGCGCTCGGCTTCAACATCGTCAAGCACAAGCTCGCCGCCTTCATCGTCAGCGCGTTCTTCTCGGGGCTGTCGGGCGCGCTGCTGGTGTTCTACTTCGGCACCGCCTCGGTCGGCACCGTCGTCGACGTCGCGGTCGGCGTCAACGTCATCGTCTCCGCCGTGCTCGGCGGCCGCCGCACCGTGCTTGGCGCGGCGTTGGGCGCGATCTTCCTGATCGTCGCCGGCGAATTCTTGCGGCCGACCGGTGAGCTCGCGACCTTCATCGTCTCGGCGGTCGCGCTCCTCGTCGTGCTGTTCTTCCCCGGCGGCTTCCTCGGAGCGGCCCTCTCGCGCGAGGCGCGCTCGTGATGGATATGAGGCTTTCAAACCGGGCCGTGCTCGAAGTTCGCGGCCTGACCAAACGCTTCGGTGGCTTAACCGCGGTGAAGAACCTCGGCTTCGAGGTCAACGCCGGCGAGATCTTTGGCCTGATCGGGCCGAACGGCTCGGGCAAGTCGACCGCGATGAAGAGCGTGATGGGCATCGAGCGCCCGACATCAGGTGAAGTCGTCTTCGAGGGCGAGGACGTCGCCGGCCTGCCCGCGCACAAGATCGCGCGCAAAGGCTTTGGCATGGTGTTCCAGCACTCGCGGCCGCTGAACCGGCAAACAGTGCTGGAAAACATCATGGTGGCGCTGCTGCCGGACAGCCTGTTCATGCTGTTTCCGGACAAGGCGCTGGTCGAGCGCGCCAAATGGATCGCCGAGCGCGTCGGGCTCGGCGCAGTCATGAACCGCCGCCCGCCGACGCTGCCGTTTGCCGATCTGCGCCGGCTCGAGCTTGCCAAGGCGATCGCGCGTGACCCCAAGGTCGTATTGGTCGACGAGCCCTTCGCCGGCCTGACGCGGGCCGAGGTCGACATCTTCTCCGACCTGATCCGCAGCTTTCGCGACGAGGGCCGCGCGGTGATGCTGGTCGACCACAACGTCAAGAGCGTCGCCGCCCTCGTCGACCGCGTGCTCGCGATGTATCTCGGCGAGGAGATCGTCACCGGCAGGGCCGACGACGTGATGAGGAACGAGACCGTGCGTCGCGTCTATCTCGGCGGCGCCATCGAGACCCATGCGCGGCCCGAGACCAGCTTCAAGGACAAGGTGCCGCTGCTCCAGGTCGAGAATGTCAGCGTGTTCTACGGCAAGGCCCAGGCGCTGGAGAACGTCTCGATCCACGTCCATGAGGGCGAGTTCGTCTCGGTCGTTGGCCTCAACGGCGCCGGCAAGACCACGCTGTTCAACACCATCTCCGGCTTCCTGCCCTATAGTGGCGAGATCGTCCGTGGCGGCGAGAAGCTGCGCGGCATCAGCCCAGCCAGGATCGCGCGCAGCGGCCTCGTGCAGTGCCCGGAATCGCGCGAGCTGTTCGGCGAGATGAGCGTGCGGGAAAACCTCGATCTCGGTGGCCAGCACCTTTCCGATGACAAGCGCGCGGCACAGCTCGCCTGGCTGTTCGAGCTGTTCCCGATCCTGAAAGAGCGCCAGGGGCAATTGGCACAGACGCTCTCCGGCGGCGAGCAGCAGATGCTGGCGATCGGCCGCGCATTGATGATGCAGCCGCAGATCCTGATCCTGGACGAGCCGACGCTGGGCCTTGCCCCCGTCATCCTCGAGCAACTGTCCAAGGCGCTGACCAAGTTGCGGCAAACCACGTCGATCACGGTGTTGCTCGGCGAGCAGAACGTGACCTTCGCGCTGCCGCATGCCGACCGGGTCTATGTGCTGGAGCATGCAAGGATCGTCTGGGAAGGCGATCCCGGCCGCTTCGCGAGCGAGGCCGGCGCCGATTTTCTTTGAGTCCGTCAACATCAACAAAAAACGTGGAAAAGGAAACGACCATGCGACCATTAGTTCTCAACAGCAGCCTGCTCGCCTCCGCGCTGGCGCTGTGCCTCGCGGCACCCGCCTACGCGCAGTCGACCGATCCGATCAAGATCGGCGTCATCGCCGAGGTGCAGTCGATCGCCGGTGCGGCGACGCCGGGCGGCGCGCAGATCGCTGCCGACGAGATCAACGCCAAGGGCGGCGTGCTCGGCCGCAAGATCGAGATCGTCACCTACGACAACAAGAGCTCGTCCGCGGATTCCGTGCGCGCCTTCCAGCGCGCGGTCAGCGAGGACAAGGTCTCCGCGGTGATCGCGAGCTATATCAGCGAGGTCGTTCTGGCGCTGGAGCCCTGGGCGGCGCGCCTGAAGATGCCGCTGATCACGCCAGGGGCCGCCTCGAACGAGATCACCAAGGCGATCCACAACGACTACGAGAAGAACAAGTACACCTTTCATGGCTACTTGACTTCGGCAGCCCAAGCCCAGCTCGTCTGCGACGCCGCCAAGGATCTGCTCGTCGACAAGCTCAAGTTCAAGACCGTCGCGATCATGAGCGAGGACGCCGCCTGGACCAAGCCGCTCGACGTCGGCTACGAGGCATGCCTGCCGAAGGCCGGCCTCAAGGTGGTCGAGCACGTCCGCTTCTCGCCTGACACCACCGACTTCACGCCGATCTTCAACAACATCGAAGGCAAGAAGCCCGACGTGATCGTTACCGGCATCTCCCATGTCGGCGTGCAGCCGACGGTGCAGTGGAAGAACCAGCAGGTGCCGATCCCGATGTTCGGCATCAGCGCGCAGGCGCTGAGCCCGACCTTCTGGAAGGACACCAATGGCGCGGCCGACGGCATACCGTCGCTGGCGGTGGCCACGCCCGACGTCGCCGTCACTCCCAAGACGAAGCCGTTCGCGGCCGCCTTCAAGGCCAAGTTCGGCACGCCGCCGGCCTATACCGGCTACACCGCCTATGACGAGGTCTACTTCATCACGGAAGCCATCAAGCGCGCCGGTTCGACCGATCCCGACAAGATGGTCGCCGAGCTCGAGAAGACCGATTACGAGGGCACGATCGGCCGCATCCAGTTCTACGGCAAGAACGACGAGTTCACCCACGGCATCAAGTCAGGCCCCGGCGCTGTCACCGGCCTCGTCTTCCAGTGGCAGGACTCCAAGCAGGTCGTGGTCTGGCCCGAGAAGATCGCGGAAGGCAAGATGAAGTTTCCGACCTTCGTCAAGCTGTCGCAGTAACCAGTCGCATCGACAGGAAGCCCATCGCTCCGCGCGGAGTGATGGGCTTTTTGCTGCCTTTCGCAGATGCGTTCTACGCCGCCGCCTGCCCTATCGACCTTGGGCGATGTTGACTTTCGCCATCCCGCTCCCAATACTTCGCAAAAATAACAGCCAAATATCCAAATTAATTGAGGGAGGATAGGATGCCGACTTCACGCAGGCAACTGCTGAAGACCTCGGCGGCTGCCGCCGCCGTACTCAGCCTCGATTGGACACGGGCCCAGGCCCAAGCCGAGAATTTGCGAATTGGCGTCATCTACGATCTGACCGGCCCGTTCGCCGCAGGCGGTTCGGTCGCCTCTTCGATCGGTGCGCAGATTGCCATCGATCTCGTCAACGAGAAGGGCGGGATCGGAGGCAAGACCAAGATCGTGCCTGTTGCCGCCGACTCCCAGAGCAAGCCGGACGTCGCCATCAACGAGGCCGAACGCCTGATCAACCAGGAGAAGGTCGATATCCTCAACGGCGTCTATGCGAGCTCGCATGCCGTGCCGCTCGCCGCCAGGGTCGAGCAGCAGAAGAAGATCCTCTGGATCACGACCGCGGTCTCGACCGCCGTGTTCAAGGACAAGAATCTGCAATACGTCTTCCGCGCGCAGATTCATTCCGACCAGTATGGGCAGGCCTTTGCAAGCTTCATCAACGAGCATGCGAAAGCCAAGCTCGGCATCGACCCCAAGGAGGTCAAGGTCGCATTGATCCACGAGGACGGCCCCTATGGCGTCGGCGTTGCCTCCGCCGACGAGGCCTACGCCAAGCAGGCCGGCATCCAGGTGGTGCTGCGCGAGGGATATTCGGCCTCGGCGCCCGATCTCTCGGTGCTGGTCACCAAGATCAAGCGCGCCAAGGCCGACGTGATCTCGCACGCAGGCTACAACCCCGACATCACCCTGTTCCTGCGCCAGGCCCGCGAGAGCGGCTTGCGTTTCAAGATGCTGTTCGGGGCCGGCGCCGGCTACAGCCAGCTCGACAAGCTGCGCGCGACTTTCGGTGCCGACATCGACAATTTCTGCAACATCGATCCGGTGCCGGCGCAGCTGCTCGATCCCGCCAAGCTCGCGCCGGGCATGGGCGATCTGATCAAGACCATGGTCTCGCGCTACCAGGCCAAGACCGGCGCGACCGACGTGCCGCCACACTGCTCGATGGGTTTTAACCAGACCTGGGTGCTGCTCAACAATGTGCTGCCGATCGCCAAGGAGAAGTACGGTAGCTTCGAGCCCGAGGCCGTTCGCAAAGCAGCGCTCGACGTCGACATCCCCGCCGGTGGCACCATCCAGGGCTATGGCGTGAAATTCTTCCCGCCGGGCACGCCGCTCTCCGGCCAGAACGAGCGTTCGACCCCGGTCGTGATGCAGAATGCCGGCGAGCACATCTCGGTTGTGTGGCCGACGAATATCCGGACGCGGGAGCCGGTCTTCCCGCTGCCGAAGGGCTCGACCTACGGGGCGTGAGGCGCGGCGCGAGCGGTCCACCCTCCCCCTCCAGGGGAGGGTAAAGAGCAGCACTCCCTACAACACCACCCTTCTTCCCTCCTCCGCCGCCCAATACCCGGCGTAGTTCACCTTGATCGTCTCGTACGCCAGCGCGAGGTCCGAGAGCGGCGGCCGACCCGTCGCGGCGCATTCCATGAAGTCCTGGATCTCCTGCAAATATCCGCGCGTCCATTCCTCCTCGAGGCAGACATATTGCCAGCCGGTTTTGCGGTCGACCTTTTCCGTGATGTAGACGCTGGCGAGCTTCTCCTCGCTGGTCTGGTAGCTCATCAGATGCGTGTTCGGGGTGATGTTGGCGAACAGCGAGCCGCCGGACGTGTAGGTCTCGATCAGGTTGCGCACGCCGCCCATGATCATGTCGCCGGAGAACACCGTCGCCTTGGTGCCGTCGGAGAAGGTCACCGTCAGCGCGCCCCAATCCTCGACATCGACCGGATTGGCCTTGATGTAGGTGCGTTCTTCGCTCTTGAGGCCAGCGGTAACGTTGCCGACATCGCAAGTGACGCTGGCGACGCCGATGGTCTCGCCACGCGCCTTGGCCTCGACCTGCTTCAGATAAAGCACGGCCGAGAGCGGGTGACAGCCCATGCGGATCAGCGAGCCGCCGCCCGTCATCGCCCATTGCGCGGCATGCGCGGCGTGCGAGCCGGAATGGCTCTCCTCGCCTTTCATGAACAGGATCTTGTCTTTCGTCGCCTTGATGATCTCGGCGGTCTTGGTCACCGCGGGCGCGTAGATCCAGTCCTCGGCATACATGAACAATTTTCCGCTACGCTCGATCGCGGCCCGCGTCGCGTCCATCTCCTCCAGCACGCGCTCGTACATCAGCGCCTTCGGCACATGCTTGCCGATCGGCCGCGCATCGCCCTCGCGGCCGAAATAGCCCGCAAACGGCTTTTCGCAGATGACGTGCTTGCCCGCCTGTATGCCGGCGACGATCATCTCGGCATGAAGGTTGGGCGGGGTGCAGATGTCGATGACATCGAGCTCGCGGTCCGCGATCACTTCCGCGAAGCTGCGATAGACGCGCGGGATGTTGTGGCGGGTCGCGAACTCGACCACGTGATCGCCGCGCGCAGCCACTGCCGCAACCTCGACGTCCACGCCATAGACGCGCCGGAACGCATACATGTGCAGCTCCGACACGAAGCCGCAGCCGACGAGTCCCACTCTGATCCTGGCCATAGCGCCCTCACCCCTTGCTTTGGGTGGCACTATAGCCCGCTTGCCGGCCTAATCCACCGAGACCCGCACCACGCCGGCGCTCATCATGCCCAGTGCGCGGGCGGCGGGCACCGAGAGATCGACGATGCGGCCGCGGATGAACGGGCCACGATCGTTGACGCGGCACTGAATCGTTCGTCCGCTGAAGGATACCCTCAGCACGGTGCCGAAAGGACGCGTCCGGTGCGCGCATGTCAGCTCGCCACCTTTACCTGCCTTTCCATATCCGTAGTACGAAGCAAGCCCGCTTTCGGCGCGGGCAACGGAAAAGGCAAAAAGCAAAAAGCTGGCAAGAGATATCAATAGCGTCGTCTGCGCTTGCACGGCACCCTCCCGGTTACCCCTGCCCGGCGCTGCCAACGTCGCTTTGTTCCCCAAGGTTCCCAAAAGACTGCCGGGCGGTGCCCGGCAGTGCCATCACACTTTGTTACCGATTGTGAAACACCAACGTGCGCACCTCGATGCTCTCGCGCGGGGCGGCATCTCGCGGTGAGGTCGGATCGACGAAGGCCGTGTGCGGCCCGAACCGCGTGCGGCCGTCGGTTGCGGAGTCATAACACTTGAGCAGCAGCGCCTCGTCCGGCGTCATCTCGGGGAAATAGAACCAGCGGTGGTTCGGATTGTACTTCACCGAATAGGTCTCGCCGCGGCGATTGGGATAGATCAAATCGGAGGCCACGAGATCATCGGGCGCAACCGTCGTGCCGTCGGCCATCGCCAACGGTGAATCGCGCAAGGGGCCGCGGATCGGCCGCCACAGATTGATCACCTGCACGCGCCCCTTCAGCAACTCTTCGGCTTCGTCAGGCAAGTGCTCGCGCACGCGATTGGCGCCGGAGACGCCGGTCTGGTCGACATGCACGCGCGTCGCCGGCTGGCGCGGGCCGCCACCACGAATGTCGGCGGCGCCTTCGACGCGCTTGCGCACGGTATGATCGAAGATGACGACACGATCGGCCTTCAGCATCGCCCGCAGGAACGCCTCGACGGCGGGATAGTGGACGGCGCGAATTTCCTCGTCGTTGTAAAAATCCTTCACCTGCGTCGGATGGCGCACCAGCGCAAAGCCTTCGCGATCGAGCGAGAAGTTCTGCGCAATCAGCCGCGCGTCAAAGATCGGGACCTGATGCGGCTCGGCAAGCGCCGTGCTCTTGGGCTCGCCCGGGGGCGGATCGAAGGCGTAGGTACGCGGTTTGGCTGATGTCGGTGCGAGATAGTTGAGTTCGGCAGTGACGAAGGGAAGCGATTCGATTTTTGTTTCTTGCAGGCCCATGGCCGGTCTCCCGATGTGGTCGTCGGATTGATTTTTGCCGCGGAGCCGCGGGGTGCAAGGGAGCAGGTGCAAATAGCAATGACGATGTTGTCAGACGTGAAGAACGAAGAAGGAAAACGTCGAGGAATGCGAGTACCATGGAAGCAGTGTCTCGACTCACGGATGCTTGAGAACTTCGTGAGGTTTCGTGCCCCGGACGCAGCGCAGCGCTTCTTCAGCGATGCGCTGCTGAGCCGGGGCCTATCCAACCGAGAGAGCATTCTGTGCGGCATGGGTCCCGGCTCTGCGGAGCAGCGTTTCACGCTGCGCCGCGTCCGGGACACGAGAGGCTGCGCTACAATCCCGCCTTCGCGATTGCTTCGGCGAACGAACGGTCCACGATCTCCGCGGCATCCAGCTTCTGCTTGATCAGGCCCCAGCGGAAGTAGAGGTCGATCGTGCTCTGCTCGTCCGCGACCACGCCATCGTCGATCGGCGCGATGCGGATCTTTGCGCGCGAGAGCCAGTTCTGTGGCACGGCGGTTGGAATGCCTTCGGACTGCGCCGCGAGCTCGCTCAACCTCTCCCGCTTGCGGGAGAGGTCGGCGCAGCGCGCCGGGTGAGGGCTTTCTCCTCTGGGGGTTCTCGTCCGTGGAGACACCCCCACCCCGACCCCCCCCCGCAAGCGGGAGAGGGAGCGCACTGTGTTCGCGGCAATAGGCAAATCCAGCAAGGCAAAGGGCGGCGAGATGCGCGGCCTTCGCCTAAGCCAGGCCCGCTGCATCTCGCCGCGATCGTGCTCGCGCATCTGGCCTGCATGAGCCTGATCGTGTGGCTTTCGCTTTAGCCGCGTGAAATCACCAATAGGCACGGTAGTACGGACGCGGATACGGCCGATAGCCATAATAAGGCCGATAGTACCGGCGATAGCCATAGTACCGCGGATAGGCGTAGGCCGGCCCGTAGCCGTAATAGGCCGGCGCATAACCATAGCCGTATCCCGGATATCCATAGCCGCCGTAATATGGGCCGCCATAATAGCCATAGCCGTACGGCGCGCCGCTGGCGATGGCGCCGCCGATGATCGCGCCAGCCGCGAGGCCACCGAGGCCCCATCCCCAGCCGCCGCGCCAATGCACCTGCGCGACATCATCACCGGCCGCGGCCTTCATGGTCGCGACGTTGGTCGGCATCGGACCCGCCGCAGCCTGCTCGATTTGGCCGGCCATGACCACGCCGGCCAGCGAACAGGCAATTGCCGTTTTCCAGATCCTCATCGTCCTACTCCCTGTCTGACGTTTCGCTTGAAAAAGGATCGCAACACCATGATCGGACATCCTTGCGCCAAGTCAAAGCGCCAAGTCAAAGCCCGGACTTTGCGTGCGGCGCACAAGTCCCGTTCACACCCAGCTGCGAAATGGTCGCCGGCACGTGAGGCCCAACGATCTGCTCCGCCCGATGTGACAGCGGCGCGACGCTGTAGCACTTCGGCCACGGCAAAGACATCAAGGCAAAGCATTAAGCTTCCCGTTGCGCGCAACCAACAACCCACTTCCCGATTTACTATTCGTACCGTTACTATCGGTTCCAATGAGCGCGGGACCGCGGGGCTTCTCGCGACAAAAAGCCCGGCATGCCAGAGTGTGGGAGGATGACATGAGTGCCGTCGGTAATGAACCGCTTGCCCGCCAAGCGTTGGCGTTCGTCCTCGCCGGTGGACGCGGCAGCCGGCTTTTGGAGCTGACCGACCGGCGCGCCAAGCCGGCGGTCTATTTTGGCGGCAAGTCCCGCATCATCGACTTCGCGCTGTCGAACGCGGTGAACTCGGGCATCCGCCGTATCGCGGTCGCGACCCAATACAAAGCGCACAGCCTGATCCGGCACCTTCAGATGGGCTGGAACTTCTTCCGCCCGGAGCGAAACGAGAGTTTTGACATTCTCCCGGCCAGCCAGCGCGTCTCCGAGAACATGTGGTATGTCGGCACGGCGGACGCCGTCTACCAGAACATCGACATCATCGAATCCCACGCCTGCCGCTTCATCGTGGTGCTGGCCGGCGACCACATCTATAAGATGGACTACGAGGTGATGCTGCGCGAGCATGTCGAGAGCGGCGCCGACGTCACGGTGGGTTGCCTCGAGATGCCGCGCGCGGAATCTTCGGGCTTTGGCATCATGCATATCGACGAGAAAGGCTGGATCCATTCGTTCCTGGAGAAGCCGAAAGATCCGCCGCCGATGCCCGGCAAGCCGGACGTCTCGCTCGCCAGCATGGGCATCTACGTCTTCAACGCGAAATTCCTGTTCGACCAGCTCAAGCGCGACGCCGAGGACCCGAACTCGAACCACGATTTCGGCAGAGACATCATTCCATACCTCGTCAAGAACGGCCGCGCGTTCGCGCACCAGTTCTCGACTTCGTGCGTGCGCTCCAGCAGCCACAACGGCGCCTATTGGCGCGACGTCGGCACCGTCGACGCCTATTGGTCCGCCAATATCGATCTCACCGATGTCGTGCCGGAACTCGATCTGTTTGACCGCGCCTGGCCGATCTGGTCCTATGCGGAGATCACGCCGCCGGCCAAATTCGTCCACGACGAGGAGAGCCGGCGCGGTCAGGCCGTGAGCTCGCTGGTCTCGGGCGGCTGCATCATCTCCGGCGCCGCACTGCGCCGCGCGCTGCTGTTCACCGGCGTGCGGGTCAACTCCTACGCCAATGTCGAGAACGCCGTGATCATGCCCTATGTCAATGTCGGCCGCGGCGCTCGCCTGAAGAACGTCGTGATCGACCGCGGCGTCGACATCCCCGAGGGCCTCGTCGTCGGCGAAGATCCCGAGTTCGACGCCAAGCGCTTCCGCACCACCGAGCAGGGCATCTCGCTGATCACCCAGCCGATGATCGACAAGCTGAATACATGACACCTGTTCGCGTCCTCGCGGTCGCTTCTGAAGTCTATCCCATCGTCAAGACCGGCGGCCTCGCGGATGTCGCCGGCGCGCTGCCGGTTGCACTGAAGGCGCATGGCGTCGAGATGCGCACCCTGATGCCCGGTTATTCCGACGTGACACGGATGCTCGCCGGCGCGGAGGAAATCCGGCGCTGGCCGGATTATTTCGGCGGGCCGGGCCGGCTGCTCGCGGGCTCGCACGACGGCCTCGATCTGTTCGTGCTCGACGTGCCGCATCTCTACGCGCGGCCCGGTAACCCCTACGTCACCAGCGAGGGTGTCGACTGGCCGGACAATGGCGTGCGCTTCGCCGCGCTTTCGCGCGTCGCCGCCGATATCGGTCACGGCCTCGTGCCTGCCTTCGTGCCCGACATCGTGCACGCCCACGATTGGCAGGCGGGGCTCGCGCCGGCCTATCTGCACTATGATAACCGGCCGCGGCCCGGCACCGTGATGACCATTCACAACATGGCCTATCAGGGTAAGTTTGCCCCTGAGCTGATCGGTGCGATCGGCCTGCCCTGGCACTCCCTCAACGTCAACGAAATCGAATATTTCGGCGGCATCAGCTTTTTAAAGGCGGGCCTGCAATTCGCCGATCGCATTACCACGGTGTCGCCGACCTACGCGCGGGAGATCCAGAGCGACGAAGGCGGCATGGGGCTCGGCGGCTTGCTACGTGCACGCGCGGGCGTGCTCAGCGGCATCCTCAACGGCATCGACATTTCCGTGTGGAATCCGCAAACCGATCCGCACATCGCCTACCGCTTCGGCGCGGAAGACCTCACCTTTCGGGCCGCGAACAAGGCGGCGCTTCAACAGCAGTTCAATCTCGATTCCTCGGACGAGGCGCCATTGCTCGGCGTCATCAGCCGCCTGTCCTGGCAGAAGGGGCTCGATCTCCTGCTCGAAGCCATTCCGACCATTTTGGACCAAGGCATGCAGCTCGCGCTGCTCGGCAGCGGCGATCGCGATCTCCAGGACGGTTACCAGGCCGCCGCACGCGCCAATCGCGGCCGGATCGGAGTCGTGATCGGCTATGACGAGATCTTGGCGCATCTGATCCAGGCCGGCTCGGACGCGCTGATCGTGCCGTCGCGCTTCGAGCCATGCGGCCTGACCCAGCTCTGCGCGCTGCGCTATGGCGCTGTCCCAATCGTGTCACGTGTCGGCGGCCTCGAGGATACCATCGTCGACATCGGCGAGGCCGACGCGTCCGGCCACGATGCCACCGGCTTCAAGTTCGGCCCCGTGACGGCGGACGCCCTCGCCGGCACGCTGCGCAAGGCCAATACCACCTTCCACGACAAGCTGACCTGGCGCCGGCTGCAACGAAGCGGCCTTGCGACCGACGTCTCCTGGCGCAACCGCGCCGGCGACTACGCCGCGCTCTACCGCAACCTCATGGCGGCGCGCCGCACGTAGAGCGTTTTCGAGCGAAGTGGATGCCGGTTCGCGTGAAGAAAACGCGTCAAAACTAGAATCTAGAGTCCCGTTCCGATTTCATCGGAACGGGACTCTAGGCATGGCCATTGTCGAATCCATGCTATAG
Organism: Bradyrhizobium zhanjiangense; assembly: GCF_004114935.1. Classification (NCBI taxonomy): domain Bacteria; kingdom Pseudomonadati; phylum Pseudomonadota; class Alphaproteobacteria; order Hyphomicrobiales; family Nitrobacteraceae; genus Bradyrhizobium; species Bradyrhizobium zhanjiangense. Next base: position 7,837,504 of record NZ_CP022221.1, read on the forward strand.
AGCCCGGCATGGACCCCTTCGTGATCAAGCTGCTCGGCTTTGCCGCCGCCACCTGCACCACCGTCGCCTACGCGCCGCAATTCATCAAGGTCTGGAAAACCCGCTCGGCGCGCGACATCTCACTCGGCATGTTCCTGGTCATGGTGCTGGGCTTGGCGCTCTGGCTGCTCTACGGCCTGCTCTCTGGCGACGCCCCGTTGGTCGCCGCCAACGCCATCACCATGCTGCTCGCCGGCGGCATCCTGTTCATGAAGCTGAAATACGGATGAGCTGCCCTTCACCTCTCCCAGCTTGCGGGGAGAGGTCGGAATTCGCGCGCAGCGCGGATTCCGGGTGAGAGGGACTCTCCACGAATCCAACTCTCACCTCGCTCGCGGAGACTCCCCCTCACCCCGACCCTCTCCCCGCAAGCGGGGTGGGGGAGAAAAGTCACGCACCAAACACATACGACGCCATCGCCACGCCCGCGACCTCGTCGACGAAGACGCGGCGGCCGAAATCGCTGCCGGCGGCACCGGCTGCGACCATCAGCGGCAGCAGATGGTCCTCGCGCGGATGCGCAAGGCGCGCGCTCGGTGCGTTCTCCCAGTCGACCAGCATGGCATTGCGGCACGCCGCATCCGGTGTGCTGATGGCCTCGTTCAGATAGGCCTCGAAATCGTACGAGACCGGCTTCGACTCCGGTCGATTGAAGCCGCGCATGTTGTGATAGGTCAGCCCGCTGCCGACGATCAGAATGCCTTGGTCGCGCAAGGGCGCGATCGCCTCCCCCACTTTGACGTGCTCGGCCGCGTCATAGCTCGACTTCAGCGACAACAGCACGATCGGCATGTCCGCGTTCGGATACATCAGGCCGATCGGCACGAAGGTGCCGTGGTCAAAACCCTGATTGGGATCCTCCCGACAATCGAGGCCGGCGCGCGCGAGCAGCGCCTTCACCTCTGCGGCAAGCGCGGGCTGGCCCGGCGCCGGATATTTGAGGTGATAGGTATGCTCGGGGGAACCGTAATAGTCGTACACCATCGGCGGATGCGCCGAGGTCGACACGGTGAAGGCGTCGGCCTCCCAATGTCCGGTGATGACGAGCACAGCCTTCGGCCTTTCGGGGAGCAGCTGCGGCAGCCGGCCGAACTCCGCGGCGGTCTTCGCATATTGCACCCGCCTGTCCTCCATGAACGGCCAGGGGCCGCCACCATGCGACAGGAACAAGGTCGGAAGTCGCGTCATAGGCTCGTGTCTCGTTGGCAACAGGCGCGTGCGAGCTGCCCGCGCGATCGGCGGCGAGCATAGGCAAACTGGCATGGTTAGCAAGCCGTTAACGATTTGGCTTCCAAAATCTCCGGCGTGGCCGAAGCAGTCGGCCAGAAGACGAGGACGGAAGATGAGGAAGTTTGCGCTGGGGGACGTCGTCAACAGTGACAAGGGCCGCCGCGGCGTCGTTCGCGCCGCCTTCAAGTCGCGGGAAGGCCAGCAGTTCTACGCCGTCGAAAAGGACGGCGCGATCGACTATCTGGAAGAAGACCGGCTGAGCCCGGCGCCGCGCGTCGAGCTCGCGGCATAATCCAACTCATTTCCTGCCCTCACCTGCCATCCGATCGAGACGCTCCGTGAAGGGGTCGTCTCCGCTCGCGATGCGGTCGTCGGTGATCAGCAGTAGGCGATCACGCTCTGCGGCCGCGTCCCAATGGGGCAAACCGGGACCATTGGGATCGCCGCTTCTTGCAAAGTTGATCCAGTAGCCGCGCATGCGGCTCGCGACCTCGCGATCGCCTCGCGAGAAGATTCCTGCACCGGGCACGCCTTCCGCACCGAAAATGAACTGCAACTCGCGTCCGTGCCCACGATCGGGATTTGCGCGCCGCGCCTCGGGCACATAGCCAAAGCGATAGCGAAAGGTCGGCGCGCCCGTGGCCGCGTGAAGACGGGCCAGCAGTCTGACCGGCTCGGAGAAGACCTTGTCGGTATAGAACCGAGCTTTCAGCTCCGAAGGTTTCAAAAGGTTGGGATAGAGCTCGCGCAGCCCATCGATCGTGCGGCCCGATGATGCAAGATCGTCTTGGTCGTCGAGTTCATCGCCGAAACCCGTCTCGTCGTCATTCGAGCCGATGATGAGGGGAATGCGGCTCTCGTGCCCCGCCGTGAATCCCGCAGCGATGTTCTCCGTCACCAGGCTCCCATCCATGACCGGCACAAAGGCGCGCGCGAACTTCGCCAGCAGGCGATCTTCGGCAGCCAGCAATCGTGCCGGCGGGACCGCCCGCAAATCCGGCTCGGAAGCGAGGCCAGCGGCGAAATACGCGCTCACGACCTCCGCCTCCTGCGGCGAGTGCAGAGCTGCGCGGCCGGGCACCGATTGCAAAATGGCTTTCTGGAATAAACCGCGCGCCTGCCGGCACAGCATCAGCAGTGCGATCGATGTCGCGCCTGCGCCGTTGCCGAACAGAGTGACGTTGTTTGGATCGCCGCCGAATGCCGCGATATTGTCCTGCACCCAATGCAGCGCCGCAATCTGGTCCATCAGGCCGTAATTGCCGGAGCCGCCCTCCGACAGCGCCGGGTGAGTGAGCCAGCCGAGCACACCGAGGCGATAATTCACGGTGACGACGATGAGGCCGGCCTGTGCCAGCCTGGCGCCGTCGAACACCGCATCGTTCGCGGTGCCCGTGACGAAGGCGCCGCCATGGATGAACATCATCACCGGCAACGGACCATCGACCCCGAAGGGACGAAACACGTTCAGCGTGAGGCAATCCTCGCGCGCGGCCGGCAGCGACGGTTGAAGGCACGGCGCGCCGTAGTCGTAGGCGGTGTGCATCTCCGAACTCTCGGCCGTCGGCTGCGGCGGGCGCCAGCGCAGCGCACCGACCGGCGGCGCCGCGTAAGCCAGCCCCTTGAAGGAGGCCACCTCGCCTTCGACGGCGCCAAGCATCTGTCCTTCACGCGTCAGCGCAAATGGAAACTGTCCGACCGGCTGTGCCACGGCCGAGCCGACGCCACACAGGACAATGGAAGCCGCAACAAGCGCGAGCACGGATCGCATCTTCGGAGTATCTCGATGCGCGGAACGGTTCCAGCAGGTTACGTCCGCGGCCGCCAGCGAGGCAAGCTAGGTCTTACCTCCCAGCGCGAGCGAAGCTCGTCGCGGCCCCGTAAGCGCGGGGCGAGGGAGCGCACCTTCGATGCGGCCAGACGCTTGGCTCAATCGCGCCTGCGACCTAACCACTCTTGGCGAGGAGCTCCGCCAGCGCGCGGCGCGCGATGATGCCGAGCTCACCGAGCGTGGAGTGCCCTGACTGTGCCGCCTCGATCAGGCGCTCGGCGATGAATCTGCGGCTGTCGTGATCGCCGCCATGTGGCAATTGGCGGCACGTCTCCTCCAGGACGACGTCCATGTTCGCTTTGGTTCGCTCGCTCAACTCTGTCATGACGCCCGGTCGGTACGCGTGGCTTGTAAGCGCAAGCATACACAGAAGGATGTGGTCTGATTAGCCCGGACAATCCCGGCGATTGTGCATCGCGGTGCGTGTATCGCCATAACCTTCCCGCGGCCACGATGCCGCCGCAAACGACTACCGAAGATTGCACTTGTCCTGATGACAAGCCGAACCTGCAGCGATAGCCTGCCGGCAAAACAAATACACGGGAGGAATGCCATGCCTGACGCAATGGTCGCCGCACGTGAATCCCAAGCGGCGGGCGGGACAGCCCAGCAGGTCGACGTCGCCGTGGTGGGCGCCGGATTTGCCGGGCTCTATCTCCTGCATCGCCTGCGCAAGGCCGGCTTCAAGGCGATCGCCCTCGATGAGGCCGGCGACGTCGGCGGCACCTGGTACTGGAACCGCTATCCCGGCGCGCGCTGCGACATCCAGACCATCGATTACAGCTACACCTTCGATCCGGATCTCGAGACCGCCTGGACCTGGTCGGAGAAATACGCGACCCAGCCCGAAATCCTTCGCTATCTCGGCTTCGTCGCCGATCGCTATGACCTCAGGCGCGACATCCGCTTCAAGACCAAGGTGACCGAAGCCAAATGGGACGAGGCGACGGAGCGCTGGCAGCTCACGACCGATAACGGCGCGCCGGTCTCCTGCCGCCACTACATCATGGCCACCGGCTGCCTCTCCGCGCCAAAGCCGCCGGAGATCGACGGCGTCAAGGACTTCAAGGGGGAGATCTATTTCACCGGACGCTGGCCGCATGACGGCGTCAATCTCGCGGGAAAACGCGTCGCTGTGATCGGCACGGGCTCGTCGGCCATCCAGTCGATCCCGCTGATCGCCGAGCAGGCCGCGCATCTGACTGTGTTCCAGCGCACGCCGAATTTCGCGCTGCCTGCACACAATGGTCCGGCGCCAGCAGACCGCATGAGCCTGCTGCAAGGCGATCGCGCGGCCTATCGCGAGCAGGCGCGCCAGTCGATGGCCGGCGTCCCCTACCCGCAGCAGACCGTCGTGAGCTGGCAATTGAGCGATGCCGAGCGTCGCGAGCGGTTCGAACGCGCCTGGGCAGCCGGCGACCTCGTCCACATCCTGACGCAGCTCTGGGCCGACCAGGCCGTCGATGTCGACGGCAACAAGATCGTCCAGGACCTGATCCGCGAGAAGATCCGCGCCGCCGTCAACGACCCCGAAACCGCTGCGGCGCTGACGCCGCACGATCATCCCTTCGGCGCCAAGCGTCCCTGCCTCGATACCAACTACTACGCCACCTACAACCGGCCGAACGTCACGCTGGTCAATCTGCGCGAGGAGCCGATCAAGGCGATCACCGCGAGCGGCATCTCCACGAACGGCCGCAGCTTCGATCTCGACATCATCGTGTTCGCGACCGGTTTCGACGCCATGACCGGCGCGATCCGTGCCGTGTATCCGATCACCGGGCGGGGCGGCAGGTCGCTCTCCGACGTCTGGGCGCAGGGACCGCAGACCTATCTCGGCCTCACGGTCGAAGGCTTCCCGAACTTCTTCATGATCACCGGCCCCGGCAGCCCGTCGGTGCTGTCGAACATGGCGGTGTCGATCGAGCAGCATGTCGACTGGGTCGTCGATCGCCTTGCCGCGCTGCGCGATGCCGGTTTCAACACGATCGAGCCGACCGAGACGGCGCAGGCCGCATGGGGCCGGCACATGGCCGACTGTTCGATGCTGACGCTGCACCGGCTCGCCAACACCTGGTACACGGGCGCCAACGTGCCCGGCAAGGTCCAGGGCTTGATGCCCTATACCGGCGGCGTCGGCCCCTATCGCAGCATCTGCGACGAGGTGGTCAGCCGCGGCATGCTCGGCTTCAGGCTCACCGGCCCCAACAGCGCCGCGCAATGCAATGACGGCGAAGTGGTGCGCCTGCAGCCGGACGTGCGGCTGGTGCTGAACCTGCTCGTGTCGCTGAACCTGCCGCCGATCGAGTCGATGGGCGCGCTCGGCGCACGTGCCTTCGTCAACGAGTTCAACAAGGGCCGGCCTGCGGGGCGGCCGATCGGCGACATCGTCGACGGCACTCTGCCAGTTACCGACGGCGACCTGCCTTACCGCGTCTACAAGCCCGCAACAGCAGGACCGCATCCGATCGTGGTCTATTTCCACGGCGGCGGCTGGGTGCTCGGTGACGAGCAGTCGGACGAGCCGTTCTGCCGCGACATGGTGCGGCGGACCGGCATGATCTTCGTCAGCGTCGGCTATCGCCATGCGCCGGAGCACCGCTTCCCCACCGCGGCCGAGGACGGTTATGCGGCGACGCGCTGGATCGCCGAGCACGCCGCCGAGCTCGGCGGCACGCCGGGCCCGGTGCTGGTCGCAGGCTGGAGCGCCGGCGGCAACATCGCCGCCGTCACCTGCCAGCTTGCGCGCGACCGCGGCGGGCCTGACATCGCCGGCCAGCTCCTGGTCTGCCCGGTCACCGACTGCACCTTCGATCGTCCGTCCTACAACGACAATGCGACCGGCTACTTCCTGACGCGCTCGCTGATGTATTGGTTCTGGGACCTGTACTGCTCGCCGGCCGACCGCACCGACCCGCGCGTCTCGCCACTCCGCGGCAAGGTCGCCGGCCTGCCGCCGGCCTTTGTCGTCACCTGCGAGTTCGATCCGTTACGCGACGAGGGCGCCGCCTATGCCGAGGCGATGGCCGCCGCCGGCGTCCCGGTCGAGCAGCTCCGTGCGCGCGGCCATTTCCACTCGTCCTTTGCGATGGTGGACGTGGTGATCACCGGCGTGCCAGGCCGGGCGCAGATGGCCGGGGCTTTGCGGCGCTTCGCGGGGCTGCCGGAGGTCAGCCGCGGCGACGAGGGCAGCAAGGGCCATGACAGCCCGGAGCACAGAATCGCGGCCGCCGCGAGCTGAAGCGGCACAACGCCGCCGGGAACCTTTTCCCGGCTGCCGCGTTGAGTTTTCGTGGCATTGAGATGCAGCGACAGGTGTGTAGACCCCGGCACGCGAACCCGTGTGCTGGGGTCGTTTTTTGTGTGAGGCAGGATGATGGGGGACGTGGCCGGAGATTCAAAAGTCGATTTCGGCGCGCTTGCGGTGCTGCATAAATGGCCATCGCTGGCAAACCAGCGAAGGCCGGACAGAGACTCCTATCAAGTGAGTGAAGGCACGCTCGACGAGTGTATCTCGGCCTTCATGCAGAAGCCTGCGGCAACCCGGCACCTCTACGAGATCCGCACCGTGGCGCAGCCACCGCTCGTCACCGAAATCCTCTCGCCCGAGCACGTCATCGAGCTATCACGCTTAAGAGAATTTCTCTGACGGCCTTCACAAGCACGCGAGCAGGAACCTTCTTCCGGCTTTTCCCGTTGTTAGGGATCGGAAGCAAAGACGTGAGCGCCTCAGATGTTTGACGCCGACGTATCATCACCGATCGTACCCTACGGCGCAGACGAGACCCTCTTCGTGGTGATCGATCGCCGCGACGAGGCGACCGAAATCCGCATTGAGCGTAGCGATCTCGAAGCCACCATCGGCGAGCTTGTCGCCGGATGCTTCAACGACCCGATCAAGGTGATTTCGTTCAATACGCTTGAGCATTGGATGAAGGACATCTCGACCGACGTCGCCGGCGAGATTCGTGCGCGCTGCGAGATTTACGGCATCGAGCTGCCCGATTATCTCAGCGACTTCGTCGAGACCCACCGCTGAGCGGGCGTTGTCTCAATTGCGCAGATAGGGAAGCAAGAGCGGATGCGCTTAGCGCGTGGTTCGCAGAGTTAGGCGCGCCGGTGCTTGCCGGCGATGACCTCGATCTCGCGGCGGCGCTCGCCGGCGAAGGTCAGCAGCTTTTCGATCGTCAGCGTATCCGTGATCCGTTTGGCCAGCCGCTCGGCGCGCGCGGCCTGATCTTCGAGATACTGGATCGTGTTCAAGCGCCGCCTCCCCCAAAGCCCCGAATTGTTGGACAGCCATGGTGCGACAGAGCAGCTAACAGCCGGTTAAGCGCTGCGATGGGCTTGAGGCTCATTGCACGACGTCGAGCCGGACATTGGTGATGCCCTTGTCGACCATGCCGAGCGCCTCGGCCGCGGAAGGGGAGATATCGACCACGCGCCCGCGAACATAGGGCCCGCGATCGTTGACCCTGACGGTGACGAAGCGGCCCGAGGAGGTATCGGTGACGCGCAGCTTGGTGCCGAACGGCAGGGTGGGATGGGCCGCGGTCAATTCGTTCTTGTCGAACTTCTCGCCGCTCGCGGTCTCCGTGTCCGAGTAGAAGCTGGCAACGCCACGCGAAGCTGCCTGTTTTGCGTCACCGCCAGAGGCGCGCGGCCGGCTGATCGGCCGTGGATGCAGCGCCGCCACCCGGTGCGGGCGTTCCACCGCGGCCTGCCGGCCGGTCGCGGCGAGATCGGCCTTCTGACGGCCGACCGGCGATTGCGCGCAGGCGGCGAGCGAGGCGGCGCCGGCAATGGTGAGCAGCAGCCGGCACGAGGTTGCGAGGGAAATCCGGGCAGTTTCGGCACGTGCAATGCGAGACATGGTACGCCCCTCCGAACGGCCGGATTTTCGGTGGGGAATGAGGGCAGAACCTTGTCGGAACAAAAGCGGACCTGGGGCCGCGGCCGTTTCACGCCAGCTGTGACGATTCCACCACAGTGCCTGTCCTGAATCGGGACAGAGACTGCCTCCCAGAGGCGGCGGCCCAGCTCAGGCCGGAGGCGGGATCGCGCGCAACACGTCCCGGAATACGCCGAATTGCAATCGAAACGCTTGCGGGCTGTAGTCCTGATAGTAACCCGCGGTCACCGCGACGACGAGATCGAGCTCCGGGACGATGCGGATCGACTGCCCGCCGCGACCAAGCGCGCCGATCCAGTTGACCTTCCCGTGATTGAGCCGCGCTTGGCCACGCCACCACAGATATCCGTAGGATTGATCGTCCGTCCCTTTGATCTTCTCTGCCGTCGAGGCGTCGATCCATGCCTTGGAAACGATCTGGCGGTCGTTCCAGCGACCGCCCGCAAGAACCAGCTGGCCGATCTTGGCCATATCGCGCGGTCGCAAGCGCAATCCCCCTCCGGCATCGGTATCTCCCCTGTACCGACCCCACGCTGTGCTGGTGATCCCCAGAGGCTCGAACAACGTCTCATGCGCAAACTCGTCGAGGGGACGTCCGGTCGCCTTGCGGATGATAGCCGACACCAGCGTGAGCGCGCCGGTGTTATAGAAGAACTCCTGCCCCGCCGCGGCGGTCACTGGAAGACCGAGAACGTAACGGCACGGATCCCATGCCATATGCATGCGCGCCTCGTCGTTGTCGTAGTCCCCCGCTGCCGGCGTCGCTTCGACCCACTTCAGACCCATCGACATGGTCAGCACGTGCGCCAGCCGGATGCGGTCCTTTTCAGGGGAGCGCAGGTCGGCCAGCTCGGGGAAGAAGCTCCAGATCGGTTCGTCGACGCTGCGTATCAACCCGCGATCGATCGCGATTCCGACTGCGAGGGACGCGACGCTCTTCGAAACTGACTTCATGTCATGCAGCGTGTCAGCATCAAAGGCGACGGTTTCCACCAGGCGGCCGTAAATATGGCCGGGTACCTCTTCGGCTCCCTTGAAGTACCGCTCGAACGCCAGCTTGCCGTTGCGGACGACCAGCACGGCATGAATATTGGCATCGCTTGATGCGAGCCGATCAGCCATCTCGCACAGCGCGTCCCGATTGACGAGCCCATCGTCATTGACGGGACCGACCGGCCAGCCATCGTCTCGCGCAAGCGGAACGCCGCGGGCGCCCGATGGGTCCGCATACACTGGCAGCGCGGAGAGAGGCGCCAATGCGGCTCCCCCGAGAAGTGAAATGAACCGGCGCCGTCTCATCCGAGCTGCTCGTTCACACTCTTTGCGAGACGGGCAAAAGCCGGCGCGGGCCTCGCTGGACTCCGCACCCTCCCTGAGAATACGCGCGAACTCACGCCAATAGGCCTTTGCAGAATTGCTCATGGCGCACGCCCAATTCTTTCGAGCCTGCCGAGGCAGGCCGGCTCGAAGCTACGAATTGTAATGCTACAAATAGTAGCATTCGAGGGTATGAGCGGGCAATCGGAGAATGAGACCCCGCACTCAAGAAATCGGAGCCGTCCCTAGAAATTCGGCCCCAACGCGATCTTGGTGATCGTGCCGTTCCTGACGCCGATGCGCCATTCCGCCGACCCATTGGCGAACTGCGCGACATAGATGTCGCTGTCGAGCGCTGTGACGCCGCGGAAGGAGACGGCACGCAGCGCGCCGAGCCGCGCCAGGATCGCCTGATCGAACGGAAGCTGCTGACGCGTGATGTCGGCCACCTCCGACGTCATGCGGTCGTAGTCTGGCTGTCCCTTGCCGACGCCCTCGATGTAGCGGCGCAGCATCTCCTCGCCATTGGCAATCGGAACGGCGCGGCGCGCGGCGCGCCCCGGACGCGCACCGAGGCTCATCGCTTCGACATTGTGGAAGCGCGTCTGCCGGCCCGGCACCAGGATCTCCAGGCATCGTCCGGACTTGTCGGCAATCACCCAGGGATTGTTCACGGAGGTCGTGGAAGCCCAGGACATATTGGGCCTGACCACGCTCTGCGTCCTGCGATTGCCGTCGGCGTCGAGATTGGAGATCTGGATGTCATCACCCATCTCGTTATAGACCATGATCCTGATCGGCGAAGTGCCGGCGCGTCCGCGCACGCTCGCCTCGTCCGCGCAGGAGACGATACCGCCGAGTTCGTCATTGCCGTCGGCCCGGAACAGCACGTCGCCGACCTTGCCGTCGGGCTCGAGCAGCAGGCGGAATTCCGCCGAGCCGTTCTCGAATTTCGCGCCATAGATGTCGTAGCCGCCGGGGCCGACGCCGCGAAAGAAGATCGACTCGAGGGCGCCGAGCGCCACGAAAGTCGCCTGCGTCTCGTTGAGCTGACGGTGGATCTTCGCAGCCAGCGGCGCGCTCATGCGATCATAGTTCGGCGTGCCCCGGCGCAGATCTTCGATCCCGCGCAGGATCATCTCCTTGCCGCCCGCAACGGGGACCTGCTCGCGGAAACGGTCCGGCACCTCCGCAACACGGCGTGCGAAGTCCGCCTCGATCGCCTGCGCCACGGCCGCATCGATCCGCGGCGCGAGACGGGCACCAAACACCGCATTCTGGACCAGCACGCGCGAGACCCTGGCTTGTTCGTCGCGCAGGAAGATCAGGAGGTTGTCGCCATGGATCGAGAAGACGTCGGCGCCTTCCGCGAGAAGTGCCGTCCGGCCCTGCACGGTTTCCTGCACCTGAAGCCGATCGCCGTCGCGGCGCACGGTGAGAACGCGGTTCGGTGCAACCCTGTACCAGCCGACATATTGATCGAGCGGCGCGGGTCCAGTTGCCGATGCCGGCATCTCGGCGACGCGAAGCGCGCGCACGTCGCGACCGTTCATGCGCAGCATCAGCTCGGAGGAACGACGCTCCGCGTCGATCGGGAAGCTGATCTCGCCGGATGAAGCCGGGTACGACGCCGTGCCATCACCGCCGATCGTCAGACGCAATCTGCGCTGCCCGGTGAGCTGGCCGTAGAGCTCGTCGCCCTCGCGGAAGATGGCGAAGACCGAGGCCGGGCCCATGGCATAGAAATTGACGAAGGGGCGGTAATGCTGGGCCGGGACATCGCCGAGATCGGCGGTGACGGGCGCGACGTCCGGCGTGCGATAGGCGATCATGCCGGCGGACACGACCACGGCGGGGACGATCGCGGCCGCGATCGACAACCGTTTGCGCCAGCCGACCGCCACCGGCATCGCGGCGGCCGCGATGATGCGCTCGACGCGAGCGCGCACCGTCGAGGCCCGCGCCATCGCGAGCTCGACCGAGCGCGGTCTTACGGTGCTGGCAAAATCGAGCAGGATCTCCGCATAGGACAGCCGGTCTTCGATCACCTCGATCGCCCGGGCGTCGCTGATGATCTCGGCGAGCTCGGCGAGGCGCGCAAGCTGCCACCACGAGAACGGGCTGAACCAGAACACCGCGCGATTGAGCGAGGCCAGCAGCAGGACGTAGAAATCGCGATTGGCGGCATGCGCGCCTTCATGCGCGAGCACGGCGAGGCGCTTCTTCGCATCCCAGCCGGCGAATTGCGGCGGCACTAGAATGGTCGAGCCGAAGGTGACGGGACCGCCGACGTCACGGCTGATGCGGACGTCGGCAGCGATCAGCTGCGTACCCTTCATCGGCGCCGCCGCCCGTGCCATGCGCCAGGTCAGGCAGAGGCCGATCATCAGCCGCAACAGCAGGCAAGCGGTGACGCCGGCATAGATGATGGTGGCCACCAGCCACCAATTGATCGAGAGCCCGCTTCCGGCCGGCGGAACGATCGCCCCGCCTGATGCGACCGGCAGCGACGGCTGCGGCAGCTCCAGCATCGAAAGGTCAGCCGGCAGAAAATCGTCCGGCGCCGGCATCGGCACAGGCGGCCGGGTGATCGTGAGCGTCGGCCAATGCATCACGAAGGGCATCGCCAGCGACGCCAGCAGCACGACGACCCACGCCGTCATGTGGACGTGCGGATTGCGCACGCGAAACAGGGTGAGACCGAACCAGACGATGCCTCCCAGCACGAAGGAGCGCAGCGCCGCCTCAGCCAGAGTTGCGATCATCTTTCTTCACTCCCCTCGCCTTCTTCGCCTTGGCCACCGTGTCGGCCAGCGTGCGCAGCTGCTGCTGGTCGAGCATCTTGTTGTCCACCATGCCGACGAGAACTTCTTCAATTGAACCGTTGCAGAACCAGTCGACGATGCGCTGCACTGCCTTGGCCGCCACACGCGCACGTGGTTCGGCGGCGTGGTAGACGTAAGTGCGGCCGTCCACGGTGTGGTTGGCATAGCCCTTTTCTTCCAGCCGGCGCAGCACCGTGCGGACCGTGGATTCCTTCAGACGCCGCGGCAGACGCTCACGCACGATTTCGGCCGTGACGGGACCATGGGCCCAAACCAATTGCATGACCTCGCGCTCGAGGTCCCCCAGTTCGGGCAAACGATCGTCCATGGCACTTACCTTGCGGATAGAGTTTTCTTGTAACGCTACAGATCGTCGCATATGCGGCCGCGCCGCGCAACGGCGATTCCACCTGAAATGGTATCGCGAGACCGTCATGCCCGGGCTTATCCCGGGCATCCACGTTCTTCGTTCTGCGGGGCAACACGTGGATGGCCGGGACAAGCCCGGCCATGACGATGTTGAGACGTCAGCGCAATAACCGCGCCGCTCTAGGCGCGCAGCGGCCTCAATAATGCGGCTCGTACATCTGCGACTGGACCAGGGTCTTCACGTCGTTGGGCGCGGGTCCGTCGGCGAGGCCGCGCTGAAAGGCGACGTCTGCGACGGCGGCGGCGATGCGGACCGAGACCTCGCGGATGCGCGGCAGCGCCGGATAGAGGCTGCCCTGCGCGAGGTCCTCCTTGCCGACGCAATCGGCGAGCGTGTGGGCAGCCGCCATGAACATTTCGTCCGTGACGAGGCGCGAGCGGCTGGCGATGACGCCCAGGCCGACGCCGGGGAAGATGTAGGAATTGTTGCCCTGGCGCGGCACGAAGGTGCGGCCGCTGAGCGTCACCGGATCATATGGACTGCCGCAGGCGAACAGCGCGCGGCCCTCGGTGTAGCGGTAGGCATCCTCCGCCGAGCACTCGGCCTTCGAGGTCGGATTGGAGAGCGCGAATACGATCGGCTGCTCGTTGAGCTCGGCCATCGCCTTGAGCACCTCGGGTGTGAAGGCGCCGCCGACCGCGGCAACGCCGATGATCGCCGTCGGCTTCAGCGTCTTGATCGCGGTGAGGAAATCAGCGATCGGCGCCTGGTCCGTGTGGGCATAGCGCAGCTTGTGGCCGGACAGGCCATCGCGGCCGCCGACGACGAGGCCACGGGAATCCACCAGCCAGTTGCGCCGGAGCGCTTCGTCCTCCGCCAGCCCCTCCGCCATCATGGCGGAGACCACGAGATCGGCGATGCCGGTCGCCGCCTCGCCCGCGCCGAGGAACAGGATGCGCTGATCCCTGAGCTTGCCGCCGGAGACGCGCAGAGCCGAGAACAGGCCGGCGAGCGCCACCGCCGCGGTGCCCTGGATGTCGTCGTTGAAGACGCAGGCTTCATCCCGGTATTTGTGCAGCAGCTTGAACGCCGAATGGTTGGCGAAATCCTCGAACTGGATCAGCACGCCCGGAAAGGTCTTGCGCGCGGCCTGCATGAATTCGTCGACGAAGCTGTCATAGGCCTCGCCCGTCAGCCGCCGCTCGCGCAGGCCGAGATAATAGGGATCGTTCAAGAGCTCTTCGTTGTTGGTGCCGACGTCGAGCACGATCGGCAAGCACAGCTCGGGATGCACGCCGGCGCAGGCCGAATAGAGCGAGAGCTTGCCGACCGGAATCCCCATGCCGTTGGCGCCGAGATCGCCAAGGCCGAGGATGCGCTCGCCGTCGGTCACGACGATCAGCTTGGCCGGATAAGGCCAGTTCTTCAGGATCTCGGCGATCTGGCCGCGATCGCGCGAGGAGATGAACATGCCGCGCGGCCGCTGGAAGATCAGGCCGTATTTCTGGCAGGCGAGCCCGACGGTCGGGGTGTAGATGATCGGCTGGATCTCGTCGATATTGTCGACGACGACGCGGAAGAACAGCGCTTCGTTGCGGTCATGCAGCGCGTTCAGCGCGACGTATTTTTCCAGATCCGTCGGCAGCGTGCGCAGATTGGTGAGCACGCGCTGGGCTTGCGTCTCCATCGTCAGCACGCAGGGCGGCAGCAGGCCGCGCAGGCCCAGCGCCTCGCGCTCGGATTCCGTGAAGGCGGTGCCCTTATTGAGCAGAGGATCGCGCAGCAGCGTCATGCCTTGCGATTGATCGGATGATGTCGCTTGGGCAGCGACACGGGCAGGTCTATTCACGAATTCCCCCAAGGAGTTTCTTATTGAACCGCGGTCATTGTCGGCCAGCGCTCCCCGGAGATCAAGGACGTTGGGACTGAGGCATCGATTGTGATCTCGCACCGCAGCGAGATTGTCGCCCGAGATCGCAGGTCGCGCGCGACGCAAAGGTTAACGCCGCAAAGCTCTTGAGAGCCTGCTCTCTCCTCTCGTCATTCCGGGGCGCGCGTCAGCGCGAGCCCGGAATCCATGGCGCGGCCGTCTCTGCGGCCCGATGGACTCCCAGGTGCGCAATTTCGCACCATAGCTCGCGACTTCGTCGCGCCCCGGAATGACGAGAAAACCCCACGATCTGTCAAGATGAGGAAGTGTTGTGAGGCGGCAGCACTACTCAACCTTGATGTCGGCGGCCTTCACGACCGGCCACCATTTCTCGGTCTCGGCCTTCTGGAAGGCCGCGAGCGCTGCGGGCGTTTGCTGCTCCCTCGGCGGAATCTCCTGCCCCAGCGCGATATCGAGCCGCTATCCGGCCGCCCGCCTTGGCGTCAGATTGGCGGCGCCGTCGGCCGGTGGCGCGATCTGCATCAAGATGGTCTGGGTGGCGGAGGCGACCTCGATGCCGCTCTGCTGGAAGCGCAGTTTCATGCGGCGGTTAAATTCGCGCTGGACCGGCCAGCGGCCGGCCTCGGTGCAGCGGATCTGGCCGACGATCGACACCATTGCGCCATCGACCTTATCGATACCCCAGAGCTCGAGGTCACCGCGGATCAATGCACGGAATTCCGGTTCGCGGCGCATCTCCTCCACGATGTCCTTGAGGATCTGCCCGGCGCGATCGGTGTCTTCCTTGTAGGCGACGTTGACGCTGACGGAGGCGTTGCCGGCGCCGCGGCTGGCATTGGTGATGGTCGTGACCGCGCTGAACGGCACGATGTGCACGGCGCCATCGCCGGCGCGCAGGCGGATGGTGCGGATCGAGACGTTCTCCACCACGCCTGACAACCCTGAGACGCTGACATTGTCGCCGACCTGCACCGTGTTCTCCAGGAGCAGGAACAGACCCGTGATGAGGTCCTGCACCAGCTTCTGCGAACCGAAGCCGATGGCAATGCCGACGATGCCGGCGCCCGCGAGCAGCGGGGCGACATTGACGCCGATCTCGCTCAGCGCGGTAAGGCCGACGACGGTGGCGATCAGGCAGAGCAGCGCCGTCCGCAGCATCGGTTGGAAGGTGCGTAAGCGAGCGGCGCGGGCATAATGGCCGTCCCGGGACAGCGCATTGATCTGGCGGTCCAGCAGCGCGTTGCTGGCTTCCCAGATCGCGGCCGCGATGAACACGGCGAGCCCGATCGTCACCAAGGCCGAGATCAGCCGGCTGCCAATCTGACCGCCATAGAACCAGACGATCGCGTCCACGCCCCAGACTTCTAGCACCGCCACGAAGCCGATGAAGGCGATCACGCCAGATACGATCTTGCGCAGCAGCGGCAGATAGCGGTTGGCGCGGATCTCGAGACCGGGAAAGCGCTGGAGGATCTCCGGCTTGATGCGGAAGCCGCGGTCGATCAGGCTCAGCGTCAGCATGATGGCGACGCGCGTGATCAGCACCACCACGACCGTCCCGACGAAATACTGCAAGAGCAGCGAATAGCCGTTGCGGATGTTGAGCGCCCACACGGCCCACAGCGCGAGATCGAGCGCGATGGCAAGATAGTGCCAGCCGCCGGCGATGCGGTTGCGCAGACGAGCCGCGATGCCCTGCCGATCGGCCGGCGCGCGGATGGCTTCGGCGACCTGGCGGCGGCATTGCAAGATGATGACGACGATGAAGAGGTGCACGATCAGCATCACCATGCGCAGCAGCGCAGCGTAACCGGCGCGATGCAGGCCGAGCAGCAGCGCCACATTGGCGAAGGCGATGCCGGATACACCGACGCCGACGATGCGGCGCGCCCAGATCTCGATATAGGCTGCGGTCTCGGCCCGAACCGGAAACAGGCCGAACGGTCCCGCCAGCGCCCGGATCACGCAGATGAGTCCGCGGGAGAACGCATAGGCGTTGATGACAGCGAGGATCACGAGGCGAACGGTCGTGGGCTCGCCGATCTCGGTCCCGAGCAGCGCCGTGGCGATCCCCACCAAGACGACCACCGGCAGCAGTTCGAGCACGAGGCGTCCCAGCACGAAGGGCAGCCGCAGCAGGACCTGCCAGACCCTTACCAGACTGTGGTGGCGCTTGTTCAGTTCGGGCGCGGAGGTGACATCGGCTACCGATGACGGCGGATCGGCGATCGGCAGGGCCTGTGCCGGCAAGCGCGCAGTCTGCGGCACGCGCCCTTCCAGGAAGGCGACCGGCCGCCGGATCAGGCGGAACATGACCCATTCGGCCGAAAGGGCGCAACCGAGCACCAGCGCCAGCTTCCAGGCGATCTCGATCAGAAGATTGTAGGCGACGGGATCGTTCGCGGTCCGCATGATCCAGTAATAGAACGTCGGAAAATGCGTGAGCGTCCGCGCCATGCTGGCGATCTCGCTCGAGATCGCACCGATCTCCTCCGACACCGTGAGCAGGAGCTGCGCACCGAGGCCGTCGGCCGAGAGCGGGATCGGCGATTTCTGCTCCGGCGCAGCGGGTGCAGGCTGCTGCTGACCGGACACATTCGCGATCACGCGCAGCGTATCGATCATCTGCGCACGCTTCTTGTCGTCCTGCAGCGTCTCCAGCGCACGCTTGGCCTCGTCAGGCGACAGCGCGGCCACACTGCTCGCGGCCGGCGTCTCGGCGCGGGCGCCGCAGAGAGATGAGATCGCGAGGAAGAGAGCGGCGAGGAGCGCCGGGGCAAGCTTATGCGACACGCGGATTCCCTGAAAAAAATGAATGCGCTGGCGGTGCCGGGACCGTCACCACCGAAGCACATGCGTCATGTCGGATGACCGTTATTCGCCTCGGACCTGTGTCGGAAGTTGGCCTTTGAGGCGACATTCTCTTGGCATTTGGCCATGCAGGATTGGAGACGGCATAGGCTCAGCGCAGCGAGACGGCTTAAGAACGCTGAGCGCGCTCCCGCCGTTCCGCAGAGCAGTTGCTTTTGAGGGCGGTTTCCCTGTGGCCATCCTTCGAGACGCCTGCTTTATGCGGCCACCTCAGGATGAGGACTGAATGCGCGGCAACAGTTTCAACGAGCACCGCTGCCGCTTAGCCTCATCCTGAGGAGCTTGCGGAGCAAGCGTCTCGAAGGACGAGGCGCGCGCAGGCCGCCTAAAGTGCCACGAGCGATAGCCCAGCGTCATTCCGGGCGTCGGCCCGGAATGACGGCAAGGAGGGAGGAGGGACAAGGCAGAACTTTAATGCGTTCGTCGTGGCGGCCTCGGCGCGGTCAGCCATTGATCGACGTGATGCAAATTACAGCGCCGGGAAGGTAGGGGCTTTGCCTCACTGATGTAGCCCGCTAAACCTTGACCCGGCGTGCCGTTCGCGGTTTTCGCCGCTATGCGATAGTCCGAACGAGCTCCATCGCACTTAGCGGCTGGATTTGCGGAGGTGGTGTCATAGACCTCCCCTTGCTCATGAGGTGAACGTTGCGCGTCGCTTGTTTGCGACCTCTGCGATGCTCCTCCCGAGACACAAAACTGTCAAGCAGGATCGATGACCTGAAGGATCACATTTGAACGCGCGAGTTCCCTGGACGGGGCATGGTGACATTATGCGCCTGTTTTGCCCGACGCGTCAAGCGAATTTCGTAAAATCCGCATAAGCACGACATGGCCGGCAAGCCATTGATTCCGCTATCCCCGGCTACTGTGCATGGGGTTGTTTTCGCAATTATTGTCCATGGCCGGCTCGCGCCGCCTAGAGAAACATGTCTGTCAGGTCGACCGTCGAGGACTTTCCGACCCGGTCGAAGTTTCGCGCCAGCCAGCTTCGCGCCGCCTCGCGGCCCTCGTCGCGCAGGCGACACAACAGGCTCCATTCGGGATGGAATTGCGTGGCCGTACCGAGCTGCGACATCAGCTGATCGTTGCCGATCCAGTGCATGTACATGCGGCTGTGCCTGTCGCTGTCGAGCTCGCCGTCGTCGATCAGCCGTGTGGCGAAGGCGATCGCGCGCATCTCGCGCATCAAGGACGAATTGAAGCTGATCTCGTTGATGCGGTGGAGGACATCGGCCGCGCTGGTCGGCAGCTCATCGCGCCGGATCGCCGTGACCTGCACGATGATGACGTCGTGACTGCCCTTGCGGTAGATCAGCGGAAAGATCGCGGGATTGCCGAGATAGCCGCCATCCCAATAATGCTCGCCGTCGATCTCGACGGCCTGAAAATAGGGCGGCAGGCAAGCCGAGGCGAGCACGGTTTCCGCGCTGAGAAACGGGCTCTGGAACACCTTGATCTTGCCGGTGCGGACGTTGGTGGCGTTGAGAAACAGCTCTGGCGCCTCGGGCGAGGAGTTGAGCCGGTCGAAATCGATCACGCGCTGCAGCAGCGCGCGGAGCGGATTGAAGTTGAAGGGATTGAGCAGGTTCGGCGGCAGCGTGTGCGTCAGCGTGTGGATGAAGGCATGGACCGGATGATATTCCGGCGGCAGCTTCAGGGCCTGGATCCACTGGTTTAGCGGCGAGAGCAAATCGTACGCCAAGTCCATGCGCGACACTTCGTACCAGAATGCGTGCAGGCTCTGCCGCGCCGCCTCCGCGCCTCCGTTCGCCATGCCGGAGGCCATCGCCACCGCATTCATCGCGCCGGCACTGGTGGCGCTGATCGCCTCGATCGCGAGCCGGCCATCCTCGAGCACCTGGTCGAGCACGCCCCAGACGAAGGCGCCGTGCGCGCCGCCGCCCTGCAGCGCGAAGTTG
This sequence comes from Bradyrhizobium zhanjiangense, assembly GCF_004114935.1. Taxonomy (NCBI): domain Bacteria; kingdom Pseudomonadati; phylum Pseudomonadota; class Alphaproteobacteria; order Hyphomicrobiales; family Nitrobacteraceae; genus Bradyrhizobium; species Bradyrhizobium zhanjiangense. The sequence goes on from NZ_CP022221.1 coordinate 7,856,709, forward strand.
ACGTTCTTGCGGTTCGCGGTCCCGTTGGCTGTCACTTTGCCCGCTTCCTGCCTCCTGTCCCTTCTTTCTCCAGCGCCATGCGCACTTGCTCGAATTCCTGCAGCGAGGCCCTGTCGGCACGCGGAAAGCGCAGGTCCAGCTTTTCGAGCGCTGCATTGATCACCGAGCCGATCACGACGCGGGCGAACCATTTATGGTCGGCAGGCACGACGTACCACGGCGCATGTGGTGTCGACGTGTGGCGGACGATGTCCTGATAGACCGCCTGGTAGCGCGGCCACAGCGCGCGCTCCTTGATGTCATCCATCGAGAACTTCCACTGCTTGGCCGGCTCTTCCAGCCGGTCGAGGAAGCGCTGGCGCTGCTCCTCCCTGGAGACGTTGAGGAAGAACTTCAGCACCACGGTGCCGTTGCGGCCGAGATAGCGCTCGAAGGCGGAGATGTCCTCGAACCGCTCCTTCCAGATGTTCTTGGTGACGAGCTTTGCCGGCAGCTTCTCCTTGGCGAGGATCTCCGGATGCACCCGCGTCACCAGGCATTCCTCGTAATGGGAGCGGTTGAAGATGCCGATATGGCCGCGCTCCGGCAGCGCGACCACGTGGCGCCAGAGGAAGTCGTGGTCGAGCTCCTTGCTGTTCGGCGCCTTGAAGGCACGGACCTCGCAGCCCTGCGGATTGATGCCCTCGAAGATCGCCTTGATCGCACTGTCCTTGCCGCCGGCGTCCATAGCCTGGAATACGATCAGGAGCGACCAGCGGTCCTGGGCGTAGAGCTTCTCCTGAAACGCGATCAGCCGCTTCTTGTTGGCATCGAGGATCTCCTGCGCCGTCTCCTTGTCGAGATCGCCCTTCTCGTCGGTCTTGTGGTCCTTGAGGTGAAACTTGCCGGATCCGTCGTAACGGAACGGCGTGATGTAACGGTCGAGCTGGTCGGCGATCGATTTGGACGGCTTCTTGCTCATGAGTTCGGGGACACCTTGCGTTGCGGCTTCAGTCGGTCGAGCACGCTACCAAGGATGCCCTTGGGAAGAAATATGATGAAAAGCACGAGCAGCACGCCATAGACGAGATTGTCCCAGCCGACCGCCTTGGTGCCGAAGCCGATACGCAAGCTCTCCGCGAGCAGGATGGTGATGATGGCGCCGACGGTCGGGCCGAGCGAGACGAACAGGCCGCCGACGATGGCCGCGAACACCATCTGCAGCGACACCGCGATGCCGCTGACGGTGTCGGGCGTGATGAACATCTGGTACTGGCAGTAGATCGCGCCGGCGAGCGCCGTCATCAGCGCGCTGAGCAGCGTGATCTTCAGCTTCTCCGCGGTGACGTCGACACCGGCCGCAGCCGCGGCGTCCTCGTCCTCCGAGATCGCCTCCAGCGCATGGCGAGCCATGCTGCGGTCGACCCAGTGCCAGACCACGATGCCGAACAGCCAAATCGCAAGTGCGATCAGATACCAGGTGGTCTTGTCGTCGAATTGCAGCGCCAGCAGCTTGTTGCCGGACGCACGGTTCGGCGTGTAGCCGAGCGAGCCGCCGGTATAGTCGCGCGTCGCGGTGATGACCTGGAGCACGATGCCTGATAGCGCCAGCGTCACCAGCACGAAATAGTGCCCGGTGATGCGGAAACGAAAGCAGGGATAGCCGACGATCAGCGCCAGTGCGCCGGCCGCGACCATGCTGACGGGAATGCCGATCCATGGCGAGAGGCCGAGGTGATTCCACAAAAGCGCGGTGACGTAGGCGCCGATCCCCATGAAGCCGCCGTGCCCGAGCGAGACCAGGCCGAACCGTCCCATCATCGACCAGGATGTATAGGCGAACGACCAGATCAGGATCAGCACCAGGATGTGCAGGTGATAAGGATCGCGATAGACGAAGGGCAGCGCGATCAGCGCCGCCAGCCCTATCCCCCAGGCTGCAAGCCGCCCCTGCCCCATCATCGGCGCCTCGCCAGGAGCCCTGCGGGCCGGATGAACATCATGACGATGAAGAAGGCGAAGGCGAGCACATAGCCCCATTCGAGATCAGAGAACAGGCCGCCGAGCGAGATGATCTCGGCGAACAGGAACGAGGCGATGAAGCCGCCGATGAAATTGCCTAAGCCCCCGAGCACGCAGATCAGGAAGGTGATCGGTCCGAAGGAGAGGCCGACGAAGGGATGCACGTCATACTGCAGCACCAGGAGGCAGGCCGCCAGCCCGGCCAGCGCACCGCCGAGCGCGGACGTGATGAGATAGATCCGCTTGGCGTCGACGCCCATCAGCGCCATGATCTGTCGGTCCTGCGAAATGGCGCGGATCGCGGTGCCGGTGAAGGTTCGCGTCATGAACAGATAGACCGCGACCATGCCGACCAGTGCCGCCACGAAGGACAGCAGCCGTGCGTAGCTGAAATTCATGTCGCCGAAGGCGAGCACCGGCAGGCGGATGCCGAGGTTGCGGAAGTCGATGCCGAAGGCGACGGTGGCAAAGCTCTGCAGCACGAACAGCACGCCGCCGGTCGCGAGCAACTGATTGATCGGCGGTGCCGTGAGCAGCGGCGCGATCACGAGGTAGTGCAGCGCCGCCCCGAGGAGCGCGACCAGCAGGACGGTAAAGGGAGCGGCGATGAAATAGCTGACCCCGTAATACTGCACCATAAAGTACATGGCGTACATGCCGATCATCACGAGCTCGGCATAGCAGATCCAGGTCACGTCAATGACGCCGAAGATCAGGTTGAGACCGAGCGCAAGCAACGCCAGCACGCCGCCGAGCAGGATGCCGTTGATCACGGCCTCCAGCAGATAAATGTCGAAGACGTCCAGAAATGCCTGCATGCCCCCTCACACCCCGAGATACGCTTCCTTGACCGTGTCGCTCGCCAGCATCTCGGCCGAGGTGCCGGAGGCGCGGATCGTGCCCGCCTCGATCAGATAGGCGCGATCGACCACTTTCAGCACCTGCTGCACGTTCTGCTCGACGATCAGCACGGTCAGGCCGCTGGCACGGATTCGCTTCACCAGCTCGAACACCTGCTGCACCACGACCGGCGCGAGGCCTGCCGACGGCTCGTCGAGCAGCAGGAGTTTCGGATTGGACATCATCGCGCGGCCGATCGCGCACATCTGCTGCTCGCCGCCCGACATGGTGCCGGCCATCTGGTGGCGTCGCTCCTTCAGGCGCGGAAACAGATCGAACACGACGTCGAGCCGCTCGGCATAGCGGGCGCGCGCCTCCTTCATGAAGGCGCCCATCTTGAGATTATCGTCGACCGAAAGCCGCGGAAACAGCCGGCGGTTCTCCGGCACATGCGCAATGCCGAGGCTGACGATCTTGTGCGACGGCGTCGCCACGACGTCGATGCCCTCCATTTTGATCGAGCCTCGCGACGGCCGGATCAGGCCGGAGATGATGCGCATCAAGGTGGTCTTGCCGGCGCCGTTGGGCCCGATGACGCCGACGGCCTCGCCGGCCTTGACGTCGAGATTGACATCGAACAGCGCCTGGAACGTGCCATAGCCGGCATTGACGCCGCGGAGTTCCAGCATCGGCTAACCTCCCGCGCGGCGGCGCGCCTCGGCGGCCGCGGCCTGCGTGGTCTCGGCATCGGTGCCGAGATAGACCTCGATCACCCGCGGGTCTCCGGCAACCGCGCTGGGCAGTCCCTCCGAGATCTTCTCGCCGTGATCGAGCACCATGACGCGATCGACGACGCGCATCAGCACGCCCATGATGTGCTCGACCCAGATGATGGTGATACCGAGCTCGTCGCGGATGTTGCGCAGCATGTCGGCGGCCTGATCCATCTCGGCCTCGTCGAGGCCGCCGAGGCTTTCGTCGGCGAGCAACAGCTTCGGCGCGGTGGCGAGCGCCTTCGCAAGCTCGAGCTTCTTCAAGCCGGCAGCGCCGAGGCCATCGACACTGGCATGGCGATCGGTCGGCAGGCCGACCATCGCCAGCGACCGCTCGGCCGCTTCCTCGGCCTTGACGCGACTGTGGCGTCCCTGGCCGTAGAAGCCGGCCAGCGCGACATTCTCGAAGATGGTCAGGCGGCGGAAGGGTCGCGGAATCTGGAAGGTGCGGCCGATGCCGCGGTTGATGATCCGGTGCGGTGCAAGGCCTGCGATCTCATGCCCGGCGAACAGGATCGATCCGGAGCTCGGCACCAGCGTGCCGGAGAGCATGTTGAAGATCGTGCTCTTGCCGGAACCGTTGGGTCCGATCAGGCCGAGGATCTCGCCCTGGTCGACCCTGAACGAGACGTTGTTGACGGCCGTGAAGCCGCCAAACCGCTTCACCAGCCCGCTGACTTCCAACACCGAAGCACTCCGCCGCTACTGGTTGCTGTAGGTGGTGCCTTTCGGCAGCGGCAGCACCGCCTCGCGCTGCGCCTGGCTCTTGGGCCACACCACAGAGGACTTGTCGTCGATGTACTGGATCACGACGGGAAAGGAGCGTTCGTTCTGCCCGGCCATCGGCGTGCCCTCACCGTAGAACTTCACGCCGAAGCCGAGCATGGTTCCGCCCTCGGGAATGTCGGTGTCGAGCGCCGCCTTGCGCAGCGCGTCGGGATCGACACCGCCATACTTCTTGATCGCGCGCGGCAGCACGTCGCTCATGAATAAATACGTGTTGGACGCGCCGATGCCGACATGGGCCGAGCGGATCGCGACTCCGGGCTTGATCCTGTCGAACTCCTCGCCGACCATCTTGATCACGGGCGGCAGCTTCGGATCCATGGTCTTCTGGTTGGCGAGCCAGATCGAGATCGGGTCGGCGTTGAAGATGTAGGCGGCGTCTGCGCCCATGCCTTCCTTCAGCTTCTCGTAGACGCCGTAGCCGGCGCCATGTCCCATCAGCGCGCCGAACTTCAATCCCTGCTCGCGGGCCTGGCGCAGCAACAGCGTGATGTCGGGGTTGTAGCCGGTGTGGAAGATGACGTCGGGCTTGGCGCGCTTCAGCTTGGTCACCAGCGCGGAGAGATCAGGCGCGGTTGCCGAGTAACCTTCCTTCAGCACGACATTGAAGCCGGCCTTCTTCGCACCGGCCTCATTGCCCTTGGAGACGTCGACGCCATAGGCGCCGTCCTCGTGGATGATGGCGACGCGCAGGTCCTTCGGCTCCTTGCCGAACTTCTCCTTGGCGTTCTGCGCGATGAAATCCATCGTCATCATGCCGAACTGGTCACCGCTCGCTTGCGGGCGGAACACGTATTTGTAGCCCTTCTCGTTGAACACGGCCGACGAGATGCAGGTCGTGATCCACATGAATTTCTTGAGCTGCTCGACACGGGCCGCGACCGGCACGCATTGCGCCGAGGAGAAGAAGCCGAGCACCATGTCGACCTTCTCCTGCTCGAGCAGGCGGACGGATTCGTTGATGGCGATGTCAGGCTTGCTTTGCGCGTCGGCGTAGACGGCCTCGATCTTGTAACCCTCGACACCGGTCTTGGCGAAATGATCGAGGATGATCTTTGCGCCGACGTAGTTCAGCTCGGACCCGCCGCCGGCGAGGGGTCCGGTCAAATCAAAGACGACGCCGATCTTGATCTTTTTCTCTAAGGCTTGATCTTGGGCCTGGGCGGACACCGCCAAGCCGGTCGCTGCAATCGCGACCAACAGCCCACGTATCAAACGGGCAGCCATGCGCAGGCGCATCAAAACCTCCCTGGACGATTGTGCATCGCATTCTTGTTGATCTTGCTTTTTCGCCCATCACATGGGGTGAGCGAAGCGATGTCAAGCCTCGCGCGTCAGCGAGAGGCGAACTGCTGCGCAATAAAGGCCGTGACAAATCGCGGCATGGTCGGCGTGAGATCATCCATCCCGCGCACGAGATGAATGGCCGACAGTTCGGGCTCGACCTCGCGCGCCAGATTGGCTTCGATCCGGGAGCGGGCCACCTCGCCCGGCATATCCAGGTTGAGGACCTGAATCATCGCAATCGCACGGCCCGAGACCACGCAGTGCCAGTCTGCCTCCGCGGCATAGTCGGCCACGGTGAGGCCGGTCTCCTCCGCGATCTCGCGGACGACGCTGCCGGGGATGTCGAGGGTACCAGCCCTGATGTCGTCGAGGTCGGGCGTTCCCGACGGGAAATAGACCCGGCCGGCATTGGCGGTGTGCTGCGCCATTTCGCCCATCACGAAGGCGCCGTCGGAGGTACGCAGCGCGCCCATGCCAAAGCCGTTGAACACGGCCGGATCAGGAAAGCCCCAGTCGCGCCAGGCGAGGAAGCTGGCGAAATCGGTCTCGAAATAAGTCGCGGCGAGATGGCCGTCCGTGAACACGGCATCGCGCCCGAGCAGGACGCGGCCGTTCCAGATCTTCGGCCGCTCGCGCTGCATCTCGGCGAAATGCGCCGCAATCTCGGCGCGGCGCTCCTCCGCGAACGGCCACACGATCGGCCGCACCGCAAGATCAAGCGTCGCAACGCGATGAATGACCGGTGACGTCATGACGCCTGACTACTTCGCCTTCGCGTCAGCTATTTGGCATTCCCCGTCGTCTTCTTGGCCTGATCGACGAATTTGTTGGTGAAGGTCTTGCTGACGTCGATCTTGGCGTTCGCTACCTCGGGCGAACCGACGCTGAACACCGCAAGCACGGCGTCGGCGCCCTTCGGGTCCATCTTGCCGGTTTCGGAGAACATCGGGATCGTGTTCTTCAGCGCGGCGAGATAGAGGTCCCTATTCTTGCCGACCGCTTCATCCGGCATCTTCGCCATGATCTCCTCGGGCGAGTGCGAGTGGATCCAGGTCAGCGTCGCCAGGATCGCATTGGTGAGCGCCTGCGTTTCCTTCTCGTGACCGTTGACCCAGGCCGCCGTCGAGTACAGCGCGCCGCCCGGATATTCGCCGCCGAACGTCTCGAGCGTGTCCTTCTGGGTGCGGGTGTCCGAAAGGATGCGCAGATCCTTGTGGCTGCCCTGGAGCACGGTGACGGAAGGATCGAGCATCACGGCCGCGTCGATCTGGCCCTGCTCCATGGCGGCGACCGCGGTGGCGCCGAGGCCGACGCCGATCACGGCGGCACTGGTGGGATCGAGCCCGTTCTTCTTGAGCATATATTTGAGGAAGAAGTCGGTGGAGGAGCCGGGGGCACTCACGCCGACCTTCTTGCCGGCAAGGTCCTTCACCGACTTGATGTCGTTGGTCCGAGAAGGCGCGACCACCAGCACGAGGCCGGGATAGCGGTCATAGACCACGAAGGCCTGAAGCTCCTGCTTCTTGGCAGCGAGATTGACGCAATGATCGAAATAGCCGGAAACGACGTCGGCACTGCCGCCGAGCACGGCCTTCAGCGCGTCAGAGCCGCCCTTGAGGTCGACCAGCTCGACATTGACGCCGGCCTTCTCGTACTCGCCGAGCTGCTTGGCCAGCACGGTGGGGAGATAGCACAGGCAAGAGCCGCCGCCGACCGCGATGGTGACCTTGCTTTGCGCCGCGGCAAGCGAGGTGGTGAGCGTCAGCGCGAGCAGCGCGCCGGCGAGCCTGGCAATCGTGTTCTTCATTGGTTTCCTCCGTTCGGCCGGCGGCACCATAGAGCAGCGGGGCTGGCTTGAGAAGCACCGCCTATGTGGGCTGGCCATCGGCCTTTCGGCGCAATAGCATGCCCAAACAAGAACAATTCCTGATGGGGAGGATCATCCATGAATCGCCTTGCTGCCGGGCTGTCGATCGCCGCCGCCTTTGCCGCCGGATGCGGCGCCACCCATCTGCTCCGGCCGGCGCTCGCCGCTGAAAACATCACCGCGCAGATCATCCATACCGGCGAGATGGAAGGCGACGCGCTCGGGTCCGCCAACGCCGTCGGCTACCGTTCCAAGATGTTCGCGAGCGCGGACGGTGCCACCATCTCGATCCAGGTCGGCAACGTCCCCAAGCATCTGCATCCCAACACCAATGAGATCCAGTACATCCTGGACGGCACGGGGACGATCTGGCTCGGCGACAAGGAGGTGACGGTGAAGCCCGGAGACCTCGTGATCATCCCGAAGGGGACGCCGCATGGCGGCACCAAGCCGATCAGTGGCCAGGTCAAGGCGATCGCGATCAAGACGCCGCCGCAGGCGCCCGACGACACCAAGCTGCTGGATTGATGACGGTGGGCTCCCTCTCCCGCTTGCGGGAGAGGGCTGGGGAGAGGGTGTCTCCACACGCGAGAACCCCCGAGAGGAAAGAGCCCTCACCCGCCGCTACGCGCCGACCTCTCCCGCAAGCGGGAGAGGTGAACTCCTGCAGCGGCGCGCACCAAACCAAATGAATTTGCGCCCTAGCCCCGCCCATCCGACGCAGTTGGCCGCCACACCAACAGACGGCGCTCCACCAGCGTCACGCCGAAGTCGATCAGGATGACGAAGGCCGACAGCACGAACATGCCGGCGAACACGCCGGCGACGTCGAAGATGCCTTCGGCCTGCTGAATGAGATAACCGAGCCCAGCCGCCGATCCCAGATATTCGCCGACGACCGCACCGACCACGGCGAAGCCGACCGAGGTGTGCAGCGAGGAGAACATCCAGGACAGCGCCGAGGGCCAATAGACGTGCTGCATCAGCTGCCGCTCACTCATGCCGAGCATGCGGCCGTTGTCGAGCACGGTGCGGCTGACTTCCTTCACGCCCTGATAGACGTTGAAGAACACGATGAAGAACACCAGCGTCACGCCGAGCGCGACCTTGGACCAGATGCCAAGGCCGAGCCACAGCGCGAAGATCGGCGCCAGCACAACGCGCGGCAGCGCGTTAACCATCTTGACGTAAGGGTCGAACACGGCTGCGACCAGGGGCTGGCGCGCAAACCAGAAGCCGACCAGCACGCCGCCGAGCGATCCGATCACGAACGCCAGGATCGATTCCGCGAGCGTGATGGCGAGATGCTTCCAGATCACGCCGGATGCGAACCACTTCACGATCTGGCTGAACACGTCGAATGGGTTGGAGAAGAAGAACGGCGGCAGCAGGATCTTGCCGAATACGGGGACGGTCGACAGCACTTGCCACAGCACAATGCAGACGACCGCGACCAGGACTTGCAGCGCAAGCAGCGTCGGGCGCGACATCAGACCGTCTCCTTCGCGTGAGTGGACTGCTCGTAACCCTTCATCACCTCGTCCTTCAGCACGCTCCAGATCTCGCGATGCAGTGAGTGAAACTCTTTGTCGAGCCGCACCTCAAAAATATCGCGCGGGCGCGGCAAGCCGACGCGCCAGTCGCCGATGATGCGCGAGGATGGCCCTGCCGACATGATCACGACGCGGTCGGCGAGCGCGATCGCCTCTTCGAGGTCGTGGGTGACGAACAGCACCGCCTTGCGGTCGGCATTCCAGAGGTCGAGCAGCAGATTGCCCATGACCTGCCGCGTCTGCGCATCGAGCGGCCCGAACGGCTCGTCCATCAGCAGGATCTTTGGGTCGCGGATCAGCACCTGTGCCAGCGCCACGCGCTTGCGCTGGCCGCCGGAGAGCATGTGCGGATAGCGGTTCGCGAAGGCGCCGAGGCCGACGGAGGTCAGCCATTGCTGCGCCCGCGGCAACGCTTCGGAACGCGGCGTGCCCTTGATCTCGAGCCCGATGGCGACATTGTCGAGCGCGGTCTTCCACGGGAACAGCGCGTCGGCCTGGAACAGGTAGCCGGCATCCCGGTTCAGCCCCGCGAGCGGCTGGTCGAATATCCTGACGCTGCCGGCCGCGGGCTTGAGCAGCCCGGCGGCAACGTTGAGCAGCGTGGATTTCCCGCAGCCGGTCGGGCCGACAATGGCGACGAACTCGCCCTGCGCCACCGCGAGATGGGCTTTCTCAACCGCCGTATAGACCCGGCCGTCCCCGAGGCGGAACGCGACCTTGGCATCTTCCAGCGCCACCGCCGTGGGCGTCGTCATGTGCTTCCTCCAAACCTGGACCGATGCCTTAGCCGCTCGCGCAGCCAAGTTCAATCAAGGCGCCAAGCGTGCTACGCATGGGGTGCCGGGGCGCTCTTACCCTCCCCTGGAGGGGGAGGGTCGCTGGGCATGTAGCGAAGCGAAATGCACAGCGGGGTGGGGTGACGGTCTTTCCACGTCCAACACTACCTGTGTTGAGAGATCACCCCACCCCGCCCGCGCTTCGCGCGAGCGACCCTCCCCCTCCAGGGGAGGGTAAGGAAGAATGAGCCGCGTCGGATGTCTCCCAAGCCAGCAATCAGCTATGCGCATGTCACCAAGAGCTTCGGCCCGCTCAAGGCCGTCGACGATGTATCGCTCGACATCGCCGAAGGCGAATTTGTGGCCGTCGTCGGCGGCTCGGGCTCCGGCAAGACCACCCTGCTGCGGCTCGCCAACCGGCTGATCGAGGCGGATGGCGGCACGATCACGGTCGAGGGCGAGGACGTGCAAAACGTCGATCCGGTCGCGCTGCGGCGGCGGATCGGCTACGTGTTCCAGGCCGGCGGGCTGTTTCCGCATTTGAGCGTTGCGGACAATATCGGGATCACGCCAAGACTGCAGGGCGTGTCGGCTACGGATATCGCCGCACGTGTCGACGAACTGCTGGAGCTCGTGCAGCTCGATCGTGCCGCGCATCGCGACCGGCTGCCGGAAGCGCTCTCGGGCGGCCAACGCCAGCGCGTCGGCGTGGCGCGGGCGCTCGCGGCAAAGCCCCGCATCATGCTGATGGACGAGCCGTTCGGCGCGCTCGATCCCCTCACCCGCGATGCGCTCGGCGAGGATTTTCGCGACCTGCACCGCAAGCTCGGCCTGACCACCGTGATGATCACGCATGACATGACGGAGGCGATTTTGCTGGCCGACCGCATCGCCGTGATGCGCGCTGGAACGCTGCTGGCCCAGGGCACGCCGGCAGAGCTGTCGAAGAGCGGCGACGCCTATGTGCTGGAGCTGTTGCGCACGCCCCGGCGCCAAGTCGAGCGATTGAACGCGCTGTTGCCGCAGGGCGGTGGGGCATGAGCTTCTTCACCGACCCGCGCTGGGGCGAGGCGCTGTCGCATTTGCCCGACTATCTCGGCAACCATGTGCGGGTGAGCCTTGCCGCGCTCGCGCTCGGTCTCGCCGTCAGCCTGCCACTGGCCATCCTGACGCGCAATCGCCCGGCGCCGCGCGGCATGCTGCTCGCGTTCGCCAGCATCGTGCAGACCGTGCCTGGGCTGGCGCTGCTTGCGCTGTTCTATCCGTTGCTGCTGCTGGCGGCTTCCGTCACGCTCGCCTGGTTCGGCGTTTCCTTCTCCGCTTTCGGCTTCCTCCCGGCGATGCTGGCGCTCGCGCTCTATTCGATGTTGCCGGTGCTGCGCAATGACATCACCGGTCTCAACGGCATCGATCCGGCGCTGCTCGAAGCGGCCAAGGGTGTCGGAATGACCGCACGACAGTCGCTTCTCATGGTCGAACTCCCGCTGGCGCTGCCGGTGATGATGGCGGGCATCCGCACCGCCGCGGTGTGGGTGATCGGCACGGCGACGCTGTCGACGCCGATCGGGCAGACCAGCCTCGGCAATTACATTTTCGCCGGGCTTCAGACCCAGAACTGGGTGTTCGTGCTGTTCGGCTGCCTGGCCTCGGCCCTGCTCGCGCTTGCGGTCGATGAGTTGCTCGGCCTGATTGAGACAGGCCTGCGCCAACGCAGGCGCCTACGCGCCGGACTCGGCGCGATCGGGATCGCCGCACTTGTCGCTGCCACGCTGGTGCCGACGCTGGGACGCTCGTCGCAGAGCTATGTGGTCGGCGCCAAAACCTTCGCCGAGCAATATGTGCTCTCGGCGCTGCTCAGGGACCGCCTCCAGGCGGCCGGGCTTTCCGCCACCGCGCGATCCGGCCTCGGCTCCAGCGTGATCTTCGAGGCACTGAAGGCCGGGGACATCGATCTCTATGTCGACTATTCCGGTACGCTCTGGGCCAACCAGTTGCATCGCACCGACATCAAGCCGCGCGCGGAGCTGCTTGCAGAGCTGAAGACAGCCCTCGCGAAAGAGAACATCACCTTGCTCGGCGAGCTCGGATTCGAGAATGCCTATGCGTTGGTGATGCCGAGAAGGCGCGCCGAGGCGCTAGGCATCCGCAGCATCGCCGATCTCGCCGCGCACACATCGACGATGTCGATCGCCGGCGACTACGAGTTCTTCTCGCGCCCCGAATGGGCCGCGCTGCAAAAGGCCTACGGCCTTTCCTTCCGCGCCCAACGCCAGATGCAGCCGGACTTCATGTATGCCACGGTCGCCAGCGGCGAGGTCGACGTGATCGCCGGCTACACCAGCGACGGCCTGATCGCGAAATACGATCTCGTTGCGCTCAACGATCCCAGGCATGCGATCCCGCCCTACGACGCGATCCTGTTGCTCGCACCGAAGCGAGCCGGTGACGAGCGGCTACAGGCGGCATTCAAGCCGCTGCTCGGCAAGATCGACATCGCGACCATGCGCGAAGCCAATTTGCGCGCCAGCGGCAACGATGCGAATTCATCACCCGATGCGGTGGCGAAGTGGCTGTGGGGAAAAATTAATCCGTAGGCACGCAGACGACCCGTCATCCTGAGGCGCGAGCCGTGCGCTGCAAAGCAGCGCGCGGGGAGCCTCGAAGGATGAGCGGCCCCGATGCAGCCGGGCCGTCGCCCTTCGAGGCTCACCCAGCGGCGCCTTTGCGCCGCAGGGCTCGCACCTCAGGGTGACGGTCAATGAGTAGCGCTTGGGGGTACAGCAAGACAGCTACAGCCCCCGGATCATCCCCGCTTCGATCAGAAGCCGGTTCAGCCGCCGCGCCTCGGCGCCGTCCTTGCAGCCGTAGAAGATGCCCTTGCAGCGGAGCATGATCGCCTTCTGCTCGGCGAAGGATGGATCGAGCGGGATGCCGGCGGCCTCCTGGATCACCAGCGGCAGATACGGGCCGTCGATCGTGTCCATCACGGCGTCGCTCTTCACCGGTTCGAAATTGACGGCGTCGATCGCGTAATAGGTTGCGTAGAGACGCGGATCGTAAGCGTCGAGCTTCTTGCCGAGAGCGCCCTCGTCGAGTCCGGGCTCGAGCAGGTTCGGCGCAAATTCCGGCTGGTGATCTCCGTAGCGCACGATCAAGAAAGGCTCGCCGGGAAAATTCTTCTTCAGGCCGGCGACGAAAGTCCTGTACTGCTCGGCGCTCATCGCCTGGCGGCGCAGATATTCGTCGATCGACGGCACGTTGCCCGGCGCGCGCCAGTTCGGCAGCAGGTCAGGACGGAACCGCGTCTCCCAGGGGAAATGATTGGCACCGAGATAGATGAAGGTGAACAGCGGCTTGTTCGGCGGCTGTTGCCCCATCAGCTGAAGCGCCTTGTCGTAGAAGAAGGAGTCCGGTTCGACGTCCTTGGCGCCGAGATCCTTCGAGTCGAGGAAGCGTTCGATGCCGGTCGTCATCTGGAAGCTGCGCGCGCCCATGAAGCCGCCATGGGCAGGATAGAGCGACATTGTGTCGTAGCCGCAACGACGCAGCGCCAACGGCAGGCCGCGTTCGACGCGGTTCGAGGCGATGCGCGTCACGAAATAGGCGAAGCGGCCGAACGAACGCGAGGAGAGCCCCGCAAGCACGTTGTATTCGGTGAACCAGCTCGGCCCGCCATTGCTCTCGGCCAGGAACGCGCGCTGCTTGCCGTCCCAGGACTTGAAGTGGTCGCCATAGCGCGGCGGCACCTTGATGCCCTGCGCGGCGCGGATGTCGAAGCTCGATTCGTCGTGGATCATGATGATGTTGGGCCGGCGACCCGCAGGGTGGCACTCATCGACCAGCGGCACGTTGAGCCGCTCGTTGGTCGCGGCGGCGGATTCCATGAAACCGTACTGCACGAAATCGGCGACCGCGGTGACGCCGGAGCGGAAGAATTTCGAGAGATAGCCGTCGTCGTAATAGCCGCGCCAGGCTTCATCAGGATGATAGAGCGAATAGCCCACCAGCGCAGCAAGGCAGGCGAGCTTGCAGGCGAACGCCGGCAGACGGCGGATGCGGAACGGATCGAGCCACCACAGCGCGTACATCAGCGGCAGCGTGACGAGGCCGGCCAGGATCACCGACCAGCGCAGATTCGGGAAGATCGTGAACAGGAATGCGACGGTGTCGCGGTCGATCATCATCAGATCGATGAAGTTGACCGTCATCTGCACGACGTCGTGCTTGAGCCGGGACAGCAGCACCAGCACGACGACCATGGTCAGCGACAGCGCACCCGACAGCGCCGGCCGCCGCAGCAGCGTGATCCAGAAGAAGTTGAGGATGCCCCAGGCCAGCGCGAAGGAGAGGCGCGAGCCGAAATCGGTCTCGGTCTCGTACATCAGCGCGATCGCTGCGAAATGTGGCGCTGTGACCGCGAGCAGCCGCCAGATGCCGAGCGCGGCGACGCTCGCCAGGACGGCGGTGGTGGCAGAAGGACCTGGATTGGGCGCGGACGCCATCGACGACACGCAACTTCCGATCCGGCGCGGTGATGCCAAGCCGTCTGGCCGGCCTCGAGGCAGCTAGCGGCGTCCGGCGCAGCCGGAAGTCTGCACCGTGTCATAAAACTGTAACGGAACAGTCACGGTCAGGCAACGCGTCCGGCGATCCGACTTTCGCTTATTGTTAGCGGGAGACGTGGGCCGCAGGCCCGGCAGGCCGCTGCTCGCAACGTCAGGGCTTGGCGATAGGATGGACGGCCGAGGCGAACTGAACGTCGGTCACCCCCGCGGCAGCAGCCCGAGGCGCTTGGCGATGATGCGGTCCAGCGTCCGTTTCGGCAGCACGGCGCCGATCAGATGGCGGAGCGGATCCGGCGTGATCTGGTAGCGCACCTTTGGGCTTGCCGCCGTCAGCGCCTCGAACACCACTTCGGCGATACGCTCGGCAGGCAGGCCCTTGGCGCCGATGTCCATCATGAACGCCATCGCCTTGTTTAGTGCCGGCAGATAGGGCGAGTTCTGGTAGACGGAGAGGTCGATCTCTTCGGCCTTGCTCCAGATCGGGGTCTTCACCGCGCCGGGGGCGACGATGATGACGTCGATGCCGAACAGCATCAGCTCGCGGCGCAGGCTCTCCGACAGGCCCTCGATGGCGTGCTTGGAGGTGCTGTAAGGTGCCGACAGCGGATTGCCGTTCTTGCCGGCGACCGAGCTGATCATCACGATCCGGCCCTTCGGCCCCTTCAGCGCGGGGTCTGCGCCCAGCAGCGGCCCGAACGCCTGCGTCGCGATGACGGGACCGATGACGTTGACGTCCATCTGGCGGCGGAAATCGTCGACCGACAATTCGAGCACGGGGCCGGCGACCGCGATGCCTGCATTGTTGACGAGCCCCGCGAGCGTCTCGCCGCCCAGCGCATCGCGAACTTTTCGCGCAGCAGCGAGGACTGCTGCCTCGTCGGTGACGTCGAACAGCAATGGCGTGAAATTGGTGCCGAACTCACTCTTGAGCCGGTCGGCGTCGGCCTGCTTGCGGACACTGCCGAACACGCGATAGCCACGCCCGATCAGATATTTCGCAACGGCCCAGCGGATGCCGGTGGACGCACCGGTAACGACGACAGATCGCATGGTCCCCTCCCCTCGAGTTCCCGCGATCATGTAGGAGGAAGGTGCCCGTGCGCAATGCCGCCCAGCCCGCAAGTCCGCGCAGCAGGTGTCGGTTCTTGAGATGAAGCGGCGCGCGAGCGTTGCGACATGACGTCGAAAGGCGCGTTAAAAAGGCGGATGAAGAGCCGAATCCTTGGCTTTCACGACGCAGCACTTTTGACGATCAGGAAGTTCTAAGAAGCCTTGAAAAACGACGCGAGACCAAGAATGTGGTTTAAGCGTCAGTTCTTGGCGCTCAAGCAGCCCGTCAACTCGCGAAGAATTTGAATGAAGCAACTATGCTTCGCGCGAGAAGGAACGAGCGAGACCGCTGTCTGCGATCTTGCTCGAGCCTATTCGCGAAGGTTTAAGATTTGGTGTGACGAGCGAAGCTCGTGTTCGCTCGTATCCCGGACAAGCGCAGCGAAGCGGAGCCCAGCCGGGACCCAGAGGCCGCATTGGCCCCCGGATCAGCAGCGCATCACCAGAGTGCTGCGCTGCGTCCGGGGCAGAACGGCTTAGTTCTTGCTCTTATCGACCAGCGCGCCCTTCTTGATCCAGGGCATCATGTCGCGCAGCTTCGCGCCGACTTCCTCGATCGGGTGTGCCGCGAGCTTGGCGCGGGTCGCCTTGAACGAGGTCTGGTTGACCTTGTTCTCGAGCATCCAGTCGCGGGCGAACTTGCCGCCCTGGATGTCGGCGAGAACCTTCCGCATCTCCTTCTTGGTCTCGTCGGTGATGATGCGCGGACCGGTGACATACTCGCCGTACTCGGCGGTGTTGGAGATGGAGTAGTTCATGTTGGCGATGCCGCCTTCATAGATCAGGTCGACGATCAGCTTCACTTCGTGCAGGCACTCGAAATAGGCCATCTCCGGGGCGTAGCCGGCTTCGACCAGGGTCTCGTAGCCGCCCTTGATCAACTCGACCAGGCCGCCGCAGAGCACCACCTGCTCGCCGAACAGGTCGGTCTCGCATTCTTCCTTGAAGGTGGTCTCGATGATGCCGGCACGGCCGCCGCCGATGGCGGACGCATAGGACAGGCCGAGGTCGTGGGCATTGCCCGAGACGTCCTTGGCGATCGCGATCAGGCAGGGCACGCCGCCGCCGCGCTGATACTCCGAGCGCACGGTGTGGCCGGGGCCCTTCGGCGCGATCATCAGCACGTCGAGGTCGGCGCGCGGGTCGAGCAGGTTGAAGTGGACGTTGAGGCCGTGCGCGAACACGAGGGCGGCGCCCTTCTTCATGTTGTCGTGCAGGTGCTCGCGGTAGATGTCGCCCTGGAGCTCGTCCGGGGTCAGCATCATGACGACGTCGGCCCATTTGGCGGCTTCGGCGACTTCCATGACCTTGAAGCCGGCAGCTTCCGCCTTCTTGGCCGAGGCCGATCCCTTGCGCAGCGCAATGGCGACTTCCTTGACGCCGGAGTCCTTCAGGTTGAGCGCATGGGCGTGGCCCTGGCTGCCATAGCCGACGATGGCGACCTTCTTGCCCTTGATCAGGTTCAGGTCGGCGTCGCGATCGTAATAAACACGCATAGTTCGTTTCCTCGTTCGGGGCCGGAATCGGCCGATGGTCAGGTCTTTCGAAGGTGAATTGACGGATTTCGGGGGCTGTCTAGAGCATTTTAGGGCCCCTGGGAAACCCGTTTCTGCATGGAAATCTGCGGCATCATGCATCCATGAAGACGGGGTAGAGGGAAGCGAGCAGCAGCACCGCCATCAGGATATTGAAGGCGCGGACCAGCCGCTCCGAGGTCAGGACCGGCCGCAATGCGGAGCCGAACAGAGCCCAGACCACGGTCGAGACCGTGCCGACGAGCAGGCTGATCAGGGTCTGGATTGCGATGTTGAGCGGGAATCGGGCGATCGCCGCGTAGGCGGTGATGGTGCCGATCACGATCACCCAGCCTTTGGCGTTGATCCATTGGAACATCGCCGCGCCCCAGAAGGTCATCGGGCCGCGGCCGCCCCCCTCGCCCGGCTTGGTCGGGCCGGACATGGCGATCGCGGCGGCGAGATAGATCAGGTAGGCCGCACCGGCATATTTCAAGATGGTCTGGAGGATCGGATAGGCCAGGAACACGGTGCCGAGCCCGAGGCCGACCGCGGCCACCATGAAGGCAAAGCCGATGACGATCCCGACGATGTGGGGAATGGTGCGCCGGAAGCCGTAGGTCAGCCCGGAGGACAGCAGCATGATGTTGTTAGGCCCAGGCGTGAAGTACATCACGACCATGAAGATGAGAAAGGCATAGAACAGCGATTGGGACATGCTCACCTCACGCGACTTTGGGCAGCGGCTCTTCAGGCAGCGCCTTGGGTCGCTTCGCGAGCACCATCACCGCGATACCGCCGATCACGGTCAGCATGCCGGCGAGCCTTAGGGGTCCGAACCGCTCGCCGAACACGACGCTGGAGGCCGCCGATCCCACGAATGGCACCAGCAGCGCGAACGGCACCACCTGGGCGGCTGGATAGTCGCGCAGCAACCGACCCCACAGCCAATAGGCGATGCTTGTCGAGACGCCGCCAAGCGCCAGCATGCAGAGCGCCGACGTCAGCGAGATGTGGGTCAGCGATGTCCAGGTCGACACCGGGCCGTTAGCGATAAGCGCCAGCGCGAACAGCGGTATCGCCGAGGCGAGACACAACCACGCGAACAGGTCGAACATGGGCACGCCGCGGGCGCCACGCAGCAAGAGATTGCCGACGGCAAAGCTGACTGGCGAGATCATCAGCACCGCAAACGCAGCAACGCTGAAATCATAGCCGACAGTGCCGCAGATCATCAGAAGACCGATCGCAGCAATGCCGGTGCCGAGTGCCTGCATCGGCGTCGGCCGCTCGCCGAATGCGAGCGCGGCAAAGCCGATGGTGAACAGCGCCTGGCTCTGCACGACGACACTGGTCAGCCCCACCGGCACGCCATGGGCGATGCCATAGGCCTGGGACAGGAACTGGCCGAGAAACAGCGTGAAGCTGATCGCGATCAGGAGCGACCAGGCAATCTTCGGCTTGCGAATGAACAGGCATGGGACCGCAGCGATGGTGAAGCGTAGCGCCGTCATCAACTCCGGTGACAGTTCGTCGAGCGCGATCCGGCTCGCCACGAAGGCAAGCCCCCAGATGATCGCCACCAGGATGGCGATGAGGATGTCAGCCGGCTTCATTGTTGTTCCCGGTTCTGCACTATCGTGCAGCCCTGTTACTTTTTCTGTCTAGCCTTGCTCGCCGGCTTTCGGTTTCCGCAGCAGATAAGTGCCGTGCATGGGGGCGTGATAATCGGCCGAGATCAGCGTGAAGCCGACGTCGGTCAGCATCCGCTCCATCACCCAGCCGAAGGTGGAATATTCGTCACGCATGTGCGTGACGACGCCTTCGCGCGAAAAGTCGTGGTTCTTGATCTGGAAGTCCGCCCATTGCTCGACATCGCGCTCGATCGCATCCGGCATCGAAGCGTAGACGATGTCGCGCAGGTAGAAGCTCGCGCCCGGCTTCAGCGCGCGATAGATCCGCGATATCGCCACCGCCTTCCAGAAGTCCGGCAGATGATGCAGCGTGAACTCGCTGACGATCAAATCGTAGGATTCCGGCCGGTAGGAGAAGCTCAGCAGGCCCGCCGATTGGGTGCGGACAGGCGCCTTGCGGTCACGCGCATAGATTTCGGCGAGCGCCAGCATCGCGGGCGAGATGTCGATGGCATCGACCTCGGCGCCCATCAGCGCTGCTTCAGTCGCCAGCACACCGTTGCCGCAGCCGATGTCGGCGATGCGCCAGCCGCGCTGGACTCCGAGCATTTTCAGCGCGGCGCGCGCTCGCAGATCGGCATCGTCATGGCTGTCGTAGATCGAGGCCACCGCGGGCTCGATCCCCATCCGGTTCCGCTCGTTATAGTACCAGTCGCGCGCCAGCATGGTTCACATCCCTTCAGGCCCGCGACCAATCGCGGCAACGCCGGTGCGCGACACCTCGACGAGGCCGAGCGGACGCATCAGGTCGATAAACTGGTTGATTTTGTCCGTATTGCCTGTGATCTCGAACACAAAGCTCTCGGTGGTGGCGTCGATCACGCGGGCGCGGAACGCGTCCGCCAGCCTGAGCGCCTCGACCCGGTGCTCGCCCTGCCCGCGCACCTTCACCATGGCGAGTTCGCGCTCGATCGAGCGCTTGGTCTGGGTCATGTCGACGACGCGGTAGACCGGGATCATGCGATCGAGCTGATGCTTGATCTGCTCGATCACCATCGGCGTGCCGGTGGTGACGATGGTGATGCGCGACAGATGCTTCTGG
Organism: Bradyrhizobium zhanjiangense; assembly: GCF_004114935.1. NCBI lineage: Bacteria > Pseudomonadati > Pseudomonadota > Alphaproteobacteria > Hyphomicrobiales > Nitrobacteraceae > Bradyrhizobium > Bradyrhizobium zhanjiangense. Next base: position 7,876,517 of record NZ_CP022221.1, read on the forward strand.
GCCTCGGTCTCCGAGACCGTGAGACTCTCGATGTTGTAGCCGCGGCCCGAGAACAAGCCGATGACGCGTGCGAGCACGCCCGGCTCGTTCTGCACGAGCACCGCGAGCGTGTGCGTCTCGTTGGGATCGTGGCGGTCCTCGATGAAGTAGGCAGATGCCGGCTGGTTCATTGTCGTCCCCTCAAATGTCTCTCGTCATGACCTGCGAGATCTTCACACAGGCCGCGGCGTACTGGATCGCCCGATCAAGCCGGGCGATGACAGCGAGTTTGTGTATGTCGCGCTCACACCAGCGCCTTACCGGCAGCGAATGCCTTCGCGGTGGCCTCGTCGTTGGCCTGCTCAGGCAACAGCATCTCGTTATGCGCCTTGCCGGAGGGGATCATCGGGAAGCAGTTTTCCAGCGCGGCGACGCGGCAGTCGAACAGCACCGGGCGCTTGACCGCGATCATCTCCTTGATGGCGCCCTCGAGATCGGCGGGCTTGTGCACCTGGAGGCCGACGCCGCCATAGGCTTCGGCGAGCTTGACGAAATCCGGCAGCGCCTCCGAATAGGAATGCGACAGGCGGTTACCGTGCAGCAGCTGCTGCCACTGCCGCACCATGCCCATATACTGGTTGTTCAGGATGAAGATCTTGATCGGCAGCTCGTACTGCACTGCCGTCGACATCTCCTGCATCGTCATCTGCACCGAGGCATCACCCGCGATGTCGATGACGAGGCTATCCGGGTGGGCCACCTGCACACCGATCGCCGCCGGCAGGCCGTAGCCCATGGTGCCGAGGCCGCCCGACGTCATCCAGCGATGCGGCTCCTCGAAGCCGTAGAACTGCGCCGCCCACATCTGATGCTGGCCGACCTCGGTCGTGATGTAGGTATCCTTGCCACGCGTCAGTTCGAACAGGCTCTGGATCGCGTGTTGCGGCAGGATGACGTCGTTGCTCTTCTTGTAGTAGAGCGAGTTGCGGGCACGCCACTGCGCGATCTGCTGCCACCACGACTTGATGTCGGGCTTCTTCGCCTCTGCCTTGAACACCTGGAGGATGTCGCCGAGGATGTTGCCGCAATCGCCGATGATCGGCACGTCGACGCGGATGTTCTTGTTGATCGAGGACGGGTCGATATCGATGTGGATCTTCTTCGAGCTAGGGGAGAACGCATCGACGCGGCCGGTGATGCGGTCGTCGAAGCGCGCGCCGACGCACAGCATGACGTCGCAATCATGCATGGTCATGTTGGCTTCGTAAGTGCCGTGCATGCCGAGCATGCCGAGCCAGTTCTTGCCCGACGCCGGATAGGCTCCGAGGCCCATCAGCGTGGAGGTGATCGGGAAGCCGGTGACCTCGACCAGTTCGCGCAACAGCTTGGTCGCCTCGGGGCCGGAATTGATGACACCGCCGCCGCTGTAGATCACCGGGCGCTTGGCGTTGGCGAGCAGCGCAACGGCCTTGCGGATCTGCGTCGCATCGCCCTTCACGCGCGGCGCATAGGAGCGGTGCACGTCGGACTTGCGCGGCGGATGATAGGTGCCGGTCGCGAATTGCACGTCCTTGGGAACGTCGACCAGCACCGGACCCGGCCGGCCGGAGGTCGCAACGTAGAACGCCTCGTGCAGCACCTTGGCGAGATCGTTGACGTCACGGACCAGCCAGTTGTGCTTGGTGCAGGGGCGCGTGATGCCGACGGTGTCGCATTCCTGGAAGGCGTCGTTGCCGATCAGATGCGTCGGCACCTGGCCGGAGATGCAGACCAGCGGGATCGAGTCCATCAATGCGTCGGTCAGCGGCGTCACCATGTTGGTGGCGCCGGGGCCGGAAGTCACCAGGGCGACGCCCGGCTTGCCGGTCGAGCGCGCATAACCCTCGGCGGCGTGGCCCGCACCCTGCTCATGGCGGACCAGGATGTGCTGGACCTCGCTCTGCTGGAAGATCTCGTCATAGATCGGAAGCACCGCACCGCCGGGATAGCCGAAAATGTCGGTCACGCCGTGATCGATGAGCGCGCGGACGATCATCGCGGCGCCGGTCATCTGGTTCGGATCGTGGCTCTTGTCGCTCATAGGCTTGCTCCGGATGCGCTGTTGTCAGCGGCTTCGTTCGTGTCGGGTTCGGGAAATAAAAAAGGCCCCGAAGAGGGCCCACGCACACCGCCTGTCTTGTGGATGGCAGCTAGCCACCCCCGGCGGTGTGCCTGGGTACGACGGCGATAAGGAGGTTGGTAATAATGTTACGCATGGCAGGCGCCCGGCTTCCCAAAGGTTGCGCGAAACATAGCGGCCAAAGCCCGGATGTCAAGGCAATGCGGCCGTTCCCGCGCGATTTTGGCAGTGTAGCGGTGTTCCCGGGGTTCGGCGAGAGGTAAATTCGGGAACCGGGCACAAAAGCACGTCAGTCCGAGTCCGCAGTCGCCGCCGCGAGCCATCCCCTCGCCTCCTCCGGCTTGACCCATTCGAACTCCGGCAATTGGTGCCGGAACCAGGTGAACTGGCGCTTGGCGTAATGGCGGGTGTCGGCACGGCCGATTGTGGCTGCTTCGTCCAGGCTGAGCTCACCGCGCAGATGCCGGATCAGCGCCGGCACGCCATGGGCCTTCATGGCCGGCAGCAGTGGATCGAGATGTCGGGCGGCGAGCCGCTCGACCTCCCCCAGCGCGCCGGCGCCTAGCATGGCATCGAAGCGGGCATCGATGCGGGCATAGAGCTCGTCGCGCTCGGGGGCGAGAAACACCGCGCGAAAACTACCCTTCGACAGCAACGGCGGCTGGCCCTCGCCGTGCCAGTCGAGCAGCGAACGGCCGGTCGCCTCGACCACTTCGAGCGCGCGCGCGATCCGGGTGCGGTCGCGCAGATTCAATCGTTCGGCCGCGCGCGGATCGCGGTGTGCGAGTTCCGCGTGCAGCGCCTCGACGCCGTTCCGTTCCAGCCGCGCGCGCACGTCCCCGCGCACCTCGGCGGGAATTTGCGGCACCACGGAAAGGCCCGCCGTCAGTGCCTTGAAATAGAGCCCGGTGCCGCCGATGAAGATCGGCAGGCGGCCTTCGGCCGTCGCCGCTTCCAGCACCCTCGCCGCGTCGCGCACCCAGGCACCGGCCGAGAAATTCACGGCCGCATCGACGTGGCCATAGAGACGATGCGGCGCGAGCGCCTCATCCGCCCCTGTCGGCCGTGCCGTGATGGTGCGCAGGTCGCGGTAGACCTGCATGGAATCGGCGTTGATGACGACACCGCCGGTGGCGAGCGCAAGCTCGAGCGCCAGCGCCGACTTGCCGCTGGCGGTCGGGCCTGCGATAAGCACGGCCTTGCCAACATGCCCTCTGCTGACTTGCCCCTCGCTCACGAAAACCTCAAATGTCCCTCGTCGCCACGCTGATCTGCAATCCTGACAATCCTGCGCTCGACTCTACCATCGTCGACGGCGCCCGCGCCGTGCTGCCAAAGGCAGCTCCCGCGCATTGGCTGTTCGACGGGGTTGCGGTCGACATTCCCTTCGGCGCCGACAGTAACCTCGAAGGCGACCGCCACGCCATCGAGCAGCGGCTCCGCGAGCTTCGCGGCGACCTGCCCATCGACATCGTCGTGCAGCCAGTCGGCTTCCGGCGCAAGAAGCTTTTTCTCGCCGACATGGATTCCACCATGATCGGCCAGGAATGCGTCGACGAGCTCGCCGACTTCGTCGGGGTGAAGGCGCATGTGGCCGCCATCACCGAACGCGCGATGCGCGGCGAGATCGAGTTCGAGCCGGCGCTGCGCGAGCGCGTTGCGCTGCTCAAGGATCTGCCCGCCAGCGCGGTCGACGAGGTGCTGGCCAAGCGCATCACGATGACCCCCGGCGGCCGTGAGCTGGTCGCGACCATGCGCGCGCACGGCGCTTACACCTGTCTCGTCTCGGGCGGTTTCACGCTGTTCACGACCGCGGTCGCCGCCAAGCTCGGCTTTCAGGAAAACCGCGCCAACGAGCTCGTGGTACGCGACGGCAAGTTCACGGGCGAGGTGAAGCAACCGATCTTGGGCCGCGCCGCGAAACTCGCGACGTTGGTGGATCTGATGGAATCGTTCGATCTCGACGACCTCGAGTCGGTCGTGGTCGGCGACGGCGCCAATGACCTTGGGATGATCCAGGCGGCCGGGCTGGGCGTGGCGTATCATGCCAAGCCGGCGGTGGCTGCTGCGGCGGCGGCGCGGATCGATCACGGCGATCTCACCGCGCTGCTCTATGCGCAGGGATATCGGCGCGAGGAGTTCGTGGAGGCTTAGAGCCTCCTCTCCGCTGTCATCACCCGCGAAAGCGGGTGATCCAGTATTCCAGAGACCATGCGAGGAGGATACGGAGAGGCCGTGGCGTACTGGATGCCCCGCCTTCGCGGGGCATGACAGTGAGTGCTAAGCGTCTCCTACTGCACGCTCAGCGCCACGAAGCGCAGCTCGCCGTCGGCATTGGAGACGAGCAGCAGCACCGACTTCTTGCCGTCCTTCTTGAGCTGGTCGACCCGCTTCTGGATCTCGGCGCCGCTAGACACCGCCTCCTGCGCCACCTCGACGATGACGTCGCCGGCGGACAGCCGCTTCTCGGCAGCGTCGGAATTGGCGTCGACACTGGTGACGACCACGCCCTTGACGGTGTCCTTGATCTTGTAGCGCGTGCGCAGATCCTTGCTCAGCGTTGCCAGATCGAGACCGAGCGCCTTCTGCGTCACAGGCTTCTCGGGCGCGGGTTCGTCGGTCTTCACCGCGGCCTGAACCTTCTCGGGATCCTGGAGGCGGCCGAGCGTGACCTTCTTGGTCTGCTCCTGGCCCTTGCGGATGATGATCACGTCGACCTCCTTGCCGACCGCCGTGTCGGCGACGACGCGGGACAGGTCCTTCGGGTCCTTGACGTCCTTGCCGTCGAACTTGACGACGACGTCGCCGGGCTCGATGCCGGCGGGCTTGGCCGGGCCCTTGTCGTCGACGCCGGCGATCAGCGCGCCACGCGCGGGCTTGATGCTGAGGCTCTCGGCGATCTCGTCGGTGACGCTCTGGATGCGCACCCCTAACCAGCCGCGGCGCAGCTCGCCGAACTGCCGGAGCTGGTCGACGACGCCCACGACGGTCTTCGACGGCACGGCGAAGCCGATGCCGATGGAGCCGCCGGAGGGCGAGATGATCAGCGTGTTGACGCCGATGACGTCACCGTCGAGGTTGAACAGCGGGCCGCCGGAATTGCCGCGGTTGATGGAGGCGTCGGTCTGGATGTAGCTGTCATATGGCCCTGAGGAGATGTCGCGGTTCTTGGCCGAGACGATACCGGCCGTGACCGTGCCACCGAGACTGAAGGGGTTGCCGATCGCGACCACCCAGTCGCCGAGGCGCAGCTTGTCGGAGTCGCCGAACTTCACCGCGACCAACGGCTTCGGCGGCTTGATCTTGAGCACGGCGAGGTCGGTCTTCTTGTCGACGCCGACCAGTTCGGCCTTGATCTTGGTTCCATCGTTGAGAATGACGTGGATCTCGTCGGCATCAGCAATGACGTGGTTGTTGGTGACGACCACGCCTGATGTGTCGATGATGAAACCGGAGCCGAGCGAATTGGTCTTGCGCGGCGGATTGTTGTCACCGCCTTTGCTGCCACCGCCGGGACCCCTGCGGTTCTTGAAGAAGTCGTCGAAGAACTCCTCGAAGGGCGAGCCGGGCGGCAGTTGCGGCATGGTGTTGCTGCCGCCGCCCTTGGCATCGACGGTCTGCGACGTGGAGATGTTGACGACCGCGTCGATCACCTTCTCGGCGACGTCGGCGATGCCGTCCGGTCCACGCGCATGAGCCGGCGTGCCGAACGCGCCGAAAGCACCGATGGCGAGCGCGGCCAGCCCAGTTCGCACCCAATGGCGCAAGCGGGACGGGGCAATGGTGGCAGCGGTCATTGTGATCTCCAGAGAATAGGGGGTTCGGCGCCAGACTGCGCTCGAACGGGGGGACGGCGCAAGCGCAGAGCTTAACGGGTCTCAACACCCCGATAATACGGCGAAAACCAGTCGTTCGCCTTCACTTTGGCGTTGGCATGACGCCTAAACCGGGCGCCGCATCACCCAGATCAGGATCAGGCCGGCCACGGCCGAACCGATCCCGACCGCCCGCAGGATGTTGTCCGGCGTGGCGATGGCGCTCTTCATGGCCTTGCGCATCCAGTTGGGACTTGCCGCGAACATCAAGCCTTCGAGCACGAACAGGATGCCTAGGCCGATGAGGAAGTCGGCGAACGCAATGGACCTCATCGGAATGGAACCTCCCGTTATGCTGTTCTTGTCTGGACAAAGGGCGGCCAGACCGGCCGCCCTTGTCTAGCTTACGGCTTCGCCGGCGTCTCGGTCGCCGTCTTGCCGGACGGGCTACCGAAGTACCGGAAGAAATCCGAGTCCGGCCGCAACAGGAAGCGGGTGTCGTTCGAACGCAACCCGTTCTCATAGGCCGTCATCGACCGGTAGAAGGCGAAGAAGTCGGCGTCCTTGCTGTAGGCTTCCGCAAACAGGCGGTTGCGCTCGGCATCGCCCGCACCGCGGGTCTGCTCAGCCTGCGAATTGGCTTCTGCGACGATGACGGTCGCCTCGCGGTCGGCCTTGGACTTGATCTCCTGAGCCTTCTGGCCACCCTGTGCACGGAACTCGGCGGCCTCGCGCTCACGCTCGGTCTTCATGCGCTGGTAGACCGCCTGGCTGTTCTGCTCCGGCAGGTCGGCGCGGCGGATCCGGACGTCGACGACCTGAATGCCGTAGCCATCGGCCTCGCGGTCGAGCTGGTCGCGGATGCGCAGCATCAGCTTTTCGCGGTCGTCGCGCACCACGTTGATGAAGGTGACTTCGCCGAGCACGCGGCGCAGCGCCGCGTTCAAGAGCGTGGTCAGCTGAATGTTGGCAGCCTGGATCGAGCCGACACTCTGATAGAAGCGCAGCGCGTCCTTGATGCGGTAGCGCGCGAAGGCGTCGACCACCAGCCGCTTCTGGTCGGAGGCGATCGCTTCCTGCGACGGGTTCTCCAGGTCGAGGATCCGCTTGTCGATGTTGATCACCGAATTCCACGGCGCCTTGAAATGCAGGCCGGGCACGGTGACGACGTCGACAGGCTTGCCGAACTGGAGCACGATGGTCTGCTCAGTCTGCTGCACCGTGAACAGCGACATGTAGGCCACGATCAGGATCAGAAGCAGCCCGAGCAGCGAGACGAAACCTGTAACCGGAGACCTCATCGGCTGCCTCCGCTCGACTGCGGACCGGTCATAGGTGCCCGCTTGGGCGCCAGTTCGGGAAGCGGCAGATAGGGCACGACGCCTTGGCCCGAGGGGCCACCGTCATAGACGAGCTTGTCGGCACCGCCGAGCACGCGCTCCATCGTCTCCAGATAAATCCGTTCTCGCGTCACGTCGGGCGCCTTCTTGTATTCGTCGTACACTTTCAGGAAGCGCGCGCTCTGGCCCTTGGCCTCGGCGACCGCCTGCTCCTTGTAGCCTTCGGCGTCCTGGAGGATCTTGGCCGCCCGTCCGCGCGCCTGCGGGACCACCTGGTTGGCGTAGGTCTGCGCCTCGTTTTGCAGCTGCTCGAGATTGGCGCGTGCAGCCTGCACGTCGCGGAAGGCGTCGATCACCTGCGCCGGCGGATCGACCTTCTGCATCTGCACCTGGGTGATGAGAATGCCCGCGCCATAGCTGTCGAGGGTCTTCTGGATCAGCTCCTGCACGCCCTGTTCGGTGACATTGCGCGCCCCGGTCAGGATCGGCTGGATCTGCGAGCGACCAATCACCTCGCGCATCGCGCTCTCGGCGACTGCCTTCACGGTGCCTTCGGGATTCTGGATGTTGAAGAGGAAGTCGCCGACGCCATCCGGCTTGATGCGCCAGAGCACGGTGAAGTCGACGTCAACGATGTTTTCGTCGCCGGTCAGCATCAGGCTCTCTTCCGGGACGTCACGTATGGAGCGGCCGCGCCGCGCCGGATCGTCGATCAGCGTCATGCCGATGGAGATGGTGTTGACGCGTAGCGCCTTGGGCAGCAGTACTGTCTCGATCGGATAGGGCAGATGGTAATTCAGGCCCGGCTGCACCGTACGGACATGCTTGCCGAAGCGCAGCACGACGCCGAGCTCTTCGGACTGCACGCGGAAGAAGCCCGACAGCAGCCAGAACGCGACGATGAGCAGGATGATCAGCGTGATGCCCACGCCGGAGAAATAGCCGCCGGGCATGATCTGCTGGAGGCGGTCCTGGCCGCGTCGCAGAAGGTCTTCCAGATCCGGCGGCCTCGGCCCGACCGGTTGCGGGCCTGAGCCCCATGGTCCCTTTGGACCCGAGCCCCACGGGCCACCGCCCTGATTCTTCCACGGCATACGACGCTCTCCTCGGCAGGGTGGAAATGCCCCCCGCCCGCTTGTCCGGTCCGGCTTTATAGGGGACGGGCAGGTCCCTTACAACGCAGCCCTGACTGTCTTCCGAGCTATGCTCGGGCACGAAAAAGTCAATGTAAACATTGGCGAATGCGGTTAATGGGCCGCCCGCCGACGATATGTCACATAGGAGAAGTCGGCGCTGTCGTCGGGGCCGGCAGGATGCCGGATGCGTGCCACCTCATCCCACTCCGCCTTGTCGATGTCGAAATGCGTGTCGCCTTCGGGCCGCGCATGCACTTCAGTGATTTCGAGGCGATCGGCGCGATCGAGCAACTGCCGATAGATCTCGGCGCCGCCGATCACCGCGATCTCGGCGACCGAACGCCGCAGGGCGTCGCCCCGCGCAACCTCGTTTGCATCCGCCACCGATGTTGTGACGATGGCCCCGATGGCGCGATACCCCGCATCGCGCGTGATCACGATGTTGGTGCGGCCCGGCAGCGGCCGGCGCAGAGATTCGAAGGTCTTGCGCCCCATGATCACGGGCTTGCCGATCGTGAGCGCCTTGAAGCGCGCCATGTCGGATTTCAAGCGCCACGGGATCGCGTTGCCTGCGCCAATGACCCCGTTCTCGGCGATCGCGACGACGAAAACGATCTCCATCAGGTCGCGCTCCCGGCAAGTCGTGTCAGCGCTGGCCCGGTGACGCGACACAGCGTCCAGTCGTCCATCATGACGGCACCGAGCGATTTGTAGAACGCGATCGACGGCGCGTTCCAGTCGAGCACCGCCCATTGCAGGCGCGACCAGCCGTTATCGATGCATTCCTTCGCGAGATAGACCAGCAGCGCCTTGCCGAGGCCCCTGCCCCGATGCGACGGCCGCACATAGAGGTCTTCGAGATAGATGCCGTGCCGGCCGCTGAAGGTGGAGAAATTCGCAAACCACACCGCAAAACCGACCGCCTCGCCGTTCCATTCGGCGATCGCGCAATAGAGTTGCGGCCTGTCGCCGAACAGCGCGTCCGCGATGTCAGCCTCGGTCGCCTCGACCTCGTGTGAAAGCTTCTCGTATTCGGCGAGTTCACGGATGAAGGAAAGAACGAGCCCGGCTTCTCCGGGCTGTGCGCGACGGATGTTGAGCGACATAGGACGCTAGACCGCGACTTCCGCCTTGATGTGCGGATGCGGATCGTAGCCGACGAGCTCGAAATCCTCGAAGCGGAAGGAGAAGATGTCCTTCACCTCGGGGTTGATCCGCATCACCGGCAACGCGCGCGGCGCGCGGGTGAGCTGGAGCTTCGCCTGCTCCAGATGGTTGGAATAGAGATGCGTATCGCCGAACGAATGCACGAAATCGCCCGGCTTGAGGCCGGTGACCTGCGCGACCATCATCGTCAGCAGTGAATAGGAGGCGATGTTGAAGGGCACGCCGAGGAACACGTCGGCCGAGCGCTGATAAAGCTGGCACGACAGCCTGCCATTGGCGACGTAGAACTGGAACAGGCAGTGGCACGGCGGCAGCGCCATCTTGTCGACCTCGGCCGGATTCCAGGCCGAGACGATCAGGCGGCGCGAGTCCGGATTGCGCTTGATCATGTCGATAACGTTCGCGATCTGGTCGATGCTGCGGCCATCAGGCGCGGGCCAGGAGCGCCACTGATGGCCGTAGACCGGGCCAAGATCGCCATTGGCATCGGCCCATTCGTCCCAGATGGTGACGCCGTTGTCGCGCAGATATTTGATGTTGGTGTCGCCCTTCAGAAACCAGAGCAGCTCGTGCACGATCGCTTTCAGCGGCAGCCGCTTGGTGGTCAGCATCGGAAAGCCGGCGGACAGATCGAAGCGCATCTGGTGGCCGAACACCGACAGCGTGCCGGTGCCGGTCCGGTCCGTCTTCTCGGCGCCGTCTGAAAGAATCCGCTCGAGCAGGTCCTGATACTGGTGCATGTGTCGTGAGCCTTTGGGAGGCGGGAAACTTAACGGCCGCCTCTGCGCTGCGACAGCGGCGATTCGCTGCCCGCACCGATTATACCCGGAAAAGTGAGCGTTCCCGGCGCAAACGACAAGGGGCGGAACTCGGCATTCCGCCCCTCACCTATCAGCTTGATCCTGCTGGCTAAGTTGCCGGCTTGAGCACCGGGCTCCACTTCGCGATCTCGTTCTTGACGAGGGTCGCCAGCGCCTCCGGCGTACGGTCCTTAGGCCCCGGAATGACGCTGCCGAGCTCGAGCAGGCGCTTGCGCACGGTCTCGTCGTCGAGCGCCTTGATGGCGGCGGCGTTCAGGCTCGCCACGATCGCCGGCGAGGTTCCCTTCGGTGCGAACATCGCATTCCAGGCCTGGGCCTGGAATGCCGGCAGGCCGGCTTCCGCCGTCGTCGGCACGCTCGGCAGCGACGGATTGCGCTCCGCCGTTGCGATCGCATAGGCCTTGATGGTGCCGGCATTGATCTGCGGGACGGCGTTGACGATCTGGTCGCACATGTAGTCGACCTGTCCCGCCACCAGCGCGTTCATCGCGGGACCCGTGCCATTGAAGGGCACACCGACCGGTTTGATGTCGAGGATGGAGTGCAGAAGCTCGCATGAGGCGTGCGAGACCGAGCCGACGCCGGCATGCGCGGCATTCACCTTCTCGGCATTCGCCTTCACATAGGTGACGAACTCCTTGAGGTCCCTCGGCGGAAAATCCTTGCGCGCCAGGATCAGGATCGGCGTGCCCGCGAGCAGCGCGACCGGCTCGAAGTCCTTCTCGGGATGATAGGCGAGTTTCGGATAGAGCGGCACGGAGGCGGCATGCGTGCCCATATGTCCGGTGATGAGCGTATAGCCGTCATTGGCCGCACGCGCGGCGCGCGTTGTGGCGGTGGTGCCGCCGGCGCCGACCACGTTCTCGATGATGATGCTCTGCCCCAGCGTCTGCGCCATGTGTGCGGTGACGATGCGCGCGACGACGTCGGTCGGTCCGCCGGCCGCAAACGGCACGATCATGGTGATGCTGCGCGTCGGATAGGTCTGCGCCTCAGCCGGTGCGGCAAGGACGCACAACGATGCGAACGCCGCGGCACATGCGCCCGCAAGCGCGCGAATGACAGTCATCTCGATCTCCGGGAAACAAACAAAAATGCCGGCCACAAGGCCGGCATTTTCATTTCACGAAGCCGTCACACAAGTCGATTCGACTTCCGAATGCGGCGCGCCGACGCAGGGCGCGGCGCCGACGCAGGGCGGCGCCTCAGTTCTCGGACTCGGTGAACACCTCATCGCGCTTGGCGCGCAAGACCGGCAGCACCGTAAGGACAAGAAGAGTCGCCGCCACCGCGAGCAGCACTGCCGACAACGGACGCGTCAGGAACACGCTCCAGTCGCCGCGCGAGATCAGCAGCGCACGGCGCAGGTTCTCTTCCATCAGCGGTCCCAGCACCATGCCGAGCAGCAGGGGCGCCGGCTCGAAATCGTGCTTGATCAGCCAGTAACCGACGAGGCCGAACACACCCGCGAGGATGACGTCGACCGGCGCGTTGTTCACCGAATAGATGCCGATCGCGCAGAAGATCACGATCGAGGGAAACATCAGCCGGTACGGCACGCGCAGCAGCCGGACCCAGATTCCGACCAGCGGCAGATTGATGATGATCAGCATCAGATTGCCGATCCACATCGAGGCGATCATGCCCCAGACGAGATCCGGCTGCTTCTGCATCACCTGCGGACCCGGCACGATGCCGTGGATGGTCATCGCGCCCACCATCAGCGCCATCACCGCGTTCGGCGGGATGCCGAGGGTGAGCAGCGGGATGAAGGAGGTCTGCGCCGCGGCGTTGTTGGCACTCTCCGGCCCGGCCACGCCTTCAATCGCGCCGCGGCCGAACCGCGACGGGTTCTTGGCGAGCTTCTTCTCGAGCGTATAAGCCCCGAATGATGCGATGGTCGCACCGCCGCCGGGCAAGATGCCGAGGATCGAGCCGAGTACGGTGCCGCGCAGGATGGCGGGCGTCGAGTCGACCAGATCCTTCCTGGTCGGCATCAGACCTGTAATCTTCTGCTGCACGAGATCGCGGCTCATCTCGGCGCCAGCGTCGAGATTGCGGATGATCTCGGCAAAACCGAATACGCCCATCGCCACCGTCGCAAAGCCGAGGCCGTCGGCGAGTTCCGGAATGTTGAAGGCCATGCGCGAGGCGCCGGTCTCGATGTCCGAGCCGACCATCGAGAGCAACAGACCGAATACGATCATGGCGATCGCCTTCAGCACCGAGCCCTTGGCCAGCACCACCGCGAAGATCAGGCCGAGCACCATCAGCGAGAAATATTCGGCCGGGCCGAACGCCAGCGCGAGTTTCGTGAGCGGCGCGCCGAGGACGGCAATCAAGACGGTCGCGACGCAGCCGGCGAAGAACGAGCCGATCGCGGCGATCGCCAGCGCCGGGCCGGCGCGGCCTTGCCTCGCCATCTGGTGGCCGTCGATGGCGGTGACGACCGATGTCGCCTCACCGGGTATGTTGACCAGGATCGACGTGGTCGAGCCGCCGTACTGGGCGCCGTAATAGATGCCGGCGAGCATGATCAGCGCGCCGACTGGCGGCAATCCAAAGGTGATCGGCAGCAGCATCGCGACCGTTGCGATGGTGCCGATGCCCGGGAGCACGCCGACCAGCGTCCCGACCAGGGCGCCGATCAGGCACATCAGAAGGTTGATCGGGGAGAACGCGACGGCGAAGCCGTGAGCGAGGTTGGCAAAGATATCCATCACGCCCTCACTGGATCAGGAAACGCGGAAACATCGGCATCGGCAGCCCGAGCACGTATGGAAACAGGATCGCGCAACCAACCGTCAGGCAGGCGCCGACGATCGCCGCTTCAAGCCAGCGCGTCTCATTCGATCCGGTCGCCGCGATCATGAAGCTTAGGAAGGCCGTGACCACGAGGCCGAGGGGCCGGATCGCCAGCGCAAAGAAGAGGATCGCCGCCACCACAAACAGCGGTCCCCGCCAGGAGTAATGGGAAAGCGGGGCTCCCTCCGTCAGGAGGCCCGTCAAGGCGATGCCGGCGGACAAGGCGACCAGCAGGCCGCCGAACATGCGCGGCGCGGTCCCCGCGCCGAAGGAGAAGCCGCGCATGCCCTGCAAATCACTCGACGCCCATAGCGCGAACAGGGCGACCGCCATCAGGACGATGCCGCCGACATAGTCCTGCGCCGACCGGATCGTCATGAACAGCGTGAGGATCGCCACCACAAATAGCGGATAGGAATAGATCAGTGCCAGCAGCACCTCGGTCGACACCTTCTTGGCACCGCCACCGAGCGACCCGAAGATCGCGCTGGGCGCTCCGGCGAGCAGCGCCGTCGCGTGGCTGGTGACGACCGTTGCCGGGCCGCGGCCGGTGCCCCAGCCGAAGATCGTCCCGATCGACCAGATCAATTCGAAAATCTGCGGCGCAATCGCCAGCAGACAAAAACCGAGCGCCAGCTTTGTGTTTCGAGTGGCTGTCGCTGAGTGGCCCATCGTGTCGGCCATGCCTGTCTCCTCCGCGACCCGTAAGTCACGAGCACTGTTGTTCTAAATCGGCTGGAACTGGATCCCCCGCCCGGATCATTGCCTAGCGATTTTCATCACACAATGCCAGCAAAACCCAACAACCCCCAGCATGCAGGAACCAGAGTGGATTGATGCGCGAAACCGATGCGATCACCGCAACCATCGCGGTCAGGAGCAGTGCAGCAATTGTGCGATCGGTCGCAGGGCGCTCGCCGCCGTAGCCCATTAACGTCACGATAAGCACGTTCGCACCGGACGAGAGGTGCACGATCGCATAGGCGTCAGTGAACGGCTGTCGCTCATCCAGTGATGCACCTCGACCGCGATACGGTGCATCTCCGGCGCCGCCGCCGCGGTCTTGGACGGCCAGTGCTGAATCCGGGGACATGTCAGACGCTTAGGAACGAGGATCGCGCCACGGCCAAGACGGGCCCGAACTATCCAAAGGAACCGCAGCCAATTCGCTCGAAACCCCTGTTTTTCGAAAGCTTTGCGCCCTATATTGGGGATGCCGGTTCGCCGGCTATGGAAATAAACGGTCGTCGCAATAAACCATTCGGACCCGGGGGCGGTACCCGGCGCCTCCACCAAAGCCCACCCACGGGCAGGCCTAGAAGCGGGCTTTGGCGGGGGCGAAATAGGATCGACGAGGGCGTAAAGGGCGTACTTTTTCCCGGTATTGTTCCGCCGTTATCGGGCTACTGCAATAGTTGCCAACGACAACTTTGCTCCGGTTGCTCAGGCTGCGTAACGCAGTTTGAAAGACCACTCTAAAGTCCTAGCGGGTTAAGCTCCGCTAGGCGGGGTTCGGAGGCACCTGGCAACAGAAGCCTCCACTTTGCTTTTTGATTTCTTCCACGGCGGGGACTCCTGCTGACCCGTCAGGCGCGATACTATTGCGGCTTGGCGAGTCGGACCGGCAGGGTCCGGCTTCGGGGATGCAACAGGACCACCATGGCGACCGATCATATCCGATACGATGTGCTGGCCCGCGACGCGCTGCGCGGTGTGCTGCGCAAGGTGCTGACCGATGCCGCGGCCCATGGCCTGCCGGGTGAGCACCATTTCTTCATCACCTTCGTGTCGAAGGCCGAGGGCGTGAAGCTGTCGTCGCGGTTGCTCGCGCAATATCCGGAAGAGATGACGATCATCCTCCAGCACCAGTTCTGGGATCTGACCGTGCTCGAGGACCGGTTCGAGGTCGGCCTGTCCTTCGGCGGCATTCCAGAGCGACTGGTGGTGCCGTTCAGCGCCATCAAGAGCTTCCTCGATCCGTCCGTGAAATTCGGACTCCAGTTCGACACCTCCGACGTCGCCGAGGTGGCGCCCGAGAGTTTGCCGGCAGCACCCGCACCGTCGGCCGTCGCGGTCCCCGCGTCTGCCGCTGAGCCGGCGGAAAGCGCGGAGGAGCCGGCGGCCCCAAACCAGGGCGGCGCCGAAGTCGTGCGGCTCGATCGTTTCCGCAAGAAATGATCTAGGTTGGGCCCGCCCCCGTCGCACACGGCCAGACTCCCTATATAGAAGAGCATATCAAGAGGCCCGCGCGGCATTTCGCGCGGCGGAATGGATGTGCTCATGGCCAAAACTGCCCGCTCGAAGACTGCTCGCCCCGCCACCCGCACCGAGACCGACAGTTTTGGTCCGATCGAGGTCGCCGCCGACCGCTATTGGGGGGCGCAGACCGAGCGCTCGCGGCAGAATTTCCGCATCGGGACGGATCGCATGCCGATCTCGCTCGTGCATGCCCTCGGCATCGTCAAGCTCGCCGCAGCACAGTCCAACCGCGAGCTCGGCCTGCTCGACCAGCGCCGCGCCAATGCCATCATCCGTGCCGCGCGCGAGGTGATCGACGGCAGCCTCGACGATCATTTCCCGCTGGTGGTGTGGCAGACCGGCTCGGGCACCCAGACCAACATGAACCTCAACGAGGTCATCGCCAACCGTGCCAACGAGCTGCTCGGCGGCGAGCTCGGCACCAAGAAGCCGGTGCATCCCAACGATCACGTCAACATGAGCCAGTCGTCGAACGACTCTTTTCCCACGGCGATGCATATCGCGGCGGCGAGCCGCATCACTGCGGATCTCGTTCCTGCGCTCGGTGAGCTGCTCCGCGCGCTGCGCAAGAAAGAGAAGGAGTTCGCCAAAATCGTGAAGATCGGCCGGACCCACACCCAGGACGCGACGCCGCTGACGCTCGGCCAGGAGTTTTCCGGCTATGCCGCGCAGGTCGAGAGCGGCATCACCCGCCTCAAGGGCGCGGTGAAGGAGCTTTATCCGCTGGCGCAGGGCGGCACCGCCGTCGGCACCGGCCTCAACTCGAAGCCGCGCTTTGCAAAACTGTTCGCTAAGCACGTTGCCGGGATCACGAAGCTCCCCTTCACCAGCGCCGCCAACAAATTCGAGGCGCTGGCCTCGAACGATGCCTATGTGCTGGCGCACGGCGCCATCAATTCGCTGGCGACGGGCCTGTTCAAGATCGCCAACGACATCCGCCTGCTCGGATCCGGCCCGCGCTCAGGGCTAGGCGAACTGATCCTGCCGGAGAATGAGCCGGGCTCCTCGATCATGCCGGGCAAGGTCAATCCGACCCAGTGCGAGGCGATGACCATGGTCTGCTGCCAGGTGTTCGGCAATCACACCGCGATCACCGTCGCCGGCAGCCAGGGCCATTTCGAGCTCAACGTCTTCAAGCCCGTGCTGGCCTACAACATGCTGCACTCGATCCGCCTGATGGCGGACGCTGCGCGCTCCTTCACCGAACATTGCGTCAGCGGCATCCGCGCCGACGAGAAGCGCATCAAGGAGCTGATGCAGCGCTCGCTGATGCTGGTGACGGCGCTCGCGCCCAAAATCGGCTACGACAATGCGGCCAAGGTGGCCAAGACGGCGCATGCCAACGGAACCACGCTGAAGGAAGAGGCGCTGCGACTCGGCTTCGTCTCGGCGGATGAATTCGACCGCCTGGTACGCCCCGAGAAGATGACCAGCCCGGGATAAAATTCCGAATTCCGATAGCCATCCGTAGTGATACGGACGCCGGACCCGCAGAAATATAGGGCTTTGAGCGCGGGATTTGATTACCGTCAATGTTGCGGCGGGGCGGCGTGTTACGCAGCCCCTCTGCCCTTGACGGGGCTAATTCATCGTTTGATGGCCCGAGGGGCCGATTACGAGGACGAGCTAATGGCGATCAAGTCTTTTGGGGCGCAATGCGGCGCCCTGTTTCTGAATGTTTCATCCGGCGCAGAGAGGATCGGGTGATGGAGACACGGCATGGGGAACGTCATCAACCTGAATCGTTTCAGGAAGCGCGCCGAGCGGGAAGCCTCGGCGAAGCAGGCGGACGCCAACCGGGCGAAGTTCGGTCGCACGAAGGCGGAGCGGTCGGCGGCGGAGAAGCGGGCGGACCAGGCGAAGGAGCATCTGGACCAGCACCGGATCGATCGCGAGGAGCAGCCATGAAGTCGCCCGTCGTGAAACGATCGATCGTCGTCGCCGGCCACAAGACCAGCGTCAGCCTGGAAGAGGCGTTCTGGAACGGCATGAAGGAGATCTCGGGCCTGCGCAACATGACGCTGTCCGAGCTCGTCGGCGAGATCGACGGCGCCCGCCAGCAGGGCAATTTGTCCTCGGCGATCCGCCTGTTCGTTCTGGACTACTTCAAGAGCCGCGCCATGGCCGTCCAGCCGGAAAAGGTCCCGGCCCAGTAGCCGCCGGAGCGCTTTCCCGGAGCGCCCCGCGATCTGCACTTTAAAATCACTCTAAGGTGCAGCTTCGGCGGGCGAGCGCGCTTGACCTCAATGCCCTGCATTGAAAATACAGGGCATGACCGACACCAATGACATACGCCCGCACATGCCGCTGGGTCTGGCCCAGCGTGGCTATACCGGCGTCATCCAGCATCTGTCCGCCCGCGAGGCAGGCTCGGCGCTCTCGGACATCGAGCTCGAGAGCCGGCTGATCGAGCTCGGCTTCGTCGAGGGCGCCCAGGTCGAGGTCCTGCATGAGGGGCTGGTCGGACGCGACCCGATCGCCGTGCGGGTCGACAACATCACCATCGCGGTCCGTCGTCGCGAAGCCATGGCCATCATCGTCGCTTAGGTAGCGGCCGGATATTTTCTCCCATGGAATTACCCCTGCTGCATCTCGCCTTGGTGGGCACGCCAAACAGCGGCAAGACCTCGCTGTTCAATGCCCTGACCGGCAGCCGGCAGAAGGTCGCGAACTATCCGGGCGTCACGGTCGAGCGCAAGGAAGGCTTCTTCGTCACCCCGCTCGGCCGCCAGGTCTCCGTGGTCGACCTGCCCGGCACGTATTCGCTGCGCGGCCGCAGCCCGGACGAGGAGATCACCCGCGACTTCGTGCTCGGCAAGGCCTCCGGCGAGACAGTGCCCGATCTCGTGCTGTGCGTGGCCGACTCGACCAATCTGCGCCTGACCATCCGCCTGCTGCTCGAGCTCAAGCGCACGGGACGGCCGATGATCCTCGTGCTCAACATGTTCGACATCGCGACGCGTCGCGGCATCGATGTAGACGTGGAGCGGCTCGCCAAGGAGCTCGGCGTGCCCGTGGTCACCTCGATCGCGGTGCGCAAGGGCGGCACGGCCGATCTGCTGGCTCTGACCGACGAGATTGCGGCAAAACTCGCCGCCGAGCCCCAGGAGAACAGCTGGCGCGCGCTCAGCGTCAGCGAATTGCGCGCGACCCAGCGCGAGGCCGACCGCATCATCGCCGACTGCGTCAGCCTGCCTGCGAGCCCCGACACCTGGACCGCGCGGATCGACGCCGTCGTGCTGCATCCGGTCGCCGGCCTCATCGTGCTCGCGCTGATCCTGTTCGTGATGTTCCAGGCGGTGTTCGCCTGGGCGAAGCCGCTGATGGAGCTGCTGCAGTCCGGCTTCGATGTACTCGGCGGGTTCGTCCACGCCACCCTCCCCGACGGTCTGTTGCAGAGCTTCCTTCAGAACGGCGTGATCGCGGGCGTCGGCAGCGTCATCGTGTTCCTGCCGCAGATCATCATCATCTTCCTGTTCATCCTGCTCCTGGAAGATTTCGGCTACATGGCGCGCGCCGCGTTCCTGATGGACCGCATCATGGGCGGCGCCGGCCTGCACGGCCGTGCCTTCATTCCGCTGTTGTCGAGCTTTGCCTGCGCCATTCCCGGCATCATGGCAACGCGCGTCATCGACAACAAGCGCGACCGACTGACCACGATCCTGATCGCGCCGCTGATGACCTGCTCGGCGCGTATTCCGGTCTACACGCTGATCATCTCCGCCTTCATCCCGGCCAGGGACGTCTGGAGCTTCATCAACCTGCAAGGCCTCGTGATGTTCGGCCTCTATGCGGCCGGCATCACCAGCGCGCTTGTGGTCTCGTTCCTGATCAAATTCTTCATGCTGCGCGACTATGCGCCGGCGCCGTTCATGCTGGAGCTGCCGGACTACAAGATGCCGCGGCTGAAATCGATCGCGATCGGCATCTACACGCGCGCCAAGATGTTCTTGCAGCGTGCCGGCACCACGATCTTCTCGATGATGGTGCTGATCTGGTTCCTGGCCTCGTTTCCGCAGCCGCCGGTGGGCGCCACCGAGCCGGCGATCGACTTCAGCCTGGCTGCGATGATCGGCAAGGCGCTCGCGCCACTGCTCGCGCCCGTCGGCTTCAACTGGCAGATCGCGGTCGCCCTGATCCCCGGCATGGCGGCGCGCGAGGTCGCGGTCGCAGCGCTCGGCACCGTCTATGCGATCGAGGGCGGCAAGGAGGCGGCCGAGCAGATCGGCCAGGTGCTGGCGACGAAATGGTCGCTCGCGACCGCCCTGTCGATGCTGGCCTGGTACATCTTCGCCCCGCAATGCGCCTCCACCCTCGCCGTGATCCGGCGCGAGACCGGAAGCTGGGCCTGGATGGCCGTGACCTTCACCTACATGCTGGTGCTGGCCTATGCGGCGAGCCTCGTCACCTACAATGCCGCGGTCGCGCTAGGCGCGGGCTAAAGCCCGTTCCAAAACAAAAACTGCGAAAACAACCCCATGCACAGTAGACGGGGGTCGTGAAATCAATGGCTTACGCATGTGCGAACGTCATCCGACCGTCGATGGGGCAACTGGGCCAAAATTCGGAAAATCAGTTGACCCGTCGGGCAAAACACCGGCATGATGGCATCGTGGAAAGAAAGGCAAGATGCGCCCTCGGCGCGATGCTTGCGATCCCCTCGAACTACGACCGCATTGATTTCGGTCAATGGTCCACCTCACCGGCCTGTCACGCTTTCTCGTCGTCCTGCAAAGGGAGAGAGCACATGACTGGACATGCCAAGCTGATCGGACTGTTCGTCGCCGCCGCGCTGTTCACGGCAGCGCCTCTGTCGTTCCGCACCTCGCCGGTGGATGCGCTCGCCGTGTCCGTTGACACCGCCGAGGCCCGCGTCGGACGCCCGCTCACGCCCGGAAGCGTTGCTGGCGTCAATCGCAGGGTCCATCGGCGCGCCTACTATGGTGCAGCAGCGGCCGGAGCTGCAGCCTATGGTGCCTATGGCTATCGCCGGGCTTGTGGATATTACCCCTATCCGCCCTGCTATTGAGACGCGTGCGAGGCTCGTCGGATCGACGAACCTCGCGCCGGTTCGAGGGCCCGCAGGTCGTTGAGCCAGATCAATACCGGACCCATCTGCGGCGGCAGCGTCAGGCCTGACCGCGAAGGACGGACCATGCATTCGCTGCTCAAGGAAATCCGGCACAGCCCGCTTCTGTGGATGCTGGTCGTCGTGCCGGTGGTGATCGCGCTCGAGCACATCATGCCGGACGCGCATACGCTGCTGTTCGTGCTGGCCGTGATTGCCATCGTGCCGCTCGCGAGCCTGCTCAGCCACGCAACGGAGGCCGTGGCCGAGAAGACCGGTGATGCAGTCGGCGGGTTGTTGAATGCCACGCTTGGCAATCTCACGGAGCTCATCATCGCCGTCACGGCGTTGCAGGCCGGTCAATACATGCTGGTCAAAGCCTCGATCGCGGGTGCGATCGTGACCAACTCGCTCTTCATGCTGGGCGCATCGCTGTTTCTGGGCGGACTGAGGCATCGCGTGCAGGAGTACAACCGGGCGGGTGGCAGGCTCCATTCCGCGCTGCTGCTGATGGCCACGATCGCTCTGCTATCCCCTTCGGCCGTGGCCGACCTCAACTTTCCCGGACACGAGGCGACGGTGCAGCGCTTGAGCGTCGCCTTGGCGGTCCTGCTGATTGCGGCCTACGGTCTCAGCCTGCTGTTCTCGCTGAAGACGCACAAGGAGCTGTTTGCGAGCAGCGACCATGGCGAGAGCGGCGGACCGGCGCTACCGGTTGCGGTCGCCGTTCCGACACTGGGGATTGTCACGGTGCTGGTTGCGCTCGTGAGCGAGATTTTCGTCGAGTCGGTGCAGAAGGCTGCGGAAACGCTCGGCATGACCCCCGCATTCGTCGGATTCATCGTGGTTGCCCTGGTCGGCGCTGCGGCCGAAATGGCCGTGGCGTTTTCCGCGGCACGCCGGAACCGGCTCGACATGAGCGTGAGCATCGCGCTCGGAAGCGCATCCCAGATCGCCTTGTTCGTCGCACCCGTTCTCGTGTTGCTGAGCTATTTCGTCGGCCCGCAGCCCATGGACCTTCAATTCTGGCCGGGAGCCGTGACCATGGTCATGATCGCCGCCGTGGTGACTAGCTTCATCACCAACGGCGGACAATCTGCCTGGTTCGTCGGAGCGCTCCTGCTCTGCATCTACGCGATCTTCGCGATGACGCTCTACATGGTCCCACCCGGCTCGCACGGCCCGGTCTAGGCTATGGCCGCTTCCACCCATCATTGCGAGGAGTCCTTGCAACGAAGCAATGAAGACCATCTCCGCGGAAACAGCGTGGCAACGGAGTGTAGGACGCCGTCATCGCCCCCTGGCGAGCGGAATTGGAGCACACCGTAAATCCGGCGCGCCTACGTGTGTGTGAAGCACTTCACACGCTCCGGGAGTTTTCGTGCCCCGCTGGCGTGGTGACATCCGGTGCAAAATGCAGCTATCTGTCTGCAATGGATCACTTCAGCACCGACAGACTGACCGCCGAGAGGTTGAACGAAGATCACCTCGCCGACCTCGTCGCGCTGCATCTCGATGCCGAGGTGTCCCGCTATCTCGGCGGGGTGCGGGCGCCCGAGGTCACGAAGACCTATCTCGTCACCAACATGGCGCATTGGGACGAGCATGGCTTCGGGCTGTGGACGCTGCGATCGAAAGACGGGGCATTCGCCGGGCGGGCGGGAATCCGGCACATCCTCGTCGACGACGTCGACGAGATCGAGATTGCCTACGCGTTCAAGCGGGAATTCTGGGGCCAGGGATTTGCGAGCGAGATCGCGAGCGCGTTGACGGACATCGGGCTGTCACAGCTCGCACTGTCATCCCTCATCGGCGTCGTCTATGTCGGGAATGGCGCATCGCGCCGCGTGTTGGAGAAGTCGCACTATCTGCTGGAGCGGAACACGAACCGTCACGGCGAGGACGTCGTGATCTACCGCATCCGGCGGTGAGCAGGGACAACCACCGTCATTGCGAGCCAACGGGTCCGCGCGCAGCGCAGCCCGATGACGGGCTCCGCGAAGCAATCGAGACTGCCTGCTGCGGAAAGATTCTGGATTGCTTCGCTGCGCTCGCAATGACGGCGTGGAAGCAGCCGCTACCGACGCGACGGTCGAGCCTTACCTGAAATAGCCCAGCACGAGATCGACATCCGCGCTGCGTGCCACCGTGCCGTTCAGCTCAGCGTCGATGACGCGGCGGCAGGCTTCGATCGCGGCGTGGTCGCCGAGGTCGTTGGCGGCTTCCAGCACGAGCCAGGCGACGTCGACCGACGCCTTGTCCGGCGCACCGCCGCCGAGATCGGCGGCCGGCGACTTGTTGATCTTCTTGCGAACCGCGGTGCCGAATTGAGGCAACATTGCAGATACTCCCTTATCCTCAGTGTACCTGTCAGTGAACTTGGAGCTCGGGCTGACGGCCCGCATCGGCACCCGCGCTGTTCTTGCGCGACTGGTAGAACTTCAAGATGCTGCGCGAGGTCTCGATCTTGAGGCGGCCGTACTCACGCTCATTGTCCTGGAGCTCGCGCGCCGTGATCAGATGATCCTTGGCACCGAGGAACAGCAGCGACATGGTCGTGTCCCAGGAGAAATCGAGCGCCTTGCACAGCACCAGGATCATCTCGCGGTTGCGGTCCATCAGCGCGCGCTCGATCACGTCCACCGGCAGCGCCGACAGCAGCGACAGGCCGATCTGCACCTCGTCGAAGCGGTGCTGGCGCGCATAGTTCGAGATCGAATCCTGGTTGAGGTTGCCCTGGCGGTACTGCGTCGTCACCACGCGCTTGGCGACGAAATAGCTGCGTGAGGACGGACCGAACTTGGACTGAAGGTCGCCGGTGACCTCGGTCACCGAGCTCTGGATCTGCGCCATCATCTCGGGCCGCTCGGTCTCGAGGCGGCGGCGGACGTCTTCCGACGCCTTTGCGATCAGCTGCTGGAAGATGTGGCGCGGCACGTCCTTGCGCAGGCCGAGCTGCTCGGCGAGGATCGAGTCGCCCTCGGCGCGGCGCACCATGTGCAACAGGCCCGAGCCGGAGAAGCGCGCGCCCTCGTTTTTCGCAACCGACGTCACGACCTCCTGGTTGCCGCGCTTGACCAGCACGTCGGTCACGGCCTCGCCGATCGACTGGCGCTGGGCGATCGCGAGCAGATGCGCCTGGCCTTTGGTCATGGCGCTCTCGACCAGCATCTTCTCGTCGATACGCGTGGAGTCGCGCAGAACGGGGCCGGCGACCTCGATCTCGTCGTCGAGCGCGAGCTTTGCGATGACGTTGAACGGGGCGTGGTCGCACGCCGACATCACTTCCGAGAGCTGCACCCGCGCAGCAACCTCGATTTCGTCGGCGAGCCGCCCGATGACCTCGCCGAACGTGCTGATCTCGTCATCGCTGTAGCGGCCGGTGATCAGGATGTCGGTCGCATGCCACAACGCCTTCGCCCGGCTTTCGTCGGTGCCGCGCGCGATCGCGTCGTCCAGATCCTGTAGAAGCGTCTTCGCCCCGTTCATCTCGATAACCCCAGTTCTTGGTAGCGCTTCGGGAGCTGTCCCGCCGCTCGTGGCAGGACACCGAATTCCTCAGGAACCGACGCTAGAGATCAAACGCGAGAATTCAGTAAAATCGGCAAATCAGTTTTGCCGACCAAAATTCATTCAAATGCGAGGGAATGGGTTAACCGGCAGGCAACAAAGCAGATGCGCTCCCTATCCCGCTTGCGGGAGAGGCTGGGGAGAGGGTGCTTCCCCACCGGGATATTCCCCGTAGGAAAGAGCCCTCACCCGCCGCGCTCTTTGAGCGCGTCGACCTCTCCCGCAAGCGGGAGAGGTGGGCGAGTTCGCGGCCCAATCCGCGCAAACTGATCTGGCTACGGATTCTGCGGCGTCAGCACCAGCGGCGGTTTTGGCTTGGGCTTGGCGGGCGGCGGGCCCGGAGCCGGCTTCACGTCGATCGGCGGCGGCAGCGGCGCAAGCTGCTGGCTTGCGAGCGGTGGGCTCGGCGCGGCGGGGGCGGCGTGCGGGGCTTTCGGCGTCGGTGGTCCCTTTGACTTGGCCGGCGCGCGGCGCGGATCCGGCCCCGGCAGCGGCACATTGGCCGGCGCCGGCTCGGGCGCGGCATCGGGAGCGACCAGCGTCGGCAGCGCGGCGGTGGCGGGCGGCGGCTCGCCACGCTCGATCGCATCGAGCCGGCGGGTCTCGCGATCGATCGTGCGCACCGCGAGCCACGAGGACAGCGGCGCGAGATCGACGGTGCGGCTCAGCTTGTCGGGCGGGCCTGCCGCGAACAGCTGAATCTCCGGCGGAGCGCCGGAGAGCCCGGTCATGATCGGCGTCAGGCTGGCGCGGATGTCGGCCTGGTCGGCGGGAATGTCGTAGCCGCCGGAGACGATGGCGCGGGCGTTCTTCGCTTCCAGCGGCGTCGCGCCGACGCGCAGCCGCCCATCGCGGATCGTGAACGGGATCTGCGCCGAGGCCACCGCGATCGGGCCTGCCGACAGCGCAGGCTCGACCAGCTGCCGCAGCCTGTTGTCGTCGCTGACCTGGCCGCCGTCGCTGGCGCGGATGGCGATCTCGAACGCGCGGGGATTGAGGCCGGCAATCTCGGCGGAGTCGAGCGTCACCGTGCCGTTGCCGGCGAGCGCACCGGTCAGCGCCGCGACGCTGCGGCCTTGGCTCGTCAGCGCCATCTGCATCGAGGCGCGTCCCTTGGGCAGCGCGAGGTCGCGGTAGCGCAGCGTCGCTGCATCGACATTGCTGAGATCGATGCGCGCATTCAACGCCAGGCCATTGGCGCCGTTGCGCGCATCGAGACTTGCCGACATCTCGCCGCCGCCGATGCCGCCCTTGAGCGCATCGAGCGCGAGCGACTGGCCGTCGCCGCGGATCGTGCCCGCGAAGGGGCGCAGCTCGATGCCGCCGGGCAGCGTTCCGCGCAGCGCCTGGAAGGCGATGCGGCCGCGCCAGCCACCGATGAGCCCCGCATTCAGCGGCTCGCCGGCATCATGTCCGGCCGCGCCGATCGCCATCGCGAGCGTCGGCGCAACATCGAGCGAATCGAGGCCCACCTCGCCATCGACACTCCGTTCCTGATCCAGCGTCACCGCAAGATGACCGCGCAGATGCGAGCCTGAAACGGTGCTGTCGAGATCGTCGAAGATCAGCCGATTGCCGGACAGGCCAACGCGCGCGGACAGGTTGACGCTCTGCGCTGATTTGCCGGCGGAGCTGGTTCCGAACAGCGGCGCCAGATTGGCGTTGCGCACGCGCAGGTTCGCACTGCCCTTGGATGCCGACCAGTCAAAATTGCCTTGCGCATCCGCGTCCAGCCCGCCGCCGCTGAGTTTTGCACTCAATTGCAGCGGCTTCTGCCAGGTGCCAGTCAGCTTGCCTTCGAACTGCGAAGCGCCCTCACCTGCGGCCACGATGCGATCCAGACCGAGCAGCGCCACCAGTGCGCCGGCCTGCGGCGTCGATACTTTCGAATCGAGCGTGAAGTCGCTGTTGCGCAGGCGGTCGATGTCGATGCCGCTGACGGCGGCCACCGGCGTCTGCGCGGCCAGCGTCGCGGTCGCCTTGAGCTGCGGCGCGTCAAGATCGAACACAACGCGGGCGTTGCTGCGATCGGCATGCTCGGCGTTCTTGTCGAGGCTGAGGTCGAGCTTCAGGCGCGTCGCACCTGGCAATGCCGGCATGGCATCGAAGCGCGCATGCACCGCGGGCGCAAACGGCTCGATCAGCGCGGTCAGCTCGCGCAGCGAATTCGCTGACGACTTCAAGGCGAGCTTGCCGGTGGCATTCGTGCGATCAAAACTGCCGTTCGCCTCCGTGGTCACGCCGCTGGCCTGGCCGAACCGCAACTGTTCCAGCGACAGCGACGCCGGGCCGTAGCCGAGCTTTGCCATGAAGGGCCGCAGCTCCTGTCCTGCGGAGATGGCGCGGCCGATATTGAGCGAGAGCTTTGCCTCCTCCGGCCATTCGCCCTGCGGCCCGGCGAGCGCGCGCACAAAACTTGCAGCGGCGTCGAGGTCGAGACGGTCGGCCTTGAGTTCGGCATCGATCCGCGAGCCCTTGCTGGCGCCGGTCTGGACGAAGGCGATACGGCCTTCGACCGCGCCGCCCTCGATCTCGGCCTTCAGCCTGTCGATGGCGAGATGGTTGGCGGCAATCGTCACGTCGCCCGCAAGGCGCAGCGGCCGCGTGCTGCGGCGGTTGACCTCGCTGCGGCCCTGAAGCCAGGCCACCAGCGTGTCAGGATCGGACGACTCGACGTTGAGGCGGCCGCTAAAGCTGTCGGCGCCGGGAGCTGCGCCGTTGAGCGAGAGCTGCGTCATGCCCGGCGCACGCAGCTCGAGCCGCTGGAAGGTCCAGGACCGTCCGTCAGTCTGAAGCTCGGCGCTGATGTTCTGGAGCGGACGGCCACCGAGCATGATCTGGTCGGAGTTGAATTCGAACTGCGCCGGGATCGGCGCCTGCGGGATCGCGGCCAGCCCTGCGCGCAGCGCCGGTAGGACGCGCTGCGGATCGGCATCGTCCTTGGCAGCATCCTTGGCAGCATCCTTGGCCGTCAGCTTGTCGGCATCGACCTGCCGCGCCGAGAGCACCGCGCGCAGCAGCGGCGAGGCGCCGAATTTGAGGTCGCCGACACCGCCGAGCTTCAGCGCGGCGTCCTCGACGCCGTAGCTGGCCTCTATCTGGTCGAATTTGGCGCCGGCCGGATCGGCCTTGAGCTTGGTCGTGAGCTTCCAGGGCATCGGCCCAGCCTCGCCTGCTTTCTTTGTCGCGGGCACGGCGAGCGTCAGCGCGCCGTCGAATTTCGGCAAGCGGTTCTCGAAGGCGAGCACGCCTTCGAGATCGGCGAGGATGGCACGCTCGCCCGGATCGATGTTGAGATGGAGGCGGGTGGCGTTGCCGTCGGCGGTCGGGCCGGAGGAGATGCGGAAGGGATAGCGCACCCCATTGGCGGTGAAGCGGCCGTCCCCGCGCACCGAGCCCGCGAGCGAGCGCACGTCGCCGGAAAAGGCGATATCGCTCAGCTCCAGCGTCGAGCGGCTGGCGGCATCGTGCAGGGCGATGCGGCCGGTGAGATTGAGCCGCTCGATGGCGAGTGAGCCGAGATTGAAGGCGCCGCTCGCAGTGGACGGCAGATCGACCCGCCCGCGCGCGTCCAGGCCGAGATCGACCGCCATGCCGCCGACCGAAAGCTCCGTTGCACGCCATTCACCGCGCATGAGCGGGCCCAGGCTGAACTCGACGTCGAGCTTGTCGGCGCGCAGCCGGCCGAGATCGTTGTTGCCGCCGAAGGTGACCGAACGCAGCCGCAGCGTCGGCGCCGGCAACAGCCGTGCATCGAGCGCGCCCGCCACCCGCACCGGCACGCCGATGATCCGGCTGGCCTCCGCCTCGAACTGGGGCCTGAACTGGTTCCAGTCGATGAAGTAAGGCCCGATCAGCGCGGCCAAAAGCGCAATGATGAAGGCAATCGCCAATCCGAGCAGCGTCGTCTGCACGGGTCTCCCCTCGGCCAAAACGGCGCCCGGACCAGACCTTGCCCTGGGAAGGCTTCAGGCGGGCCGGAACAGCCCCTTATATAGGGGCAAGTGTGGCGAAGTCACAGCGACTGTTGCGCGCGGAGGTTAACGCTGAGCGCCCTCACCAGCTCGCCGGCAGCCGCGTCAGGCCGCGCAGCACGAAGGTCGGCCGCCACTGCGGGTTTACGACGTCGTCGATGCGCAAATCCGGCAGCCGGCGGAGCAGCGTCGCGATGGCGATCTCGGCCTCGATGCGCGCCAATTGGGCCCCCAGGCAGAAATGGATGCCGCCGCCGAACGACAGCGGCTTCACATTCTGGCGGGTGACGTCCAGCCGGTCGGGCCGGTCAGGATAGACCGCCGGATCGCGGTTGGCCGAGCCGAGCAGGCAGAGCACGGTCTCGCCCTTGGGGATCTTCACGCCGCCGAGATCGTCGATGTCCTCCAGCGCGACGCGCCCGGTCATCTGCACCGAGGAATCGTAGCGCAAAAATTCCTCGATCGCGCCCACCATCAACTCCGGTCGCGCCTTCAGGAGCGCGAGCTGGTCCGGATTGCGGTGGAGTGCCAAGAGGCCGTTGCCAATCAAATTGACGGTGGTCTCGTGGCCGGCACCGAACAAGAGGATGATGTTGGCGGTCAATTCCTCGTTGGTGAGCTTGTTGCCGTCCTCCTCGGCCTGCACGAGCTGGGTGATGAGATCGTCGCCGGGACTGCGGCGGCGCAGCTCGAACAGCTGCTGGAAATACATCTGCGCCATCAGGTTGCCGGCGTTGCCTTGGCTGATCTCCTCCGGCGAGAGCGGCACCGGGTCGAGCAGCCGCCCGCCGTCGCGCGAGCTCTTGTAGAAGGTTTCGCGGTGCTCCTCGGGGATGCCGAGCATGTCGCAGATGATGGTGACGGGCAGGCGGAAGGCGAAATCCTCGATCAGGTCCATGTGGCCGCGATCGATCACGGCGTCGATGGTCTGGTCGACGATTTCCTGGATGCGCGGGCGCATGTCCTCGACGCGGCGGGCGGTGAAGGCCTTCACGACCAGGCCCCGCAAGCGGGTGTGGTCAGGCGGATCGGCCTGCAGCATCCAGTGGCTCATGCTGCGGAACACGTCCATGATCTTTTCGCTATAGCGGCGCTTCGAGCGCTCGACGAAATCCTTGCCGAAACGCCTGTCGCGCAGCACGAGGCTGACCTCGGCGTGGCGGCTGGTGACGAACTGGCCGAACGGCGTCACATGGATCGGATCCATCGTGCGCAACCGGTCGTAATGCGGATAGGGATCGCGGATGAAGTCCGGCGACAGCGGGTTGAACAACGGATCGCCGTTCGCGCCTTGCACTTGCTCGTTCATGGTGACCTCAATCGGTTGCCGCATGATACGAATACGCAAGGCTGCCCCACAGCCCGGCGTAACCATCCCTTGGAATTATCAACTCGATACATTGTTGTATCGAGTTGCATTCTGCCCTAAGCTGCCGGGATGTCAAGGGTGAGAACCAGGCCGACCAGGGACGATACGCGCGACAGGCTGTTCGAGGCGGCCGCGCGCGTGTTCGAGGAAGACGGCATCGGCGGCGCCAGCATCGAGGCGATCGCGGCCGCGGCGGGCTTCACCCGCGGGGCGTTCTATTCCAACTTCAAGAGCAAGGACGAATTGATCATCGCCATGCTCGAGGACCATGTCGAGCAGTCGATCCGCCGCAACCTCGACATCCTCGCGCAGCACGACAATCTCGACGATTTCATCGCGGCACTGAAGACGATGGATCGCAGCAAGCAGGATCCGCTCGGCCGCTCGCCGCTGCTGCACATGGAGATGATCCTGTTCGTCGCGCGCGCCGAGAAGCGCCGCCCGGAGCTTGCCAAGCGCCTGCGCGCGCGGCGCAAGCTGATCGCCGACATCGTCGAGGCGACGTTGAAGAGCAACGGCCGCAATGACAGTCTGAACCCGCCCTGGATGGCCTCCGTCGTGCTCGCGCTCGAAGACGGTTTTCGCCTGCACCGGCTGATCGATCCCGAGACCACGCCGGCCGACAGCTTTCTGCGCGCGATCACGGATTTGCGGCGGAGGACGGGGTTGGCGTCGGGCTGAAAGCGGCTGGAGAGTTGTAGTGCCATTTTCGTCGCTGGCGTGCAGTCGAGCACTGCCAAGCGCGATTCCAGGCTCTGCTCTCTATTTTCCCGCCCGCGAAACGGCTCTGGATTCACCACTCGCTCCGTCGGAGGCGACGAAGGCGCTTTGCCGGAACGGCGGATGGGCAGGCTGCGGCACCGACAATTCCTGGCAATACATTCGATCGATGTTGTGCTGCATGAGCGCATAACAATCGCATGCGAGCTTCTCGAGCCGAGCGCGATCGATCTTGATGAGCCCGCGCCGGTCGTATGGGACGGCGCCGGCCTCGCGTAGCTTGTTCATCGTCAGAGTCACGGTCGTGCGCCGCACCCCGAGCAATTGCGCGAGCGCCTCCTGCGTCACCGGAAGAGGGTCGTCGGGAACGCGGTCGTGAAGCTGCAGCAGCCACCGTGCCAGGCGGCCATCCACCCGGTGCAGCGCGTTGCAAGCGGCGACGTGCTGGAGCTGCAATAACAGCGCGCGGGCGTGGACCTGCACGACATTCCTGATGGCCGCGCTTTGTGCATAGGCAGCCCTGAATTTGGCGGCGGAGATCAGCGACGCCGTGCCGGCCATGCGAGCAATCGCGGTCACGGATGAAAGCGACGGGCCGAGCACGGAAAACGATGCCAAAGCCCCTTCCCGTCCCATCAAGGTGGTTGCGACCGATTGCCCGTCCGGCATATCGAGCATGAAGGCGATTGCGCCGCTATGGGGAAAATAAACCGGGTCGAGCTCGTCGCCCGACCGCACCAGGACGGCATCGGCTTCGAACGAGACCTTCTGGAAGTAAGGCGTCAGCAGAGCGAGATCCGCAGGCGGCAACGCCGCCAGCAGCCGATTGCCGATGCCAGTGCGGTGGACGGTCGCGATGCTTTCCCGCGAACGAGCATCCATTGACCGACGGTATCCGTTGATTTCATCCACCATGATTATCCGAAATGCGATTGCCCCGACAAACTCATCCAAACAGAGCCATCAGGCGAGATCAAGCGCGGATAATTGCGGAGAGCTGACTGCATTCCTCGCCGCGAAATAGCGTCTTGCATACATCATACTATTTACGATCTTCGCCACCAGCGAGGTGCCCGCGAAGTAGGCTTCAGCTCGCGGCCGCCGCGTGCGCCGCCTTGCGCTAGCGGTCGCGCTTGCTCTTGTTCGTCGGCAACGGGCAATTGGTGCACACCCTGTCGTCGCACCTGCGGCAGATCGTGAAGCGGTCCATCTCGGAGGTGTCCTGCCTTGCCAGCAGGTCATGGATCAGCGTTCCCAGCCGTTTGGTTTCGGCCGGCGACAACACATCCAGGAGCGACGCAACGGCCGAAATCCGGGATGCCATCAGGTCATTCCGGGCCGCCGCGCCCGTGGCCGTCAGGTACAAGGCAATCTCGCGGCCGTCCTTTCCCGGCCTGCGTTCGACCAGCCGATCCGAAACCAGACGGTCGACCAGACGAACGGTTCCGGAATGCGACAGGCCAAGGATCCGCCGGAGCTTGTCGTTGGTCATGCCCTGGCCGTAGCCGATCACGACGAGTGCCGCGGGCGTCTCACCGCCGCGGCCTATGACCTCGCGCGCGCCCTGCTCGATACGATCCATGACGGCGAGCGAAAGCGCTCCCAGTAAATTCGCGATTCCGGTTTCCATGAATCGAACAATATGTGCGCTGCGCACAAAAAACAACTTGACCAAACATGTGCGCTACGCACATATTTGGTCAAGCGCAGACGATGACATGGAGAATGGCGATGAATGCCCGAGCCACCGCAGCTGCAAAGCCGAACACCGGCAGTGAACCCGTCCTGAAACACGTGCACGCCAATGGCCTGCGGTTCGCCTATCTCGAACAGGGGAGCGGACCGCTCGTCATGTTCTTGCATGGCTTTCCTGACAACGCCTGGTCCTATCGGAAGCAATTGCAGGTCTTCGCGGATGCTGGCTATCGGGCCGTCTCGCCGTTCTTGCGGGGCTATGCGCCGACCGAGATCCCGGCCGACGGAGTGTTCGATCCCATCGCACTCGGCCAGGATCTCGAAGCGCTCATCGCGGCGCTGAGCGACGACGGACAAGCACGGGTCGTCGGCATGGATTGGGGCGGCACTTCGACCTTTCAGGCCCTGGCCACGGCGCCGTCGGCGATCAAAGCCGCCGTGGTCATGAACACCGCACATCCGATCACATTTTCAAGCATCAGGAGGGATCCGGACCTCGTCCGATCCGTCTTTCATGTCTATTTTTTTCAGATGCCCGGCGCCGAGTCGGCGGTGAACATCGAGGGACTCCCCTTCGTCGACTACCTCTGGAAGCTGTGGTCACCGACATTCGACGATGTCGAGCATCTCCGTTCGATCAAGCAGACGCTCAGCTCTCCCGGCACCATGGCGGCGGCGCTCAAATACTACGGGGGCCTGACCGATGCAGGACATGCCGGCCGGCTGCCGATCAACGAGATGCATACGCCGACGCTGACGATCTATGGCAGCAACGATCCGACAGCGAGGTACTCGCTGAAGGAGGAGCCGCTCTTCAAGGGGCCGCACCAGCGGATTGTCCTGCCCGATGTCGGCCACTTCCCGCACCTTGAGCGGGAGGCCGAAGTCACCGGCCTGATCATGGACTGGTTCAGGACGCACGCACCCGACTGAATGCACATTTTCATTGGAGTGAGCACGAAGGACGCCAAGACACAGCAGCAATACGCCGAGACGTTTCGCGGGCTTCACAGGAAGGGGGATCCGCTCGTTCTGTTCAACGCCTGGGACGCCGCCACCGCCAAAACGATTGCAAAGACCTCTCCGGCCATAGCGACCAGCAGCGGGGCGGTCGCGTCTGCGCTCGGGTATGCGGACGGAGAAAATGTCCCGCTCGACATGGTCACAGGTCTGGTGTCGCGGATCACCGCGTCCGTGTCGGTTCCGGTCTCGATCGATCTGGAGGCAGGATATGGCGACACCCCGGAGGCCGCTGCGAAGTCGGCGAGCGAGGTGTTGAAAGCCGGCGCGGTCGGCATCAACATCGAAGACGGGCTATCGGGCGGAAAGCGGCAACTCGTCGGTCCCGAACGGCATGCAGCGAAGATCAAGGCGGTGCGGGATACTGCGCAAGAATTGGGAGTTCATCTCTTCATCAACGCGAGAACCGACCCGTTCCTGCAGAAAATTGGATCGCCGGATGAATGCCTGAATGAAGCGGCCAAGCGCGCGAAGGTCTATGCCGAGGCCGGCGCTGACGGGATTTTCGTGCCCGGCCTCAACGACCTCGCCTACATCGAGAAGCTCGTCCAACTCACGCCCTTGCCGGTCAACATCATGGTGACGCAAGGTGTTCCCGAAATCCGGGATCTTGCTCGCGTCGGCGTTCGGCGGGTGAGCCTTGGGCCGTGGCCCATGATGGCGGCGATGCGCATCATTGGACAGGCCGCGGCCTCGGTCGCCGCGAGCAGGCAATACGGCACGTTCCTGCAACCGAATGCCTGAGCCCGGACATTACCGGCCCAAAGCAACGCTCTATGCCGACCGCTTCGCCGCGCCGCGGTCCACTGACGCGATGTCGAATCGACCCAGCATCGCCCTCGCCTGCCCGGCGCAGTGCTCGATCACCCAGCGCTCGAAGGCGACGGGGGGAAGCGCGGAGGCGTAGAGGAAGCCTTGCACTACGTCGCAGCCGAGCTCGGCAAGCGTCCTGCGCTGGCCCTCGGTCTCGACGCCTTCGGCGACGACGGTCATGCCGAGGCCTTGGCCTACGCGCACCACCGCGGTGGCGATGGCGAGCGCGCCAGCGTCGTTCTCGATGTCGCGCATGAAACTGCGGTCGATCTTCAATTCGCGGATCGGCAGATGCACGAGCCGGCTGAGGCTGGAATGGCCGGTGCCGAAATCATCGACCGCGAGCCCGACGCCGAGCTCGCGGATCGCATTCATCGTCTCGAGCGCAGCAGCGCCGTCCTGCATGAACGCACCTTCGGTGATCTCGAGCATCAAGGCATTCGGCGGCAGCTCGTGTTCGGCGAGGATGTCCTTGAGCCGCGCAGCCAGCGTGACGTTGCGGAAATTGATCGGCGACAGGTTCACCGACACACTGGGAACGCTGAGTCCGGCGCGGCGCCAGTCCGCCAGCTGCCGACAGGCCTCGCGCACCGACCACAGGCCGATCTGCTCGATCAGGCCGCACTCCTCGGCAAGCGGAATGAACTTCGCCGGCGAGATGTCGCCGAGCACGGCATCGTGCCAGCGCGCCAGCGCCTCGACGCCGTGGATGGCGCCGTCGGAGCTGCGGATCTGCGGCTGGTAGCTGAGGCTCAGCGCGCCCTCGGCGATGGCGCGGCGCAGCGCTGCGATCAGCGCCAGCCGCTGCTCGGCAAGTAGGTTCATCTCGGCGCTGAACAGGCGATGGGTCGAGCGCCCGGCCTCCTTGGCCATGTACATGGCGGCATCAGCCTGCTGCATCAAAGTATCGATGTCGGTGGCAAGATCGGGATAGAGGCTGATGCCGATGCTGGCCGACATCGGCATCAGCTTCGATCCAAGCTTTAAGGGCGCGGCGAGCGCTTCGGTGATGCCGGCCGCGACGCGCTCGGCGCTCTCGGCATTGCGTTGCGGCAGCAGGATGACAAATTCGTCGCCGCCGAGCCGCCCCAACATATCTTCGGGCCCGATCTGCTCGCGCAGCCGCTGCGCGAGCTGGACCAGAAGCTCGTCGCCGGCGGCATGACCCAGCGTGTCGTTGACATCCTTGAAATGATCGACGTCGAGGAAGGCGAGCGCGACATGGCTGCCGGTCGGGCAGGCGTCGATCGCGGTGGTGATCAGGTGCCGCAGCTGCGCGCGGTTCGGCAGCCCGGTGAGGATGTCGTGATAGGCGAGCCGCGCGATCTCGGCGCGCGCCTCCTTGCGCTCGATCGCGAAGGCGCCGAGATTGACGCAGGCCTCGACGATGCGCCGGTGCCAGTTGCTCGGCGCGCGCGGCTCCCGATAGTAGAAGGCGAAGGTCGCAATGACGCGGCCGTCCTTGGCCTTGACCGGCGTCGACCAGCAGGCACGCAGCCCGATCGCGAGCGGCATCGCCTTGTAGCGCTGCCAGCGCGGATCGGTGTCGAGGTCGGTCGCCAGCACCGGCTCGCCGTGAAAGGCGGCGCTTCCGCAGGAGCCGACGTCGGGGCCGATGGCCACGCCGTCTAGCGCGCGGGAATAATCGTCGGGCAGGCTTGGGCCGCCGAGCGGATGGATCAGGCCGGCGGCATCGACGTGAAGCAGCGAACAGACGACGTCGGGCGCAATCTGCTCGACGCGGCGGCAGAGCCGGTCGGCGATCTCGCCGATCGGCACCTCGTCGGCGAGCGCGCCCATGATGAGTTGCTGGAGCGAGCGCAGCTGCTTGGTCTCGGTGATGTCCTCGAGCAGCGCGAAGATGTGCTTGACCCGGCCCTTCCTGTCGCGAAAGGCGTCAATCCGGGCGGCGACCCAGATCTCCTCGCCGTCCCTGGTGTAGATCAGGACCTCGGCTTCACCGCCCGGACCGCCCCTGATGAGGCGCCGTCCGATCCTCGTCAGCGCCTTGCGGTTGGTGTGACGGCCGGCCAGCAGGTCGGTTGCGCGCCGCCCCTCAGCTTCCGCGGCTGAATAGCCGAACAACGACGTGAACGCCGCATTGGTGTAGCGGATGTCGAGCTCGGTGTCGGTAATGAGCACGGCGCGGTTGGTCTGGTCCGAGACGGTGTCGAGCAGCGCGATGCGCGCGCGGCGTTCCGCTTCAGTGGTGACGTCGCGCGCGAACACGACGTGATGAGTCACGCCGCCGTTTGCAACGGACGAAAGCGAGATGGCGGTCCTGATCCGGCTGCCGTCATGCCGCGTGAGGCTGATCTCGTCGCGGAACTCCGCGATCGGGTCGGCGTGCAGGCATTTGAGAGTGAGGAGTTCGGCGTCGCGGCCGAGCACCTCAGCGCGCGCAAGCTTCCAGATCCGCTCCGCACCGGCGTTGAAATGCGTGATGCGACGCGCGCTGTCGACGATGATGATGGCATCGTCGGCGCGTTCGAGCGCAGCCAATAGTACGTCCGGCATTTCGGTCACTAGGCAATCGGAGGCAGACATCGTTGGAACCGGAGGGTATCGGAAGGAGCGGCAATCAACCGACGCTAACGCTCCGGTGGTGTGCAATATCTTTTTTGCATCCGGTCGCGTCCCACCAAGACGCGACGTGCTTAACGTTCCGCCAAGGAGACGACGGCAATGCGGTGCATGAGGAACCTGTCACGCACCTGTTTCGCTCTGAAGCTCGTGCAGCCGGCCGGCCACGGCCCGCACCTTGCGCGGCGCGGCCTGCCAGATCGAAAGCGCCGACAATCCGCTCACGATCATGGCGATTCCGAAGGCGAGCGTGTAGTCGCCGGCGCGATCGTAGAGAAAGCCGGTCACCCACGGACCGGCGGCACCGCCCGCCAGCGCGGCCAGCATGATCGTGCCAAAAATGCTGCCCTGGTGCCTTCCCTGAAAAATCTCGAACACCACGGCGCCCATGATCGAGGTGAGGCCGTAGCCGAGCGCGCCTTGCGTGAACACCATGATGTAGACCAGCCACAATGACGGCTGGAACTTCAGCGCCATCAGCGCCGCGAAGCAAATTGCAAAACCCGCACAGCTGATCGCCCACACCCATTCCCGCCCGATCCGGTCGGAGACATGGCCGAGCAGAATCTGGCCGGGAATGCCGAGCAGGCTGACGATGCCGAGCGCCCACACCGCGACGCCAGGGCTGAAACCGATGTCGAGCAGGAATTTGGTCTGGTGCACCTGCACCGCGTACCAGATGTACAGGCCGCAGAAATAGCCGAGCGCGATCCACCAGAATCGTGCAGTTGCGACGGCGCGCTTCAGCGTCCACTCGGTGTGGGCCCAGACGGGATCGACGACGTTGGAGACGGGCTTTGCCGCTCCCGCGGCCGGAGCAGCATCGCCGTCCGGCTGAAGGCCGACGTCCTCGGGGCGCTTGCGCAGCAGCAGATTGATCGGCGCCAGCACGATCACGACGAGCAGTCCCATCGCGGTGCAGGCGGTGCGCCAGCCGGTCTGCTCGATCATGTGCTGCACCCATGGCAGCAACGTCACCGAGCCAATGCCGACGCCGGCAAACGCGATGCCGATGGCGAAGCCGCGTTTGCGGATGAACCAGTTCGGCAAAAACAGCGACTGGCCGGAATAGCCGAGACACACCGAGCCGGCGCCGACCATGACGCCGATGGTGACATAGAGATGCCAGGGCGAGCTCGTGAGCGGTGCGAGCAGCAGGCCTCCACCCATCAGCACCACACCGAGCTCCATCACGGCGCGCGGGCCGGCGCGGTCCATCAACCGGCCGATCAGCGGGCTGACCACGCCCGACGCCACGAAGCCGAACGAGAAGGCGCCCGCGGTGATGCCGCGCTCCCAGCCGAATTCGGAGATGATGGGCGGAAAGAACAATGAAAAGGCGGTGCGTGCGTTGACGCCAATGGCCATGGTGACGAAGGTCACGGCGACCACGACCCAGCCGTAGAAGAATGGAAGCCGCATGTTATTTTGTTTCATCCCTGGACGGTCCTTGGGACCATCTCGGGAAATCCGGGTCAAGCGCTTTTCATGCATGCCCGCTGAGCGACAGCGCGGTCGCATTTGAGAGCGGCCCTGCGTCCATCCTTCGAGGCGCGCGCTCAGGCGGCGTCGCGCCGTGAGCGCTTGGCGGGCGCGTCCAACAGGATCCGCTCGATCGGCTGCGGACGGCCGAACAGATAGCCTTGCGCAAAATTGACGCCGAGCGCCTTCAGCCGCTCGAACTCCTCGCGGGTCTCGACGCCTTCCGCGGTGACCGACATGTCCAGCCCGCGCGCCAGCGTGACGATCGAGGAGATGATGGCGGAGCTGCGCGGCTGATGCGTGAGGTTGCGAATGAACGACTTGTCGATCTTGATCTTGTCGAACGGGAACGCAGTCAGATAGCTGAGCGAGGAATAGCCGGTGCCGAAATCGTCGAGCGCGAGCTCGATGCCGAGATGCTTCAGCCGCTCCATGAAGGCGTGGTTCTCGGTGCCGCGCTCCAGCAGCACGGATTCCGTGATCTCGATCTCCAGCCGCTGCGGCGGCAGACCGGAATCTGCGAGCGCCGCCGAGATCATCTCGAACAGCTCCGCCTCCTTGAACTGGATCGGCGACAGGTTCACGGCAACCATCAGATCGGGCGGCCAGTTGGCGGCGTCAGCGCAGGCGCGGCGCAGCACGAATTCGCCGAGCGGCACGATCAGTCCGGTCTCCTCGGCGAGCGAAATGAACTGGTCCGGCGGGATCAGTCCGCGCGTCGGATGCCGCCAGCGCACCAGCGCCTCGAAGCCGCGCCGCGCGCCGCTGAGAGCATCGACGAACGGCTGGTAGTGCACCTCGAGCTGACACTGCGCGATGGCGTCGCGCAAGTCGCCTTCCAGCGTGTTGCGCGCCTCGAGCTCGGCCGACATCGCCTCGTCATAGATGGTAAAGCAGTTGCGGCCCGCCGATTTCGAGCGATAGAGCGCGAGGTCCGCTTTCTTCAACAGCTGTTCCTGATCGCTACCGTGATCGGGCGCGATCGCGATGCCGATGCTGGTGCCGATCTCGACGCGATGCCCGGGCAGCAGGAAGGGTTCGGCCACCAGCTTGGCGATCCGTCCCGCCAATTCGGTCGAGCAGGCGCGCTGATCCTGACACCGCTCCTGGATGACGGCGAATTCGTCGCCGCCGAGCCGCGCCAGCACGTCGCTCGCCCGCACCGCGGATTTCAGCCGCTGCGCCACCTGGCGCAGCAGTGCATCGCCGGCACCGTGACCGAGGGAATCGTTGACGTTCTTGAAGCGGTCGAGGTCGAGCATCAGAATGGAGAAGGTCGGGCCATCGTCCTTCAATCGGCCATTGAGCTCGTCGAGCCGGGCGAGGAAGAAGGCGCGGTTCGGCAGGCCGGTCAGAATGTCGGTCTGGGCGAGCTCGAGCACCCGCCGGTTCGCAACCGACAGCCGGCGTGAATTGCGGCTGGCGAGCATGAGATAGGTCGACAGCGACAACGTCAGCAGCATGCCGACGATGAGGACTGCGGCGGCGCGATCGTAGGACGTCTCCAGTGAACCGCCCGCTGACGGCATGGCGCGCACCTGCCAATCGGTATCCCCGATCTTGAGAGTGCCCGACCAGTGCAGGGTGCGTGCGACATCGCGCATCGACTGCGGCGCCTTTGCAGCCGACGAATAATCTGGCTGCGTTTGCTCCAGGCTGACGATCTGCCCCGTGAAGGGCGGATAGACATTCACGCTGATGGCGGGGCTTGCTCCGGTCGTCACGCGAATGGTCTGGATCAGCAGCGGCAGATCGAAGATGCCGACGACGAAGCCGGCGAGATTGCGGCGGCGGTCCGCGACCGTCTCGCGCGAGGTTCCCTTGGCGTAGACGGGAATGGCGACGAGGACGTCGGGCAGCTGGCCGCCCTCCTTCGGCTCATAGAGGCGGGTGCGAATGGCAGCCAACCGATCGTTGTCGCGCGCGCGTTCCAGGACTGCGCGGCGCTCCGGCACCGTCGAATAATCCATGCCGTAGACCGAAGACGTCTTCGGCTGTGTCGAGTAGAACACCGGAAAATACTCGTCGCTCTGCGGTGCGGTCACAAAGCCTTTGTCCTGGAGCGCCTTGATGCGATAGCCGGACACGCCGTCGGTGATCGCCGCGGCCTCGTAGTCGGCGCGCTCCTTGCGGTTCACGCGCGGCAGCCAGGCGATGCGCAGCATGCCGGGATGGCGCTCGAACAGCCGGGCGCTGAAGGTCTCGAACTCGCTGCGGGTGATTTCCTCGTTGGTGGACTCGAACAGCGTGCGCAGCGCGACGAGCCTGGAGATGTACTCGTTCATGCCGTTCTGCATGACGATCGCTTCGGTTTCGGCCGCGTTCTCGAACTCGATCTTGTTGACGCGGTCCTCCCATCGCGCCACGGCGGCCGCGCCGACCAGCGAGAACAAGACACCGACGCCGACCGCGACGAGCGCAGGACGATACAGCCCGAGCTGCGCCGCGGCACGCCACCGTCCGGTCATGCGTTTCCGATCCTGATCGTTCTGATCGCGGTCGCCCATCCTGAAACCGCCCCCGTCCCCTCTTCGCGACGCACCGAACCTCTGGTTGAGGTGCCGGAACCACTATCGGAACAAGGACGCGGTTAAGAACTGCAC
This sequence comes from Bradyrhizobium zhanjiangense, assembly GCF_004114935.1. Taxonomy (NCBI): domain Bacteria; kingdom Pseudomonadati; phylum Pseudomonadota; class Alphaproteobacteria; order Hyphomicrobiales; family Nitrobacteraceae; genus Bradyrhizobium; species Bradyrhizobium zhanjiangense. The sequence continues at coordinate 7,916,855 of NZ_CP022221.1, forward strand.
AATTTCGGAACCGGGCCGTTGTGCATTGCGTGGCTTAGTTAATGAAGTGCGCCAATGGCGCGGCATTGTGGAAGTAACTTGCCGGTTTTACCCGGAGTACTACGGTCCGCCGGTGCATCGCCCAATTAGCGAGCTATTCAGGCTGCCGGGATATGCTTCGCGGAGCTTCTCCGTTCATCCGGCAAGACCTCCCCGATGTATCGATTTCGATCGGCGCCATGCGTCGTCCTGGCCATCGCGCTCTTGGCCGCAACCATGCTCGCGGCCAAAGCCGACGAGGCCGGCGTCAGCTCGGATGCGATCCTGTTCGGCCAGGCCGCGGCGCTCGAGGGTCCCTCTTCCGCGCTCGGACAGCGCATGCGGCAGGGCATCGTCGCGGCGTTCACCGAGATCAACGCCAAAGGCGGCGTGCACGGTCGCAAGCTGCAACTCATCAGCCGCGACGACGGCTACGACCCCGACCGCTCGGTGGCGCAGACACTGCGGCTGATCGAGGACGACAAGGTGTTCGCGCTGATCGGCGCGGTGGGCACGCCGACTGCGATGGCGACGATTCCCATCACCAGCGCCAGGAACGTGCCCTTCATCGGCCCGTTCACCGGCGCCGAATTCCTGCGCGATCTCGAACTTGCAAACGTCGTCAACATCCGCGCGAGCTACGGCGCGGAAGCCGAAGCCTGGATCAAGCACCTCACCGAGGATCGCAAGTTCACCCGCATTGGCATCTTCTATCAGGATGATTCCTTCGGCCGTGACGGTCTGACCGGCGTGAAGCGCGCGCTCGCCAGGCGCGGCCTCGAGCTCGCTGCCGAAGGCACCTTCGAGCGCAACACCCGCGCGGTTGCTCAGGCCTGGCGCATGATCAAGCGTGCCGACCCCGAAGCCATCGTCATGGTCGGGACCTATGGTCCCTGTGCCGAGTTCATCAAGCTCGCTCACCGCAGCGGCGCTCGTCCGACCTTCGTCAACATCTCCTTCGTCGGCGCCAATGCGCTCGCGAAGGAGCTCGGCCCCGAGGGCGAAGGCGTCATCGTCTCGCAGGTCGTGCCGTCTCCCTGGGATCGCTCCTTGCGGCTCGTCGCCGACTACCAGGCGGCCCAGACAGCATTCGACCCCGCGCTGACGCCCGATTTCGTGTCGCTCGAAGGCTATCTCTCCGGCCGCCTCGCGGCCGCCGCGCTGGAGAAGGCCGGACCGAACCCGACGCGCGCGAGCCTGTTGCGCGCCATCAACGACGTCGGCCGCTTCGATATCAGCGGCAGCATCGTCACCGTCGGCACGCGCATGATCGACGCGCCGCCAAAGGTGTATTTGACGGTGATCCAGAAGGACGGGTCGTTCAAGGCCGTGGATCGGCTTTAGCGCGGATCAAGGCCGCCGCGTCCAGCGGTCGGCGTTGACGGCGCCTTGCGGGACCTCGCCTTTGACGATCGCCTCGACCTGACGCACCGTTTCCAGCGACTGATATTCGATCGCCTGCGGGGTCAAGCCGCCGACATGCGGCGTGGCTATCACGTTCGGCAGCTTTGCGAGCTCCGGTGTCGGCATCTGGTCGGGCGCGCGGCCGACATCCATGGCCGCGCCGGCGATACGATGCTCGAGCAATGCCCGAGCGAGTGCCGCCTCGTCGACAAGATTGCCGCGCGAGAGATTGATGAAGACGGCGTGCTTCAGCATCCGGGCCAGTGCCGCTTCCCCAATCAGGTTCTCGGTCTGCTCGTTGGCGATGGCGAGGCAGACGACGTAGTCCGATGCGGCGAGGAGCTCGTCGAGAGAGAGATGCCGGATCGCGGCGTCGCTGACGGTCGCGTAGGGATCGGCGACCAGCACCTCCATGCGCAGCACCTTTGCCACCTCGGCGAGATAGCGCCCGATGCTGCCATAGCCGATGATGCCGATCCGGCTGCCGGCGAGCTGGCGGCCCATCCGCGCCTCCGGCTTGCGGCCGGCCTGGTAGTCGACTGTGGTCCGCGAGACGCCGCGGGAGAGATCGACCATGAAGCCGAGCGCGAGCTCGGCCACGGCTTGAACGAAGCCGGGGCCGGCACGAGTCACGAGCACGCCGGCCTCTGAGGCCGCATCGACATTGACGTTGCGAATGTCGACGGCGCAGCGAACGAAGGCACGCAGGCGCGGCAGCTGCGCAAAGATCCCGCCGCGTCCCTCCGTTATGCGGTCGGCGACGATGATGTCGGCATCCTTGGCCGCACGCACGAGGCCGGCTGCGTCCAGCGGCTCGTCGCCTTCGTGCAGGATCACCTCGGCGGCCGCGCGCAGGCCGTTCAGGCTGCGATCGCCATAATAGTTCCGCCGCATCTCCGGCGTGTGGGCCAGCAGGACTTTCAAGGGCAAGACTCCTTCAATAGCCAAACGCGCGCGGCAGCGCGGTCGAGAACCACGGCACGAAGGCGATGACGAGCAGGCATAGCATCAACCGGCCCAGATAACCCGCGCAACAAAAAGAGCCGCGGGATCGTGATCCCGCAGCTCCCGCGTTTCAACGATGGCCGATGTCAGCGCGAATGCGCGCCGCTCAGCTGTCCGCTCACCGCTTCGACGTCACGCGAGGGACGCAGCGCGTAGGCGCCGTCACCGAGCAGGGCCTGTGCCGCGAGCGCGATCGCCCAGAAGGCGGGGAATTCCCAGCCGCCCTTCGGATTGGTGAAGAAGAAGCCGGCCGCGCCGTGCACCGAGAAGATCGCGCCGAGCAGGATCGGGATTCCGGCCAGCGCCGCATAGCGGGTCCGGACGCCGAGGATCAACGCGACGCCGCTGAGGACTTCCACGGTCATGATGAGATAGGCGAGCTCGGGCGGGAAGCCGAGGCTGCCGAAGAACTTTGCGGTGCCAGCCGGGGTGAAGACAAAGAGCTTCAGGCTGGCATGGGCGAGGAACAGGGCGCCCAGGGTCACGCGCAGCACCAGCGCGGCATAAGGGGCGGTACGGGATTCGATCATGGCAGGTCTCCTTTGCGGCGCAACATGATCTATTCTCATATCGACGATAATCTGCTATTTTCGAAATATACCTCACACTGACAGAGTGAGATAGGTTTTGCTCGACCGCCTGACCAGTCTGGAGATCTTCGCCAAGGTCGCCGCAGTCGGCAGCCTCTCCGGCGCGGCCCGGGCCATGGGCCTGTCGCAGACCATGGTGACCAAGCATGTCGCCTCGCTGGAGGCGCGGCTCGGCGCAAAACTGTTCCACCGCACCACGCGGCGGCTCTCCATCACCGAGGCCGGACGGAGCTATCTTGAATCTGCCGAGCGCATTCTCGCCGACATGGAGGCCGCCGACGCCGCGATCGCACGCGAACGCGTCGAGCCGCGCGGGCTGCTGCGCGTCAACGTCCCCGTCGTGTTCGGCACAAGGCAGATTGCGCCGCTGATCGCGGAGTTTTCGGCAGCCCATACCGAGGTCACCGTCGAGCTCGGTCTCAACGACCGCCTCGTCGACCTCGCCGAGGAAGGTTGGGACCTCGCGATCCGCATCGGCAGCTTGCGCGACTCCAGCATGGTGGCCCGAAAGCTCGCGCCGAACCGCCTCGTGGTCTGTGCCGCACCTTCCTATCTTGCCAAGCACGGCACGCCGCGCACCGTCGCCGACCTCGCCGGACATAATTGCCTCGGCTACACGCTCTCGCAGCAGGCGAGCGCGGCGGAATGGCTGTTCGGCGTCGAGGGCGAGATCCGCGTCCAGGTCAGCGGCACCTTGCGTGCCAACAACGGCGATGCGCTGCGCGCGGCGACGCTGGCCGGCCTTGGCCTCGCGCGACAACCCACCTTCATCATCGCCGACGATCTTCGCAGCGGCGCGCTCGTCGCACTCGCGCTCGACCAGCCGGAGATCCAGACTTCCGCAGTGCATGCGGTCTACCTGCCCGACCGCCGCCCGCCGGCCAAGGTGCGCGCCTTCATCGACTTTCTCGCCGCGCGCTTTGCGCCTGTGACACCCTGGGATCGCGGACTGCCATGACGGCGCACGGCCGGACGCGCCAGCTCCGGCAGACCCACTGCCCGATTTGTCGCACGCCCAACGTGAGCCAGCGCACATACAGTGTCATGGCAGGGACTTAGAAAAGGTGCCATCATCGTGCGCATTGCCGATGGAGGTGACACCATGCGCCGTCCAGCCTTTTCCAATTTGCTGCTTGCATCCGGTTTTCTTGCGCTCGCACAGGTGATGACGCCGAGCGACGCCGCCGCCGAAGCGCGGCTCGCGCTCGTGATCGGCCAATCCGCCTATCGCACAGTACCGGAACTGCCCAACGCCGCCAACGACGCCAAGGGCATGACGGAGCTGCTCGGCAATGCCGGCTTCACCGTCACCACGGCGGCCAATCTGGCGCAGAACGAGATGCGCGCGGCGATCTCGGATTTCGCCGGCAAGGTCGGCGCCAGCGGTGCCGATACCGTCGCTTTGGTATTCTATGCCGGCCATGGCCTGCAGATCGACGGCGAGAACTATCTCGTGCCCGTCGATCTCGATCCCAAGCGCGAGGCCGACATTCCGCTCCAGGGCGTGCGGCTGAACGACCTGCTCAACACGCTCGGCGCCCTGCCGACGCGGGCGCGCATCTTCATGCTCGATGCCTGCCGCAACAATCCGTTCCCCGCGCTCAGCGGCGCCGGCCACGGGCTTGCGATCGTCGACACCAAGGCCGGCGCGCCCGGCTCCTTCATTTCCTATTCGACGTCGCCCGGTGCCGAAGCCGAGGACGGCAACGGCATCGACAGCCCCTACACCACGGCCGCGCTGACCATCGCCAAGCAGCCCAATCTGCCGATCGAGGAGGTGTTCAAGCGCATCCGCGTCGCGGTGGCGCAATCGACTGACGGGCGGCAGATCCCCTGGGAAAGCTCGTCGCTCACCACCGATTTCAAGTTCTTCGGCGAAAGCAGCCAGCCGTCGTCCCTTCCAGGCGCAGATTCGATGGCGCTCGCCAGTGCCACGCGCAGCGTCGAGGATTGGCGCAAGGATTTGCAGGGCAAGCCTGCCAAGGTCGCCTATGAGCTCGTGATCACCGAGGACACGGTGCCGGCCTATCAGGCCTATATCGAGCTCTACGCACAGGACGCCCGCACGCCGCGCCTGCGCACGGTGCTGGAGCGGCGGCGGCAGATGCTGGCCTGGGAACGCGCGGTCTCGATCAACACCCGCGCCTCGTTCGAAGCTTATCTTGCGAACTGGGACAACAGCGATCTCGCCGCGACCGCGCGCAGGCTGCTGCTCCGCGTCCAGAACCGCAACTATGGCCTGCCCGTTGCCGCCGCTGCGACGCCAGCCCCGGTCGCCGTCGCGATGGCGCCTACCTGCCCCTGCTCGACGCCATCGGCACCGGCAACGCCGGTCAATCCGAGCGTTGCGCCCATCATCAAGAAGCGCGTCGACGACACGCCGCCGAAACGCAAGGTGGTCGAGGCGCCGCCGAAGCGCCGGCCCGCCCCTCCGCCCGAGGAAGTGGTCTACGAGCGCGCGCCGCCCCCCGGGCCGCCGCCCGGCGCCGTGATGCAGGGCATCGGCATCGGAATCGGGATCGGCATGGGAATGGGCGGCCGCGGCGGAGATCACTATCGCGGCGACGACCGCAGATATTAAGCCGGTCCGGCACAAACAGAAATCCGGCTCGCCAATGGCGCGAGCCGGATCTACTGCGACAGCACCGGATAATCCTGCTGCACGGCCTCCCGGATCCAGCCAGCTTGGATCGCGCGCGAGAGTATCTGCGCAGTCTTGATGTCGTCGGCTTTCATGCAGAGATCGACAATGCGGCGGACAGCGTCGTCGCGCATCAGGTCGTCGGAGATCTTCATCGCGATTTCCATCGCGACGCGGGCCGCGCGTTCATAGCGCCCGCGCGTGCTGGTCGGCGCTGAACTTCCGGCGGCTTCGGCGATCGCCCGCGCAGCCTGGCAGATATTGCGAATGCGGTCGGCTGCTTCGATGTCGCCGATCGGTCCCTGGATCGGCTCGTCCCAGATGTCAGCCGGTGCCGGCCTTGCGAACCACTTCATTGCCCCGCCCCTGGTCTTCGATTGCTTGCGGCGTTCACGACATGCGGCGCGGGCCGATCGCCTCGAACTGCGCCTTCTGCTCGTCATTCAGCGTCGCGTAGAAATCATCGAGCGCCGCGCGCACCGACTTGATGCCATCCAGCATCACGTCGAGGCGCTTGCGGATTGCGGCCATGCGTGCCGGCGGTGTCATCACGTCATTGGGCTCGCAGGCCGCCTTGAGCGATGCACTGACTTTGGCGCTGGTATCCTGGAGCACCTGGAGCGCCGCACGCTGGGTATCGTTCGGATGAATCCTCTCCTCGATCGTGGCGCCGGGCCAATCGAACGCGGCGGACGCGCTGCAATTCTGTACCGGGGATCCGCTCGCATTGTTCGATGCGGTTGCACGACGCTGATCGTCAGCCAGCGCATTGAAACGTGCCTTCTGCTCGTCGTTAAGCGAACCATAGAACGTCTCGAGCGCGGGCTGGACCAGATCGACCCCCTTCTCCATCGCCTCGACACGCTGCTGCATCGCCGCGAGCCGGCCCGGCGCCGTCGCTGCGGCCTGGGTCGGACAGGACGCGCGGATCAGCGCTGCCGCGTCGATCGAGGCGTTGCCGAGCGCATCGAGAGCGGCGCCTTGCGCATCGCTCGGCTGCACCGCGGCCGCAATCTGATCGATCGGCAGACCGACGATTGCACGGCGGTCGCTGCCGCAGAGCTGATCGAGCGGCGCGCCGCGCGCCCGCCGTCGTCCCTGCGGTTGCTGCGGCAGATAGGCGGACAACCGATCATAACCGTAGGGTCCGAAAATGCCGGCATAGATGTCCGGATAGCCGTAGCCCCAGAAGCCGAGGCCGTCGCCCCAGATCGTGTAGTCGTAGAGATCATTGTAGGCGAACGGCCAGAACAGCGGTCCGACCCAGCCATAGCCGCCACCCGCATGTTGCCACCATCCGCTGCTTGCGCCGCTCCAGCCCGCGAGTGCGGCTGCGGCGGCGAGCTGCGCACGCGCCGCCGGATTGCTGATCAGCCGGCCGCTCCGGAATGCGCTGGAGTTCAGGGCATTGCGGAAGTTCGCCGGCCGTATCGCCGCATTGCGGATCTGACCGAAATTCGGGCCGCCATGCCGGGCGCCGGTGGTGAACCGCATCCCGCGATGATGCCCGCCGCCGTGCGCGTGCCCACCGCCATGGCCGCGGAAATGGCCGCCACCGTGATGACCACCGCCGTGCCCGCCTCCATGGCCACCGCCGTGACCGCCGCCATGTCCGCCCTTGGCCAGAGCCGCGCCTGCCAGCATGCAGGCAAACGCCACCGCGGCAATTCCGACGACCCGTCGCATCATCACACCCTCCCGCGCAAAGCCCTGCCATTGAGGCATCGGAACTTGGCGGGAATTGGAACCGGCAACGCTGCCGAAAGTTCCCGGTCCCCGGCTGCGCAGGCCCTAGGCCTCCGGCACGATCTTGCCGGGGTTGAAGATATTGAGCGGATCGAGCGCCTTTTTCAGCGCCCGCATCGCATCCAGCGCTTCGGGGCCGAGCTCGGCCTTGAGATATTTCTGCTTGCCCTGGCCGATGCCGTGCTCGCCGGTGCAGGTGCCGTCCATCGCCTGCGCGCGCTCGACCAGGCGATGCATGAACTCCTCGCCGCGCGCCATCTCGCCGGGATCATTGACGTCGCAGACCAGCGAGCAGTGGAAATTGCCGTCGCCGACATGGCCGACGATCGGCGACAACAGGTTGAGGCGCTTGAGATCCTCCTCGGTCTCGCTCACGCAGTCGGCGAGACGCGAGATCGGCACGCAGACGTCGGTTGCGACCACGCCGATGCTGTCGCCGGGGCGTAGCGCCTTCACCGACCAATAGGCGTCGTGCCGGGCCTGCCATAGTTTGGTGCGGTCCTCCGGCTTGGTGGTCCAGGAGAACTCGCCGCCGCCGCATTCTCTCGCGATCTCGCCGAAAGCCTTGGACTGCTCGCCAACCTCGATCTCGCTGCCGTGGAATTCCATCAGCAGCAGCGGCGTCTCCGGCAGCGTCAGCTTGGAATAGGCGTTGCAGGCCTTGACCTGCGCAGCATTGAGTAGCTCGATGCGCGCCACGGGAATGCCGGTCTGGATCGCCAGGATCACCGCCTGACAGGCGCCGTGCACGGTTTCGAATGACACCGCGCCGGCCGCTATGGTCTCGGGGATGCCGCGCAGGCGGATCGTCAGTTCCGAGATGATGCCGAGCGTGCCTTCGGAGCCGACGAACAGATGCGTCAGGTCGTAGCCGGCGGACGACTTTTTCGCGCGCGTGCCTGTGGTGATGATCTCGCCGTCGCCGCGCACGACCTTCAGCGCCAGCACACTCTCGCGCATGGTGCCGTAGCGCACCGCATTGGTGCCGGAAGCGCGGGTCGAAGCCATGCCGCCGAGCGAAGCGTCCGCGCCGGGATCGATCGGGAAGAACAGGCCCTGGTCGCGCAGATGCTCGTTGAGCGCCTTGCGGGTGACGCCGGGCTCGATCACGCAGTCGAGGTCCTCGGCATGCACCGCGAGCACCTTGTTCATGTCGCGCAGGTCGACCGAGATGCCGCCCGCGGGCGCGTTGACCTGGCCCTCGAGCGAGGTGCCGGTGCCGAAGGGAATGACGGGGACGCGATTGTTGGCACAGATCCGCACCACGTCCTGGATGTCGGCGGTCTCCTGCGCCATCACCACGCCGTCGGGCGGCTGGTTGACGATCCATGTCGTGGTATGGCCGTGCTGCTCGCGAACGGCCTGCGAGGTGATGAGGCGGTTGCCGAAGCGTGCGGCAAGCTGTTCCAGCGCACTTGCGAGGGCTTTCGGCTCCGGCCGCGGCGGATTATTGGTGATGGTCGTGCCCACGGACATTCCTCCCGAGAGAAGAACCGTGGCAAAGGACATAAAACCGGTCAAGTCAAGGGACCGGACGCATGGCTAGGGAAGGACATATGCCGGAGACTACCGCCTCAGCGCCCCAAGCGCAGCCATTCCGCGCCTCGATCATGCAGATCGAGCCGCAATGGATCGACTACAACGGCCATCTCAACATGGCCTATTACAACGTGATGTTCGACCGGGCGATCGACCAGCTCTGGCTCGAGTTCGGGATGGGGCCGGCCTACATGAAGGAGCGAGGCGGCTCGAGCTTCACCGCCGAATGCCATGTGCGCTATTTGCGCGAGATCCATCTCGGCGATCCCGTGCAGATCTTCGTCTGGCTGCTGGAGGCCGACGACAAGCGGCTGCACACCTTCGAGGAGATGCGTCACGCGACCGAGGGCTGGTTGTCGGCCACGTCCGAGAACATGTCGCTGCACATGGACATGAATGCGCGGCGCGTTGCGCCGTTTCCGCCTGATATCCGCGAGCGCATCGCTGTGGTCACAAAGGCCCACAGCGCGGTAGCCCGACCCGAGGGCATCGGCCGGAACGTGGCGATGCCCTCGAAGCGGTAGCCGCGCTATACCCTGTTGCGCCCGCGCGCCAAGCCGACCACGGCCGAGACCAGGAACAGGACGACCGCGATGAAGAAGATGATCTTGGCGATCTCGATCGAGGCGCCGGCGATGCCGCCGAAGCCCAGGATACCGGCGATCAGTGCGATAACCAAAAACGTCACAACCCAGCCAAGCATGGTCAAACCCTCGTCTTGATGTCTGTCTGCGTCCAGCGCGGCTGCCGCGCCACCTGCCCAGACAATCTCGACGCGAGAATGATGGTTCCGGCCCACGCAGGAGCGAAATTCGCAGCCTTTGCAGGAACAAATCGGCCTGCCGCGCACGTGGAAAACCCTGTCCCGGCGCCCCATATAAGGACCAATCCCTGTTAAGAAGGCTCCCTTCCGTCACCCCGCGGTGCCATCGTGGGGCCAATGATTCGCATGACCGAGCCGAGCAAGATCACAGGCGTTCCCGATCACCAGCCCGCAGCCGGCGGCATCGCCGCGCGTGCGCGCGCCTCAGTGGGCCCGAAATATCTCTCCGGGCTCAATCCGGAGCAGCGCGAGGCGGTGGAGACGCTGGACGGTCCGGTCCTGGTGCTGGCCGGTGCCGGCACCGGCAAGACGCGTGTCCTGACCACGCGCATCGCCCACATCCTGAGCCAGGGTCGCGCCCGCCCCGCCGAGATCCTGTCGGTGACCTTCACCAACAAGGCCGCGCGCGAGATGAAGCAGCGGCTCGGCCAGATGCTCGGCCATGCCGTCGAGGGCATGCCGTGGCTCGGCACCTTCCACTCCATCGGCGGCCGCATCCTGCGCGTCCATGCCGAACTGGCGCAGCTCAAGTCGAACTTCACCGTGCTCGATGTCGACGACCAGGTCCGGCTGCTCAAGCAGCTGCTGCAGGCCGAGAACATCGACGACAAGCGCTGGCCGGCACGCATGCTGGCCGGGCTGATCGACGGTTGGAAGAACCGCGGCCTGATGCCGTCGCAGGTGCCGTCGGGCGAGGCCGCGATGTTCGCCAACGGCAAGGGCGGCAAGCTCTATGCGAGCTACCAGGAGCGGCTGAAGATATTGAACGCCGCCGATTTCGGCGATCTGCTGCTGGAGAACATTCGCATCTTCCGCGAGCATCCGGACATCCTCAGGCAATACCAGCAGCGCTTCAAATTCATCCTGGTCGACGAGTACCAAGACACCAACGTCGCGCAATATCTGTGGCTGCGGCTGCTGTCGCAGGCGCCGTCGTCCACCTCTCCCCGCGTGCGGGGAGAGGTCGCATCGCGAAGCGATGCGGGTGAGGGGGATTCTCCGAGCACCGCGCTCTTGGAGACAGCCCCTCACCCCAGCCCTCTCCCCGTGAAGGACGAGGAAAGGGAGCAGAAGGGCCCCACCAAAAACATCTGCTGCGTCGGCGACGACGACCAGTCGATCTATGGCTGGCGCGGCGCCGAGGTCGACAACATCCTGCGCTTCGAGCACGATTTTCCGGGCGCCAAGGTGATCCGCCTCGAGCGCAATTACCGCTCGACCGGCCACATCCTCGCCGCCGCCTCGCATTTGATCGCACATAACGAAGGTCGGCTCGGCAAGACGCTGCGCACCGAGGACCAGGACGGCGAGAAGGTCACGGTGACGGGCTCGTGGGATTCCGAAGAGGAAGCGCGCGGCATTGGCGAGGAGATCGAGCAGCTCCAGCGCCAGGGCGAGAAGCTCGATGAGATCGCGATCCTGGTGCGCGCCTCCTACCAGATGCGCGAGTTCGAAGACCGCTTCGTCACGCTTGGCCTGCCCTATCGCGTCATCGGCGGCCCGCGCTTCTATGAGCGCGCCGAGATCCGCGACGCGCTCGCCTATCTGCGCGTCATCAACTCGCCGGCCGACGATCTCGCCTTCGAGCGCATCGTCAATACGCCCAAGCGCGGGCTTGGCGACGCCACCGTGCAGATGCTGCACGACCACGCGCGCAAGCGCCGCATCCCGCTGTTCGAAGCGGCACGCGCGGTGGTCGAGACCGACGAGCTGAAGCCGAAGGCGCGCGGCTCGCTTCGCGATCTCATCACGCAGTTCGACCGCTGGCGTGCCCAGCGCGAGGTCACCGCGCATACCGACCTCGCCCAGATCGTGCTCGACGAGAGCGGCTACACCGAGATGTGGCAGAAGGACCGTTCGGCCGACGCCGCGGGCCGGCTGGAGAACCTGAAAGAACTCGTGCGCTCGATGGAGGAGTTCGAGAACCTGCAGGGATTCCTCGAGCACATCTCGCTGGTGATGGACCGCGACGGCGGCGCTGAGGACGACGCGGTGTCGCTGATGACGCTGCATTCGGCCAAGGGACTCGAATTCGACAACGTGTTCTTGCCCGGCTGGGAGGAAGGCCTGTTCCCGAGCCAGCGCACGCTGGATGAGCAAGGCCGCGCCGGGCTGGAAGAAGAGCGCCGGCTCGGCCATGTCGGTCTCACGCGCGCCCGACGCCGCGCGAAAATCTATTTTGCGACCAACCGCCGGATCCATGGCACCTGGTCGACCACGATCCCGTCGCGCTTTCTCGACGAATTGCCGGCGGCCAATGTCGAGATCACGGAATCCAAGGGCGGCTCGGCCTGGGGCGGCACCGGCGGCTACGGCGCCTCCCGCTTCGACGACATGGAGGCGTTCGGCTCCAGCTATTCGACGCCGGGCTGGCAGCGCGCCCAGGCCAACCGCAACCGCGGCGGCCAAGGCGGCCGCGGCGGTTTCGAGGAAGAGGCCGCCTCGTTCTCCTCCGCATCGTCCTCACCCGATTTCGGCAGCTTCTCATCGCGCCGCCGCGGTCCCCTCACCATCGAGGGCGAGCTGGTCGCCAAATCGACCGGCACGACCTCGGAATTCTCGCTGGAAGACCGCGTCTTCCACCAGAAATTCGGCTACGGCCGCGTCACCAAGATCGACGGCAACAAGCTCACCATCGCCTTCGACAAGGCCGGCGAGAAGAAGGTCGTGGACAGCTTTGTGCAGCGGGCGTGAGGCCATGCCTCACTACATCGCCATCATCGAGGATGCCGGCCCGGACGATGCCGTCGGCGTCTGGTTTCCGGACCTGCCCGGCTGCATCTCCGGCGGCGACGACGTCGACGAGGCCCTTGAGAATGCGCCCGAGGCGCTCGCTCTCTATGCGCAGGACCTGATCGAGGACGGCCGGCAGCTTCCCCCGCCGCGGACGCTGGCCGAGCTCGAAGCCGATCCGGAATTTGCCGACGATCTCAGGAACCACATGGTCGCCCAGATCGAATGGCCACCCCGCGCCGACGCCACCGAGTGAGGACTGTTCGCCGCACTGGCCGGACTCTCGACAGTTCTGGTCCGAACAGCTCTTGACCATCGCGAACTTCCCCGTATCAGATGCAACCCATGGTCCGGGGCTCCATCACACTGATCGTGCTTGTATTGGGGATGCCGTCGCTCGCGGCGGCGGAGACCATGAGCTTTGGCGATTCGATCGGAAAGCTGGCGGCAAGCTGCGGTGCGGAAATCGTCGCCAATTGCCGCGGCGTCAATCCGGATTCGACCCGGCTGAAGGAGTGCTTGTCGCGCAACCGCGACGTGCTGTCCCCGCAATGCCAGAGCGACTATCTCGGCGTCTTCGACGCCATCCAGAAGCGCGTCGCTGCGCGCGTCACGGTGGCGAACGCCTGCCAGCGCGAAATCGTCAAGGTCTGCGGCGGCTCGACCAAGGAGACCAGCAAATCGATCCCCTGCCTGGTCTCGACGCCCAAAGGCATCAGCAACAACTGCCTGAAGGCCGTCGACGACGCGGGGTATCGCTGATGCGCGCGAAGGGGCTCTCCACCGCCGGACTAGGCATCGCGCTGGGCTTCGCCCTGCTCGCGGGCGCCGCCCGCGCGCAGACGGCGGCGCCGACCCGCGACGACATCGTCGGCAAGCTCAACCATTTCGAGGAAGCCGCCGAGGTCGACCTTCCCGCGCTGAAGCAGCAGGTGATGGAGCGCGCCAAGGCCAGGATCAAGAACGATCCCGGTCCGGTGAACCGGCCGCTGATCGCGCCTGACCTCGCCAAGCTGCCCGCCTTCAACGCACAGATCCAGTTCGACGCCGACACGCCGATCATCCAGCCGGCATCCTACCAGACCGTCGGCCGCATTGCGGATGCGCTGGTGCATTCCTCGCTGCTGCCCTACACCTTCCTGATCGTCGGCCATGTCGAGTCCAACTCGAAGACGCGCGAGGCCAATGCGATCCTGAGTCAGCGCCGGGCTGATGCGATCCGCGACGTGCTGGTGAACACCTTCAAGATCTCGACCAAGCGGCTGCATCCGATCGGCCTCGGCGAGGAGCAGTTTCTCGACCGGGCCAAGCCGACCTCGGCCGTCAACGGCCAGTTGCAGATCCTGACCTATGCCAAGCTGCCGGAGGAGCCTGCGCGTCCGGCTGCGGCACCTGCGCCTGCGGCGAAAAAGCCCGCCAAGAAACACTGAGCGAACGCGGCTTCGCGCTGACGGAACCCTTTGAAGTTCTGGCCATTTTGTGATCTGTCTCACAGCGCAACAGCGCGGTCTCGCGCGACAATAGCGCCGGTTTGTGCACCGCCCTATCAGGTGCTATAGCCTCTATTCGCCCCTTCCCCCGACCCCGTGCTGCATGAGACCGAAATGGGTGGCTTTTTTCAGCGCCAACTTGCCGTCTACGTCGAGTACCATCGCGATCCCCGGAACACGGCGATGCATGTGGTCGGCATCCTACTGCTGTTCACCGGCGCCGTCATGCCGTTGACACTGGTCAGGCTGCCGCTGTTCGGATTCGATGTCAGCCTCGCGGTAATCCTAGCGCTGCCGGTTCTGATTTACTGGCTGCTGCTCGATCTGGGGCTCGGGCTCGGCATTCTGGCCGTCTCCATTGTGCTGTTTTCGATTGCGACCGCCATCGCGGCGCAAGTCGGCACGGTGGCGATGTGGGCGATTTTCGCCACGCTGGTCGTGCTCGGCCTCGCCGCGCAGACCATCGGCCACAAGGTTTTTGAGGGGCGCGAGGCCTCGTTGTTCACTTTTCCCTCGCATCTTTTGCTTGGACCGATGTTCGTGATGGCAAAATTATTCATTGCACTGGGCTTCCGTCGCGACCTTGCCGCGATTCTGGGGCCTCTTCCGACCAATTCCCTTTCGACTCGATAACTTCCAGAAGCGAAACAGCAAACCGTCTTCATGGCTCTCGTACTGGTTACCGGTGGCAGCGGCTTCATCGGACATCATCTCGTAGAAGCGCTCCGCGCCCGTGGGCAGCGGGTGCGTGTTCTCGATGTCCGCGCTCCGGCCGCGGCGAACGCGGACGTTGAATATGCCCATGGCTCGGTGCTGGACCGCGATGTGGTCGATGCCGCGCTGGCCGGCGTCGATCAGGTCTATCACCTCGCCGGCCTGCCCGGCATGTGGGCCGCCAACAAACAGGACTTTCACGAGGTCAATTGCCGCGGCACCGAGATCGTGCTCGCGGCCGCGATGAAGCGCGGCGTGTCGCGCTTCCTGCATTGCTCGACCGAATCGATCCTGTTCCCCTATTCCGACCTCAACGGCGTTCCCGCCGAAGAGGCGCTGCAGCCGGCCAATGCGATGCCCGGTGCCTATACGCGCTCGAAGGCGCTCGCCGAGCATTGCGCCGCGAAGGCTGCCGCCGCTGGCTTTCCGCTCGTGATCGGCACGCCGACCATGCCGATCGGCGCAGCCGACCACAATCTGACGCCGCCGACCGCGATGCTGTGGTACTTCCTCCAGAAGAAGGTGCAGCCGCATCTCAACTTCCTCGTCAACCTCGTCGATGTCCGCGACGTCGCCATGGGCCTCGTGCTGACCATGGAGCGTGGCCGCCTCGGCCACCGCTACATTCTCGGCGGCGACTGCGTCCCGCTCGGCAACATCCTGCGTATGATGTCGGCGATGAGCGGCCGGCGGCAGTTTCCGGTCGTCGTGCCCGGCAGGATCGCCGAGCTCTCCGCGATCATGCTCGAATCCATCGCTGATCACATCACGCGCCGGCCGCCGAACGGCACCGCCGAGGGCGTGCGCATTGCACTCGCCGCGAGCGATCTCTCGATCGGCAAGGCCCGCACCGAGCTCGGCTATTCGCCGCGTCCGATCGAGCCCGTCCTGCGCGAAACCATCACCCACCTTCTCGCCCGCGGCGGCCTGCCCGCCTCCGGCGCCATCGAGCATCACGCGCTCTCCTCGCGCGCGAGCTGAGCGCTCCGCCCAACGCAAAGAACCTTCATGTCCTTCGATTTCAGCAAGCTTCTCTCTATCGCCTGGGGTGGTTGGACCACGACCTGGCCGACGCAACTGCTCGCCCTGATCTGGCTCGCCTGGCTCGCCAGCTGGGTCGGCGCCTCGTTCTGGCAGGGCCGCACCCAGAAGCAGGTGATGACGCTGGAGTCCGGCCGCTATCGGATCCCGATCCTGGTCGGCGGCATCCTGTTCACGCCGTGGACGGCCGAAGTGCTGAACGAGAAGCCGCTCTGGGTGTTCAGCAATACCGGCGTCTACATCACGGCCCTGATCGTGCTCGCCGGCATCTCCTTCACCTGGTGGGGACGGCTGCATCTCGGAAAATTCTGGTCCAACACCATCACTCACAAGGAAGACCATCGCGTCATCGACACGGGTCCCTATGGCATCGTGCGCCACCCGATCTACACCGGCCTGATCGCGGGCATGCTGGCGACCGGCATCGCGGTCGGCACGGTGACCGCGATGCTCGGTGCCATCCTGATCTCGCTCGGCATGTGGCAGAAGGGCCGGATGGAAGAAGTGTTCTTGTCCAAGGAACTCGGCGAGGACGCCTACGGCGCCTATTGCCGCCGCGTGCCGATGATCATCCCGTTCCTGTCGCCGCGGTGACGAAGGCCGCCACACTCTCCGACGTCGTCCTGGCGAAAGCCAGGACCCATTAGCCCAGGGAGGAGTTTGGGGAGAGTCGCCGTCCGGTACTCCCACCGCGCCACAACCGATAGATTCCGCGGTATGGGTTCTGGCTTTCGCCAGGACGACGCTGTGGAGGCAGTACGCCTCGCCGGGAACCGCCGCTCCCTGCCCCCGTTAGCCCTCGACGCATGCAACCACCCGCAGAGCATCGAGCCATGGCGGACGCCTACGATTATTTTCGCGAGCACGCGATTGCCGCCGTCCGCAAGGCGCGGGTGTTGCCGCCCGGGTGGCCGAAGCGGAAGCAGCGCACGGTGGCGCGGGTCTATCACCTCCTGTCCAAGGAGGCCGCGCTCAGACCGAACATCCGTCACCTCGATGATGTCCGCGCGACACGGCGGCTCGAGCGGCAAATCGGCCGCTGATCTCCGCGCACAGCCCGTCGGTGCTCGTCCCATGCAAATTCGATCGGCTGCCATTCCAAGGGAATAGACCCCGGCGGCATGCCGCACAGGTTGACGTCTGTCCCGTCAACCAGTTGGATGCGCGCGCACACAGGGGCTTCTCATGACGTTTTCAAGCATCTTTGCGCAGTTCGTTGCGCTCCTCGGCGGCATCGCGCTGCAATGGCGGAAGCTGTCGGGCACCGAGCCCGCACCCGCCTGGGGAGAGACGCCTGCGATCCCCGAGGCGAAGCCGCAAGGCGCGATCCCGACGCTGAAGATGCCGACCGCGCGTGGCTGGAGCGAGGGCCAAAAGCCGACCGTCGCGCCCGGGCTCAAGGTCAATGCGTTCGCGACCGGGCTCGATCATCCGCGCTGGATCGAGGTGCTGCCCAATGGCGACGTGCTGATCGCGGAAGCGACGCAGATCGCAGGCCCCCCGCGCACCGTGTTTCACTATGCGATGCAGGCGACGATGCGGCGCGCCGCCGCGCTCGGCGTTTCCGCCAACCGCATCACGCTGTTGCGCGACAAGGACGGTGACGGCGTTGCGGAGGTTCGCGGTGCCTTCATGGAAAACCTCAGCCAGCCATTCGGCATGGCGCTGGTCGGCGACACCTTCTATGTCGGCAACACCGACGGCGTGATGGCGTTTCCTTACGTCGCCAATGCCGACCGCATCACCGCGCCGGGCAAGCGGCTCACGACGTTCAAGCCGGGCGGCCACTGGACCCGCAGCCTGCTCGCGAGCCCCGACGGCAAGAAGCTCTATGCCGGCGTCGGCTCCCTCAGCAACATCGCCGAGATGGGCATGGAGGTCGAGGAGGGCCGCGCCGCGGTCTACGAGCTCGACCTCGTCGCCGGCACGCATCGCATTTTTGGTGCTGGCCTGCGCAATCCGGTGGGACTCGCTTGGGAGCCAACGACGGGCGTGCTCTGGACCGTCGTCAACGAGCGCGACGGCCTCGGCGACGAAACGCCGCCGGACTATCTCACCTCGGTGCGCGACGGCGGCTTCTACGGCTGGCCCTATTGCTACTGGGGCAAGACGGTGGACGACCGCGTGCCGCAGGATCCGGCGATGGTCACAAAGGCGCTTCAACCGGACTACGCACTCGGCGGCCACACCGCCTCGCTCGGCCTGTGCTGGATGCCCGCCGGCACGCTGCCCGGCTTCCCCGACGGCATGGTGATCGGCCAGCACGGCTCGTGGAATCGCAGCAAGCTGTCGGGCTACAAGCTGGTGTTCATTCCGTTCGAGAACGGCAAGCCGTCCGGCCTCAGTAGCGACATCCTGTCGGGCTTTCTGTCCCCCGACGAGAAGGAATCCTACGGCCGTCCGGTTGGCGTCGTGATTGGCCCCGACAAGAAGTCGCTGCTGATGGCCGACGACGTAGGCAACGTGATCTGGCGCGTGACGGGGGCCTAAGCGTTAGGTTCCGACGCAGAGTGTGGCGCGCTGCTTGCGCAGCAGCGCGATCACCGACAGTGCGGTGATCAGGCCCGTCTTGGGATTTTCGGACGGGACGTTCTCGATCGACATCGAGAACCGCGCCGAATCCGCCTCGACCTCGATGCGATGAACGTTGCGCGTCACGGTCGGGTCGGCCCAGATCTGGACCTGGGTGCGGTCGGGCCCGACGCCCGCAAGCGACAGCGCCACCGCGACGTTGAGATTGGCCGGAAACCCCTTTGCGGCCTCGCGCGCGGTGCCTTCGAACAGCTTGAGCGGCTCGCGCAGCTTGTCGATGTCGATGTTGTTCTCGACGATGAACGGCGCGCCCTTCAAGCCGTCGATCGGCTTGCGCGTCACCATCTTCACGGAATGAATGGTGCCGATCGCGGCAGCGTTGACGGCGTCGAGCCCGATCAGCGCGCCGGTCGGCACGATGATGCGGCCGCCATTGCCACGGGCAAGATCGACGAGATCGAAATTGTCGAGCAGCCCGCCGACGCTGACCACGACCGCGGTCTTGCCACGCCTGACCGCGGGCTCGACGATCTCGCGCAGATGCCGGCTTGGCGCGCATTCCACCACGATGTCAGCGACTTCGCCGAGCTGGTCGATCGGCAAGACCCGCGGCGGGCGGCGCAGGCCACCGAGAAACGCCTGATGCTTGGCGGGATCGCGCGCGGCCACCGCCGACAGCGTCAGGCCTTCGATGCCTTGATCCAACGCAGCTGCGATCTTGGTGCCGATCGAGCCCAGCCCCGCAATGGCAACCCGCAACTCGCTCGACACTCTCTGTTCAGACATCGCACTCACCTTTGATCCGAGCTTCCGTCATAGCGTCTCAGGCCTCCCGCGCATAGCTGCGCAGGCGCGCTTCCAGCACCGCCAGCATGGCGTCGCGGGCCGGATCGCGCGAGCCGCGCAGCCATGCGGCGGCGAGCGGCAGCCGACCGACCGGGCCGACCTGCTTCGGCCGGAGCGGCACGAAGCGTACGCCCGTCACCGCCATCCTCGCGGTCCAGCGCGGCACGATCGCAACGCCGAGCCGGGTTGCGACCAAGTTGATGATGGTCTGCTTCTCATCGGCGACCTGCACGATGCGTGGTGTCAGGCCGGCCTGCTCGAACAGCTTCATCGTGAGGTCGTGGCTGTGCGGCCGCGAGCGGCGGTCGGGCACCAGCATCGCCTCGTCGGCGATGTCAGCCAGCCTGATCGACGTCCTTTTGGCCAGCAGATGCCGCTGCGGGAACGCCACGATGCCGTCTCCTGGAGCAGATCGCGGAATTCGAGCCGTTTGTCGGCGCGGTCGGGAGGGCGAACGAAGGCGAGATCGAGCGCGCCGGTCAGGATCTTCGGCAGCAGCCGGATCGTCTTGTCTTCGAGGAGCTGCACCGCGATGTCAGGATGCTTGTCGCGGAAATCGCGCAGCAGCGGCGGCAGCAATCCCGCGGCCGCGCTGTCGATGGCGCCGACGCGGAGCCGCCGCGCGCCTGCGCGTGAGCGGTTGCGCAAATTGCTCTCGACCGCCTCGACTCGGGCCAGGATGGCGCGAGCATCGCGCAGCAGCGTCGCGCCGTCCTCGGTGAGCGACACCGCGCGCGTCGTCCGCGCGAACAGCCGCGTGCCCAGATCCTCCTCCAGTAGCCTGATCTGGCGGCCGAGCGCGGAGGGCAGCATCTGGAGCTGCTGCGCCGCGCGGCCGAAATGCAGCTGTTCAGCCGCCGCCACGAAGCAGCGAAGCTGATGCAATTCCATTCGCCGGTCCTCTGATCCTCCTCATGATTATATCATTTTTTTGTATAAACCAGCGCCAATTGAGTCTGCTGCGTGCCCCCGCCTAGGCTCGTCGCCGGCATGGGCCCTCCGGCCCGCCGACACAACGATAAACCGGGATTGCAGGAGGCCAGGGTGGCGAGCGAGATTCAGACGCGCGTGCTGCGCAAGATCACCTTGCGCATCGTTCCCTTCATCATGTTGCTGTACTTCGTGGCCTTCATCGACCGCGTCAATATCGGCTTCGCGTCGCTGACGATGAACAAGGACATCGGCCTGTCGCCCGCGGTCTATGGCTTCGGTGCCGGCATCTTCTTCTGGGGCTATTTCCTGTTCGAGGTGCCCTCCAACATCATCCTGCACAAGATCGGCGCGCGGATCTGGATCGCGCGGGTCATGATCACCTGGGGCATCGTCTCGGCCGCGATGGCGTTCGTGCAAGGGCCGACCAGCTTCTACGTGCTGCGCTTCCTGCTTGGCGTTGCCGAAGCCGGCTTCTTTCCCGGCATCATCCTTTATCTGTCCTACTGGTTCCCGGCGCGCCAGCGCGCCGCGGTGACGGCTCTGTTCATGGCGGCCGCGCCGCTCTCGACCGTGCTGGGCTCGCCGATCTCAGGTGCACTGCTGGAGATGGACGGAATGCTCGGCTTCAAGGGCTGGCAATGGCTGTTCGTGCTGGAGGCGCTGCCGGCCGTGCTGCTCGGCTTCGTCGTGCTGGGCTTTCTGACCGACCGCCCCGAGAAGGCGAAATGGCTTGCCGAAGACGAGCGGCGCTGGCTGGTCGAGACCATGAACGTCGAGACCACCAGCAAGGTCGCGACTGCGAGCCACAGCATCTGGCGCGGGCTCGCCGATCCCCGTGTGCTGGCGTTGTCGCTGATCTATTTCGGCACTTCGGCCGGCCTCTATACGCTCGGCGTCTGGGCGCCGCAGATCATCAAGCAGTTTGGCCTATCCTCGCTTCAGGTCGGCTTTCTCAATGCGCTGCCGGCAACGGCCGCCGTCATCGCCATGATCCTGTGGGCGCGGCATTCGGACCGCACCGGCGAGCGCACCTGGCACGTCGTGTGGGCCTGCCTGATCGCCGCTGTGGGACTTGCCTATGCCGGCCTTGCGGCCGGCGTTGTCGCCGTGCTGGTCGCGCTGACGCTGGTCAATATCGGCATCTCCTCGGCAAAACCGCCGCTCTGGAGCATGCCGACGCTGTTCCTGTCCGGACCCGCGGCCGCGGCCGGCATCGCCACCATCAACTCGATCGGTAATCTCGGCGGCTTCGTCGGTCCCGCCATGATCGGCTGGATCAAGAATCAGACCGGCAGTTTTGTCGGCGGGCTTTACTTCGTCGCCGGCCTGCTCGTTCTCTCTGCGGTCCTCACCCTGCTATTGTCGCGCGCGCAACCCGCGCCCGTCGAACCCGTCCCGCAATCCCACTGATCTCTCAACGGAGCATTCTCATGCGCACCCATTCGATCGCAGCCATTCCCGCCGACGGGATCGGTCCCGAGGTCATCTCGGCCGGAATCCGCGTGCTGGAGGCGCTGGCAAAACGCAGCGGCGATCTCGCCTTCAACGTCAAAACGTTCGACTGGGGCTCGGACTATTACAAAAAGCACGGCGTGATGATGCCGGCCGATGGGCTCACCGAGCTGAAGAAATTCGACGCGATCTATTTCGGCGCGGTCGGCGCGCCCGAAGTGCCCGACCACATCACGCTGTGGGGACTGCGCCTACCGATCTGCCAGGGCTTTGACCAATACGCCAACGTGCGGCCGACCAAAATTTTGCCGGGCGTCGCCTCGCCGCTGCGCAATGTCGGCGTCGGCGATCTCGACTGGGTGATCGTGCGCGAGAATTCGGAAGGCGAATATGCCGGCATGGGCGGCCGCGCCCACAAGGGCCTGCCGGAAGAAGTCGGCACGGAAGTCGCGGTCTTCACCCGCGTCGGCGTCGGCCGCATCATGCGCTATGCGTTCCAGCTCGCGCAGTCGCGTCCGCGCAAGCTGCTCACGGTCGTGACCAAGTCGAACGCGCAGCGCCACGGCATGGTGATGTGGGACGAGATCGCCGCCGAGGTCGCCGCTGATTTTCCCGACGTCAGCTGGGACAAGATGCTGGTCGACGCCATGACGGTGCGCATGACGCTGCATCCGAAGAGCCTCGACACCATCGTGGCGACCAATCTGCACGCCGACATCCTCTCCGATCTCGCCGGCGCGCTCGCCGGGAGTCTCGGCGTCGCGCCGACCGGCAACATCGATCCGCAGCGCCGCTTCCCCTCGATGTTCGAGCCGATCCACGGCTCGGCTTTCGACATCACCGGCAAAGGCATCGCCAACCCGGTCGCGACGTTCTGGACCGGCGCGCAGATGCTCGAGCATCTCGGCGAGAAGGACGCTGCCTCGCGGCTGATGGCGGCCGTCGAGCGCGTCTGCGCGGCCGGCGTTCTGACGCCTGATGTTGGTGGCAAGGCGACGACGAAGGAAGTGACCGACGCCGTGATCGACGCGATTCACGGGTCGAATGTGTGAGGTCGTTGCCGCTATTGAGACTAGTCTTGCCGCTGGCTCCCTGCACCTCTCCCGCTTGCGGGAGAGGTCGCGCCGAAGGCGCGGGTGAGGGCTCTCTCCTCTCGGGGTTCTCGCTTGCGGAGACACCCTCTCCCCACCCCTCCCCCGCAAGCGGCGGAGGGAGCGCACCGACTACGATTAGAATCCCTACCTCCGCCCGGCCGGCGGCGGCATCGCCATCGCTGCGGCCGGCTCCGGCGGTGTCAGATGACGCGGGACGATGATGGTCTGGCCGGGGGTGAGCTGCGCATCCTCTGCAAGCGAATTGCTCTGCGCGAGCGACCACAGCGGCACGCGGTTAGCGGCGGCGATGCTCTCCATGGTGTCGCCGCGACGAACCGGCAGCCGAACGCCGCTGTCCCACAATTCGACCAGCGTATCTGCGGGCACGAGATAGCGCAGCGGCACGGCATCGGCCTTGGTCTGCGGTGGGATGCGCGGCAACTGCGTCACCATCTCGACGATTTGGCGATGGATGTCGTCGGACTTCTCGATGTTGATGTGCGAGACGCGCGCATTTTCCTTCAGATCATAGCTGGCATAATGGCCGCGAAAACCGGGCACGGCGACGACGTCGCCGCCGCCGAGCACGCTGTCGGACAGGAAGATGTTGATGAAGCGCTCGACATTGAGCGGCACGTCGCCGGTCGCATGCGCGGGATCGATGGCGATAACGAGGCTGATCGGGATGTTCTCCTTGGCCGCCATCTCCGAGATGACGATCGAGCACAGCCCGCCCATGGAGTGCCCGATCAGCACGATCGGTGCCGCCTTCTCCTTGTAGCTGGCGATGACGCGGTTGCCGATCAGCCGGCACAGGGTGAATTCGTAGACGTCGGCGGAGAAGCCGGCCTGCGTCAGCTTCTCGCCGAGCCGATCCATGCCGGTCGAGAAGATCGGCCCCATGGCGCCGCGGAACAGATAAACCTTCGGCGGCGGCAATGGCTCGAACGGCGGAGGCGGCGGCGCGGCGGGGACGGCCGCAGTGGTCTTGGACTTGGCCGGTGAGGCCGCGGCCATGCCGCTGCTCAAGGCGAGCAGCGCAACCGCTGCCAGCACGACTAGTCGCCTCACATAAATCATCCGTCCAGCAGTCCCGCCACGGGGAGGCAGTGGCCTCCCCCGCGGGGCTTAGTGACCACCGATTGGGTGGATTTTGGGGCACGGAACCGGCTGCAGCCCCTCGGAAACCCGTCGAGCTGCCGCGCCTTGGCGGGAGATGACAGCTTTGCGACGATCGGCCTCAGATCGTCCCAGAAGGGCTAGAGCGGCAGAATCCGGTTCAAGAGGTCAAGCAGCATGCGCTGCTCGGCCTCGCTGAGCGGCGCCAACATTCTTTCATTGTAGGGCTGCGTCAGCCTTGCCCCCTCGGCAATGAGCTTTGCGCCCTTTGGCGTCAGCATCAGCTCGACGGCGCGGCGATCGGACTTCGAGCGGTTGCGCTTGATGAAGCCGGACGATTCGAGCTCGTTCAGAATCTTGATCAGGTTCGGCAGGCGCAGGCGGAGCACGCTGGCAAGGCTGCTGGGGGGAACCCCCGGATTGTCGCGAATGACGACGAAGATCGCATAGGTCGCGGGCGTCAAGCCCAATGCGGCAAACTCCTCGTAGAAGCCTTCGAAGAACTTCAGCTGGGCTAGGCGCAGCATGAAGCCGGGCGTCCGCTGAAGCGCGCGCAAATCGAGCGATGTCTCCGATTGCTGAGCGGACTTCGCTCCGGGTCGTAACGCTTTCGAGCTCATGATCCTCAATCCGCCGCGGCCGGCCATAAGCCAGCCGAATTGACACTCTCAAAAATAGCTATAAAATATAACTATTATTCAGCGGCACCAAGACCGCGCATGGGAGGGAGACAATGAACAGCAAATTCCTGCATAAATTATGCATGTTGGCCGCGATGCTGACGGCCGCACCGGCATTCGCCCAGGACGTCGTGAAGATCGGCATCCTGAACGACCAATCGGGTCCGTTCGCGAGCTATCAGGGCATCGGCTCGGTCATCGCCGCCAAGATGGCGGTCGAGGACTATGGCGGAAAGGCCGGCGGCAAGCCTATCGAGGTCGTCGCGGCCGACCATCAGAACAAGACCGACATCGGCATCGGCATCGCCAGGCGCTGGTACGAGAACGAAGGCGTCGATGCGATCTTCGACATTCCGAACTCGTCGATCGCTCTCGCTGTCGCCGGCATGAGCGCCGAAAAGAACAAGGTCTTCGTCGGATCAGGGGCCGGAACGGTGCTCCTGACCGGCGAGAAATGCACACCGAACACCGTGCACTGGACCTACGACACCTATGCCTATGGGCGCGGCCTCGGCAAGGCGATCGTGCAGCAGGGCGGCAAGAAGTGGTTCTTCATCACCGCCGACTATGCCTTCGGTCATGATCTGGAGAAGCAGGCGGCGGAGGCCGTGAAAGCGTCCGGCGGCGAGGTGCTCGGCAGCGTGCGGCATCCGCTCGGAACGGCCGACTACGCCTCCTTCCTGCTCCAGGCCCAGGCGTCGGGCGCGAACGTCATCGGCTTTGCCAATGCCGGGGACGACACCATCACGTCGATGAAGCAAGCTGCCGAATTCGGGCTGACCAAGGACCACAAGCTGGCCGGACTGATCCTCGGCATGAACGGCCTGCCCGCGCTCGGACTGAAATTTGCGCAGGGCGCGCAGATCATGAACCCGTTCTACTGGGATCTGAACGACGGCACGCGTGCTTTCGCGAAACGTTTCGCCGAACGCATTCCCTCGAAGGCCTATCCGAATGACATGCAGGCCGGCGTCTATGCCTCGGTCATTCACTATCTCAAAGCGGTCGACAAGGCCGGCGGCGCCAAGGACGGCAAGGCGGTGGTAGCGGCGATGAAGCAGATGCCGACCGACGATCCGCTGTTCGGCAAGGGCTACATCCGCAAGGACGGACGCAAGATCCATCCGCTCTACCTCTTGCAGGTCAAGGCTCCCGACGAGTCGACCTCCGCCTGGGATCTGTTGAAGGTGGTCGCCACGGTCAAGGGCGAGAACGCGTTCCGCTCCGAGAGCGAAGCCCAGTGCCCGCTGACGAAACAATAGCCGTTGGGAGCTGACCATGAGCGGCATTGCATCGAGTCCGGTTGACCCGTTTGCGCCTGACTTCCTGATCGACCCCTATCCTGCCTATGAGGCGCTGCGCGCGCTCGGGCCTGCGTTCGCGCTGAAGCGCTACGGCGTGTGGGCCATGGCAGGCTATGCCGAGGTCGAGCCGGCCCTGAAGGACTGGAAGGCGTTCATCAGTGGCGAGGGCGTCGGGCTCCACGGCATGAACCCGGCACTGCCAAAGCCGCTGACGCTCCAGATCGATCCGCCCGACCACGACAAAGGCCGGCGGGTTCTCGGCCGCACCCTGTCTCCGGGCGTCGCAAGGAAGCTGCGCGAGACGTTTCAGCGGGAAGCGGAGAAGAAGGTGTCGGAGCTGATCGACAGAGGCTCATTCGATGCCGTCACCGATCTCGCCGAAGCCTATCCGATGAAGGTGTTTCCGGATGCGATCGGCATCCGGCCGGACGGCCGTGAGAAGCTGCTGGCCTGGAGCACGTTCGTGTTCGACAGCTTTGGCCCTGAGAACGAGATGCTAGCCGCATCGCGCAAGGCAGGTCTCGCGGCCCAGGGCTGGATCATGGAATGTTGCGCACGAGATGCGCTACGGCCCGACGGGCTCGGCATGATGATCTACCAGGCGGCCGACGAGGGTGAGATCACCGAGCATGAGGCGACGCATCTGGTGCGGCCGTTCCTCACCGCGGGGATCGACACCACCGTCAACGGCATCGGCAACACCCTGCTCGCGCTCGCCACACATCCGGATGAATACCGCAAGCTCCACCACAGGCCGGAGCTGGCGCGCAACGCCTTCGAGGAAGGCCTGCGCTACGATTCGCCGGTGCAGACGTTCTTTCGCACCACCTCGCGCGACGTCGAGATCGGCGGCGGCGTGATCCCGGCGCATCGCAAGGTGCTGCTGTTCATGGCCTCCGCCAACCGCGATCCCGCACGGTGGGACAAGCCGGACCGTTTCGAGGTGGAACGGGTTGCGACCGGACATGTCGGCTTCGGCGCCGGCATTCACGCCTGCGTCGGCCAGATGATCGCGCGTCTGGAAGGCGAATTGATCTTCAGCGAGCTCGCAAGGCGCGTGAAGACCATCGAGCTCACGGCGGAGCCGAAGCGCAGGCTCAACAATTCCCTGCGCGGCCTTGCGAGTATGCAGGTTCGCGTCGCGGCGGCCTGACTGCGTCGCATGTAGCGCCGCGATCGATCACTGCCGGCTCTTGAGCCGGCTGCGGTGTGCGGCCTGCTTGGCCCGGTTGCCGCAGATCGCCATTGTGCACCATCGCCGCGCGCGCCTCCGGGTATGGTCGGCGAACAGCATCGTGCAGTTATGACCCTCGCATGCCTTCACGTCGGAAAAATCCTCCTCACAGACGAATTTCGCCAAGGCTTCCCCGATCGGCAGCAGCAGGGATTCGGGTGATCGCCAGCGCCGCATCCTCAGCAGCGCAAGACCGTCACCCTGCTCACCGCTGCGCGGCACGATCTGCCTGAACGCCTCATCGCGCTCCAGGACGTCGTTCAGCGGGCCAAGCTCATGCAACGCCTTCGCAGTGAGCGGCCGGCCGGCATGTGCCTGAACGAAACCGCGAAACCACTCGCGCAAGGCACGGGCCTGACCGGCGACATTGTCGAGCTCGCCCGGCATCGCGCGCGCCTTCAGCGCACCCAGCTCATCCGCCGGCACCAGCTTCGCCTGTGCCAGCCAGTCGACCAGACCTTCGCCATCGTCGAGCCAATCGACCGGCGTATCGACCGGTGTCGCCACCGAGTTGAGGAAATCAAGGCCGAGCGAGTCGGCGATGAACATGGCGGGCGGTCTGTCCATGAGCGGTCCCTGTCCGGTCCGAAAGCTGCGATTTAGGTAACCTCTAAAAAGGCTATTGACAAGTTACGTCGCAGGTTAATAACCTCTAAAAATCGCTTTGATTGGTTACGAACAGCAATGGAGATCGGCCATGACCCCGACCACCTACCGCACCGCAGACGTCGACGGCTTCAAGGTGTTCTATCGCGAGGCCGGCACCGCCGGCGCGCCGAAGCTCCTCCTGCTGCACGGCTTCCCGAGCGCGGGACACATGTTCCGCGACCTCATCCCGCAGCTTGCAGACCGGTTTCACATCGTGGCGCCGGACCTTCCCGGTTTCGGCCAGTCCGACATGCCCGCACGCGACACCTTCCGCTACACCTTCGACAACGTCGCGCGCGTGATCGAGCGCTTCACCGAAGTGATCGGCTTCGATCGCTTCGCAATCTATGTGTTCGACTATGGCGCGCCGACGGGCTTTCGGCTGGCACTCAGCCATCCCGAGCGGATCGCGGCCATCATTTCGCAGAACGGCAATGCCTATGAGGAGGGCCTCAGCGAAGGCTGGACTCCGATCAAGGCCTATTGGCAAGACCCTTCACCGGCTAATCGCGAGGCGCTGCGTACCTTGCTCACGCCGGAGGCCACGCGCTGGCAGTACACACATGGCGTTCCCGATCCGGCCGTGGTGTCGCCGGACGGCCAGAACCTCGACAATTTCTATCTCGCGCGCCCCGGCGCCGACGACGTGCAGCTCGATCTATTCGGCGACTACAAGAGCAACGTCGCGCTCTATCCGTCATTCCAAAGCTATTTCCGTACCCACAAGCCGCCGTTCCTCGCGGCCTGGGGCAAGAACGATCCCTTCTTCATCCCGCCCGGCGCCGAGGCATTCAAGCGCGACAATCCCAATGCGGTGGTGCAATTCTTCAACACTGGTCACTTTGCGCTGGAAACCCATGCGAAGGAGATCGCGGAAAGCATTCGCGCGTTCTTGAAATAACGGAAGCTGTCGCCATGGCCCATGCGAGACGATCTCCGGAACGGCTCAGCGCATTTTCGGACGGCGTGTTCGCGGTCCTGATTACGGTGCTCGTGCTGGAGCTTCGTCCGCCGGAAATCCCGACCTTTGCGGCATTGCTGGCGTTATGGCCGACGTGGCTCTCTTATGCCGTGAGCTACGTGTTCATCGCGATCGTCTGGGCCAACCATCATCATCTGTTGCGCTATGCGAGCGAAGCGACGCCGCGACTGATCTGGTTCAACTTCGCGCATTTGTTCTCGGTGTCGCTGCTGCCGCTCTCCACCGCCTGGATGGCGGTGAGCGAGCTCGCACCGCAGCCGGTCGCGTTCTACGCCGCGGTGTTCTTCCTGGTGAACGCGACCTATGTCGCGCTGATCTGGGATCTCGTCGGACGAGCGCCGGACAGCGAGGTCGCGCCGCGGGAGCGCAAGATTATGCGCGTCCGCTCGATCGTGACCCTCGGCGTCTTCGCCCTCGCGGCCGCGGTCGCCCTGCGCTTCCCCGTCGCCGGGCTTGCGATGTGTTGCTGCTGCCTGATCGTCTATCTGAGGCCGGAGGCGCCGGGTGCCGAGGACGGCCGCCCGGTCGACTCTCGGTGAACCAGCACCGCGGCAGAAGTCGCTAGTTCCGCGCCGGAGCCGCTGCGGCCGCCGAGCGCGCCGGCCTGGCTGTGCCGGGTTGGGCGACTGGAGCTGTCGGGGCGCGCGAGCGCATGATCGCGGCGTCGATCTCGGCGATGACGCGACGCTGGATCGCCTCGTTCTTGTCGATCGAGATATGGCCGACGCCGGTACCGCGCACGTCGACATTGTCGAGCTTGCCGCGCAGGCCAGCGGCAGCCCGCACCGGCTCGCCGGGACCGTCGCCGATATAGATGTTGATGTAACGCTCGGCGCCGGTCGACAGCTTGGTCTTGAACACGGAGTCGAGGCCGATCGCGAGCTTTACGGGAACGCCGAGCTGGTTGAGCTTGGCGATCATGTCCGGCAGCGCTGTCGCGCCCGAGGAATGGCCGACCAAGATGATGGTCTTGAGGCGGCCGGCCTTGTAGGCGGTCGCGGCTTCATCGGCGAGCGAGGACCAGGAGACGAAATTGGCGACGGTCACCGGGATGCCCTGCGCCTGGAGCCGGGCGCCGATCGTGTCGAGCCCAAGCGAGAAGATGTTGAGCACGCCCCGGAGCAGGTAGACATGCGTGGTTGCTGTCGCGGCCTGGCTCGGCGCGGCCTTGGCGCCGGTCGGGCTGATGGCAACAACTGACAGCAGGAGCAGGGCCATCGCCCACACACGGAGGGCGGACAACTGGCTCGCGCCAGCGGTGTGACGGCCGTTCGGTCTCATCGGTGTTTTCCCTGGGGACAATACGCTTCGCGATTGGCCGGAATCGTAGCCACGGCCTGCTCGCAGACGCAACAAAGAGCCGCGTGAGCGACAATCTTAGCCGCACGCCGTGACCATCGCGCAACACTTGCCTGAAACCAGCCACCGAATGGCCGGTTTTGAGATCATTTTTCTCCGAGGAATTGCGGCCCGGTAAGGGCGTTCCTATCTCAGGGCTCCGCTGACCCGCCCTTCCCGGCAGGTTCCAGCCTCCCTCCCCCAGCCTTTGCTCTTAGCCTTGCGGCCATCATGTCCTTCATCATTTCCGTCGCCAATCTGTCGAAGACCTATGGGTCCGGCTTCAAGGCGCTCAAGAACGTCAATCTCGACATCAAGCGCGGCGAGATTTTTGCGCTGCTCGGGCCGAACGGCGCGGGCAAGACCACACTGATCTCCATCATCTGCGGCATCGCCAATCCGAGCGAGGGCCGCGTCCTCGTCGGCGGCGAAGACATCCAGACCTCCTACCGCAAGGCGCGCTCGCTGATCGGCCTCGTGCCACAGGAATTGCACACCGACGCCTTCGAGAGCGTGTGGGCGACGGTGAGCTTCTCCCGCGGCCTGTTCGGCAAGCCGAAGAATCCTGCGCACATCGAGAAGGTCCTGAAGGACCTCTCGCTCTGGGACAAGAAGGACAACAAGATCATCACGCTGTCCGGCGGCATGAAGCGCCGCGTGATGATCGCAAAAGCACTGTCGCACGAGCCGCAGATCCTGTTCCTGGACGAGCCCACCGCCGGCGTCGATGTCGAGCTGCGCAAGGGCATGTGGGAGGTGGTGCGCACCCTCCAGCAGTCCGGCGTCACCATCATCCTGACCACGCACTACATCGAGGAAGCCGAGGAGATGGCCGATCGCATCGGCGTCATCAACAAGGGCGAGATCGTGCTGGTCGAGGACAAGACGACCTTGATGCAGAAGCTCGGCAAGAAGCGGCTGACGCTGCATTTGCAAGGCAAGCTCGATGCGCTGCCGGACAGCCTGAAGCACTACAAGCTCGACCTCTGCGATAGCGGCGCGACGCTGGTCTACGATTACGACACCAAGGGCGAGCGCACCGGCATCACCAGCCTGCTCGGCGATCTCCGCACCGCCGGCATCCGCTTCAGCGATCTCGACACGACGCAATCGTCGCTCGAGGACATCTTCGTCGACCTCGTGAGGACGTCATGAATCACCGCGCCATCCGCGCCATCTATCTGTTCGAAATGGCACGCACCTGGCGCACGCTGCTGCAAAGCATCGTCTCGCCTGTGGTCTCGACCTCGCTCTATTTCGTGGTGTTCGGCGCCGCGATCGGCTCGCGCATCAGCCAGGTCGAGGGCGTCAGCTACGGCACCTTCATCGTGCCAGGCCTGATCATGCTTTCGGTGCTGACGCAGAGCATCGCGAACGCCTCGTTCGGCATCTACTTCCCGAAATTCACCGGCACGATCTACGAGATCCTGTCGGCGCCGATCTCCTATTTCGAGATCGTGCTCGGCTATGTCGGCGCGGCCGCGACCAAGTCGATCATCCTCGGCCTGATCATCCTCGCCACCGCCGGGCTGTTCGTGCCGTTGCACATCCATCATCCGGTCTGGATGCTGGCCTTCCTGGTGCTGACGGCGGTGACCTTCAGCCTGTTCGGCTTCATCATCGGTATCTGGGCCGACGGCTTCGAGAAGCTGCAGATGATCCCGATGCTGGTGGTGACGCCGCTGACCTTCCTCGGCGGCAGCTTCTATTCCATCGACATGCTGCCGGCCGGCTGGCGCACGGTGGCGCTGCTCAACCCGGTCGTCTATCTGATCTCCGGCTTCCGCTGGAGCTTCTATGAGATCGCCGACGTGAGCGTGTCCGTCAGCATCGGCATGACGCTGGCGTTCCTGGTGGCCTGCCTGGTCGTGATCTGGTGGATTTTCCGCACGGGGTATCGGCTGAAGAATTGACGGAGATACGTAGCCCGGATGGAGCGTCGGCGTAATCCGGGACCGTCGTAGCCTCATGCGACAGCAGCCCCGGATTGCGCTGCGCTCCATCCGGGCTACGACGACATCACCGATAGCAATGGAAGCGGTGATAGCCGTCATAGTAGCCGTGGCACCGGTGGCGGTAGTGACGGTGGGGAATGCCGAGCACGCCCTCGACCGCGCCAACGGCGCCGCCGACACCGGCACCAACGACACCGCCGACCGCGCCGCCGACGGGGCCGGCAATCCGGTTACCTTCATAAGAGCCTTCCTGGGCGCCGCGCACGATGCCCTGGGCGTGGCCGGCTTGCGGTAGCGACAACAGCGCGAGCAGGATGGCGGCGGCTGCGAACAGCAGGCGGACGGGCAAACCGGCCGGCAATTGCGCGGCGGCGATACGGGCTTTGTTCATCTTCGGTCCCAAAGGATGAATGGCAGCGAGCGCTGCCCTGTGAAGGGTGGCGATGAACAACGCACCGAGCGGCCAAATGGTTGCGCCTTTGTGACGAATTGTCGGCGTTGTGAACGCAAATCCGGCTCGCGAAAATGTCAGCGCCGCCGCGAGCCACGCGGCACAAAGCGGCCTTGCTTACGCCCTGCATCGCGTTAACGATGGACGGCTAGGCCGCTGGAACGAAAGCCGGATTGCAGGCATAGTGCACGACGGGGGACGGAGAGCCGCGGCGCCTAGCATGAACAGGCCGGAGGCCAGAAGTCCGATGCGTTCGTTTTTGATTGCTTTCAGCTCCCTGATGCTTTTGAGCGCGGGCGCCGCGCAGGCCAAGGTCGACATCACCATCGACAAGGACAATCAGCAGATGACCGTCGCGGTCGATGGCGTCGCGCGCTATCACTGGCCGGTGTCGACCGGCATCCCCTCCCGCGAGACGCCGAACGGCGCGTTTCGCGCCTTCCGCATGGAAGAGGATCACTACTCCAAGGAATTCGACGACGCGCCGATGCCGCACGCGATCTTCTTCACCAAGATCGGGCATGCCATCCACGGCACCGACTTCGTCGGCCGGCTCGGCTCGCCGGCCTCGCATGGCTGCGTGCGGCTGTCGCGCCAGAATGCCTCGACGCTCTATGCGCTGGTGCAGCAGCAGGGCGTGCTCAACACCACGGTGACGCTGACCGGCTCGGCGCAGGTGGCGCTGGCGCGCAATCCCCGCAGCCGCAACGCCAATGCGGTTGCCCGCGCGCCGCAGCCGGCCGAAGAACAGTACAGCACTGCCGGCGATCCCGTGAACCTGACGCCGCCGGCGCAGCCCGCCCGCCGCTACATGCCGCAGGACGACAATTACATCTATCCGGCTGACGGCAGCGACACCGGCGCGCGCTATCCGGCGCCGCGCTCGGCCGGCCGCCCGCTCTATGACGCGCAGGTCTATCAGCAGCAGCAGCCGCGCCCCTATTACGACCAGGGCTATGGCCAGCAGGGCTCCTACTATCAGCCACAGCCCCGGCCGGTTTATCAGCCGCGCGGCTATTACTACCAGAACTGAGGCAGCCGTCTTCGTCACCGCCTTCGGCGGTCGGCACGAACAATAGATTGCTATTCGAGGCACCATGCCAACACGTGCCACGACCGCACTAGCTGCGCTCTGGGTTTTGATGGCGGGAGAGGCCATGGGATTCGACCTCGAGGCACATCGCGGCGGGCGGGCGCTGCTGCCGGAAAACACCCTGCCGGCCTTCGCCAATGCGCTGTCGATGGGCGTGGACACGCTGGAGCTCGACGTCGGTGTGACCGCGGACGGCGAAGTCGTCGTCTCGCATGAACGCGGGCTCAATCCGGATCTCGCGCGCGGCCCCGACGGGGCCTACATCACTGCGCCCGGCACCCCGTTCGTGAAACTGCGGCTCGACGAGGTCAGGACCTATGACGTCGGCCAGATCCGACCGGACAGCGCCTACGCGAGACAATTTCCCGATCAGCGCGCTGTGCCGGGAACACGCATTCCCACCTTGAGCGAACTGTTCGCACTGGTACGCAAGTCCGGCAACACCCGCGTTGGCTTCAACATCGAGACCAAGATCGATCCGAACCATCCGGACCAATCTCTCGACCCGCAAGCTTTCGTCACCAGGCTCCTCCGCCTGATCGAGGCCGAAAAGTTTTCCGACCGTGTCATGATCCAGTCGTTCGATTGGAGAACGTTGCAGCTCGTGCAACAGCAAGCACCGAAGATACCGACGGTGTACCTCACGCTCGAGCGCGGCTCAGGCCAGACCGTGGCGCTCGACAAAGCCACCAACTGGACCGCGGGCTTCAATCCGGCCGATCACAGCGGCTCGCTGCCGCGGACGATCAAGGCCGCGGGCGGCGCGGTCTGGTCGCCTTATTTTGGCGATGTGACCGCGGCGCTCATCTCGGAGGCCCGCGGACTTGGATTGGGCGTCGTGGTGTGGACGGTCAACAAGCCCGACGACATGGCGCGCATGATCGAGCTTGGCGTCGACGGCATCATCTCCGATAGGCCGGACCTGTTGCGGCAGATCGCCGGCGAGAAAGGAATTGCGTTGCCGGCGGGCACGCCAGTGGAGCCTTAGAACCGACCCGCCTTGTAGCCCGGATGGAGCGAAGCGCAATCCGGGAGCAGTACCCGTCACGCCCAAGCGGCCCCGGATTGCGCTTCGCTCCATCCGGGCTACGAAAAGGTCCCTATTCCCCGTCCCTTAAGCGCCGATACAGCGCGCCCAGAATATTGGAATAGTCGTCGCTCCAGACCCGCACCCTGTCGTCAGCTTCGGTCTGCTCCCATGACTTCGAGGAGGCGAGCTTGCCGATGTCGGCCTCCTCCCGCGCGGAGATGACGACGTCGGTCGAGAAGATGTAATCGGAATCGCGCCCGGAATCCTCGTTGAAGACCCAGCTCGTGAGATCGTTGGCATCCGCAATGCCGACCACGACGGTCTCCAGATCGAGATGCCGATTGGAGACGTGCATCACCACAGCGCCGTGCGGGGCGAGCTTGTCCTTGTAGATCTTCATCGCCTCCTTGGTCGCAAGATGAATCGGGATCGCATCGGACGAATAGGCATCGACGATGATGAGGTCGTAGGCGCCGTCGGGCTCCTTGGCAAAGGTGAGCCGCGCATCACCGATCACCGGCTTCAGATCCGGCAGGCAGCTCGAGATGTAGCGGAAATTTTTGGGGTCACGCGCCGCGTCGACCATGGACTGGTCGATCTCGAAGAATTTCCAACTCTCCCCTCGCTCGGCAGCACAGGCAAGCGTGCCCGAGCCGACACCGATCGCGGCGACCTTCAGCGGCGCGCCCTTGCGCTCGCGGATCGCGCTGACGGCCTGACCGATGCCGCCGTCCTTGTGATAGTAAGTGATCGGCTCGGGCCGGCCGGTGACCGGCGTGCCGTCATTGTTGCGGAAGCGCTCCGCGCCGTGGATCGTGGTGCCGTGCATCAGTACGTGGAAATAGCCGCCGGGCGTCTCCACGATCTTGTGCACGCCGAAGAAGCTGCGCACCGTGGTGACGCGCCCCTCGTCCGCGGGATAAACCCGGATCAACGCCAGCGCGAGTACAACGGTCGCAAAAATCTTCCAGCGGTCGGCATTGAACGTCAACGCCAGCAGCGCGGCGAGCACGCCGACGGCGCCGGCCACCCAGACGCGGTGGTCCTCGAACCAGATCGAGAGCCCGCCTGTCGCATAGGACGGCACAACGAGCGCCGCCGCGAGCGCGGCGAGCGCCAGCCAATACCATCGAACGAGGCCGGCGAGGCGCTCGTTAGCAGGCGGTCGGCACAGCGCGGCGAGCGCAATCAGGATCGGATATTCGGCGATCCACGAGAAGGTGAACGGCGCGACGAGCCCTGCGAACAGGCCGCCAACCATGCCGCCGAACGACAGCGCGACATAGAAGCCGGTGAGATATTTGGCCGCCGGCCGCGTCCGCGCCAGCTCGCCGTGGCAGGCCATGGCGATGACGAAGAAGCACAATTGATGACCGCCGAGTGTGAGCAGCAGATTCTGCTCCCCGCCGAAAGCCAGCAGGACAACCACGCCTGCGATCGCAACCGGCTGGAGCATCAGCATCCATTTGTGCGGCAGCAGCGGACGCGACTGGAACACGACGACCCAGGTGAGCAGATACAGCGACAGCGGCAGCACCCACAAAAGCGGCGCCGCCGCGACGTCGGTGGAGATGTGCGCGGTCACCGCGATGAGCAGGCCCGACGGCACCGCGGCCAGGAAGATCCAGCGCAGCCGCGTCACCAGACCAGGCGCCGGCGCATTCACCTCCTCCGTTCGCGCATCCGCCACCGTCAGCTGCGGCGAGCGCAACAGCAGCGTGCCGCAGGCCGCGATCAGCAGGATCAAGAGGCCATAGCCGGCGGTCCAGAACCGGTTCTGCGCGTGCAGCGTGAACATCGGCTCCAGCAGGAACGGATAGGACAGCAGCGCGAGGAAGCTGCCGATGTTGGAGGAGGCATAAAGGAAATACGGATCGTGCCCGGCGGGATGGCCGGTGCGGACGAACCAGGCTTGCAACAGCGGATTGTTGGCGGCGAGCGCGAAGAACGGCAATCCGATCGAGACCACGAACAGGCCGAGCAGCCAGACCGCATAGCCCGAAGCGGGCGGCTCGCCGTAGGCGGAGGCGATTCCGAGCGGCAGCGTCGCGAAGGCCGCAATCAGCAGCACCAGATGCACTGCGACCGGAACGATGCGGTTTTTGACCTGCATCAACAGATGCGCATAGGCGTAACCCGCCAGCAGCAGCGACTGGAAGAAGACCATCGCCACCGACCACACCGCCGGCGAGCCGCCGAGCCGCGGCAGCACCATCTTGGTAAACAGCGGCTGCACCGAGAACAGCAAGAGCGCGCTGACGAAGATCGCGGCGGTGTAGACCGTCAGCAGCAGCCGGTTGCGCGAGGCAGACAATTGCTCCGTGGCGGCGGGTTGCACGATCGAATCCATGGGAGCTCCGGCAAAAGCGTTTTCCAGCGAAGTGGGCACCGGTTCGCGCGAGAAAACGCGTCGGACATTGCCCCCGGCGGACGACGGACGGGCGCAATGGAGCACAAGGCGCCTGAACGGGCAATAAAGAGGCGCGTGATGTTGCAGCGAGGAATGCTTAATATACAGATGTCATTTCTGGGGCCGGTCCTTCGGGCCTTCCCAAAACGACCGTGGAACATTTGAACCCTCATGAGCGAAACCGACGTCGTCATCATCGGCGCTGGCCATAACGGCCTCACCTGCGCTGCCTATCTCGCGATGGCGGGCCTGCGCGTGCGCGTGGTCGAGCGCCGCAAGGTGGTCGGCGGTGCGGCGGTCACAGAGGAGTTTCACCCCGGATTCCGGAATTCGGTCGCAGCCTACACCGTGAGCCTGCTCAATCCGCAGGTGATCCGCGACTTGAATCTTGCGGAACAAGGCCTGCGCATCGTCGAACGGCGCGCGCAGAATTTTCTGCCCGCGCCGGACGGCAGCTATCTCCTCACCGGCGAGGGGCGGACGAAAGATTCCGTCGCGCGGCTGAGCGCGCATGACGCCGATGCGCTCGACGGTTTCACGCGCGAGCTGGAAGAGATCGCCGACGTGCTCAGGCAATTCGTGCTGCGCGCGCCGCCGAACCTGGTTGACGGCTTTGGCACGCGCGCGATCCGTGAGGCCATGAATGCGTTAAAGACGGCCAACATCCTGCGCGGTCTCACGCTGGAGCAGAGCCGCAGCCTGCTCGACCTCTTCACCCGCTCCGCCGGCGAGATGCTGGACGAGCGTTTCGAGCACGATCTCGTAAAAGCGCTGTTCGGCTTCGATGCTATCGTCGGCAATTATGCCAGCCCCTACGCGGCAGGTTCGGCCTATGTGATGCTGCATCACGCCTTCGGCGAGGTGAATGGCAAGAAGGGTGTCTGGGGCCACGCCATCGGCGGCATGGGTGCGATCACGCAGGCGATGGCGCGCACCGCGCAGGGCCGCGGCGTCGTGATCGAGACGGATGCAGGCGTGCGCGAGATCATCGTCGAGCGCAACCGCGCGGTCGGCGTCGTGCTGGAGAACGGCACGGCCATCCGCGCCAAATATGTCGCAGCCAACGTCAATCCGAAGCTGCTCTATACGCGGCTGATCGCGGCCGACGCCCTGCCCCACGAGTTCCTCGCGCGCATCCGGCACTGGAAGAACGGTTCCGGCACCTTCCGCATGAACGTGGCGCTGGACCGCCTGCCCTCCTTCACGGCGCTGCCCGGTGACGGCGATCATCTCACCTCGGGCATCATCCTGGCACCGAGCCTCGGCTACATGGACCGCGCGTATCTCGATGCGCGCGCGCAGGGCTGGAGCCGAGAGCCCGTCGTCGAAATGCTGATCCCCTCGACGCTCGACGACACGCTGGCGCCCGAAGGCAAACACGTCGCGAGCTTGTTCTGCCAGCACGTCGCGCCGGAGCTTCCCAATGGAAAGTCGTGGGACGACCATCGCGAGGAGGTCGCCGATCTCATGATCGCGACGGTGGACAAATATGCCCCGGGCTTTGCGGCGAGCGTGCTCGGCCGCCAGATCCTCTCACCGCTCGATCTCGAACGGCAGTTCGGCCTTTTGGGTGGAGATATCTTCCACGGCGCGCTGACGCTGAACCAGCTGTTCTCCGCGCGGCCGATGCTGGGCCATGCCGACTATCGCGGCCCGCTGAAGGGTCTCTACCATTGCGGCTCCGGCGCCCATCCCGGCGGCGGCGTCACCGGTGCTCCGGGCCACAACGCCGCACAGGCGATTCTGAGGGATCACCGATCGCTGTTCGGAAGCCGTGGGTAGATCTGTGGATGAGCTGTGGACAGGCTATCGAGAGATATGTGGTCAGGAAGAGGATGCCCACGGACGGGCGAGCGGGACAAGCCTGGGGAAAGGCAGTGGAGAACCAAGGGGGCAATCGCGGGAAGAGTCCGTGGATAGCCGTCGTACAAGCTGCGGACAACCTGTGGAGACCGCTTGAGAACCACACATACCCAAAATGACCTCGCCCCGTCGCGGGCGATGGGTCAAAGCTTATGAAGAAAAGTAGCCCGCGGTGGGAGATGGGAGGCGGAAATTACTTCAAAGAGGTGCTAATCGAACCGAACTTCTCGTTCATCGTGCTGCCTAGGCTGTTCACCACGGTGATGATCGCGAGCGCGATACCGGCTGCGATCAGACCGTATTCGATCGCAGTTGCACCGGACTCGTCCGACCAGGATCTGCGAGCCGCGACTTATGCTGAAAATTGGGAACAAAAGTTCCAAAAATTGAACCCGACGGAACCCTAGGATGCAGCCCTCCCCTACCCATCGCGCCAGCTTCTCGATCGGCAGCGAGGCCGCCGCCAGGCGTGTCGTCGACGTGCTCACCGAGGTGTTTTTCGAGGGGGATGCGGCGGTCGCCGCCTTCGAGCGGCCGGACGGCCAATGGGACGTCACGCTGCATTTTGCCGCCGCGCCGGACCAGGCATGGCTGCGCGAACTCGTTGCAACTTCAGCAGGAAATGAGATCGCGGAGACGCTCGCCTTCGATATCGTCGAGGCCAAGGACTGGGTCAAAGCGAGCCTGGAAGACCTCGTGCCGGTCCCGGCCGGCCGTTTCGTGGTGCACGGCAGCCATGACCGCGACCGGGTGGCGGCGAACAAGCTCAAGATCGAGATCGAGGCGGCGCTTGCCTTCGGCACCGGCCACCACGGCACCACCCGCGGCTGTTTACTGCTGCTTGACCATGTCCTGAAAAGCGCGCGGCCGCGGCGCGTGCTCGA
The DNA here is from genome assembly GCF_004114935.1 of Bradyrhizobium zhanjiangense. Lineage (NCBI taxonomy): Bacteria > Pseudomonadati > Pseudomonadota > Alphaproteobacteria > Hyphomicrobiales > Nitrobacteraceae > Bradyrhizobium > Bradyrhizobium zhanjiangense. Next base: position 7,956,447 of record NZ_CP022221.1, read on the forward strand.
CCTCGGCACCGGGACCGGCGTGCTGGCGATCGCCGCAGCCAAGGCGCTGCATCGCGCAGTGCTTGCCTCCGACATCGATCCGCCCTCGGTGCGGGTGGCGACCGAGAACGCCGCGCTGAATGACGTTGGTGACCATGTGCGGGTGATCCGTGCCACCGGCTTCGCCGCACCGGATTTTGGCAAATGCGGTCCGTTCGACCTGGTGTTGGCCAACATCCTTGCCAATCCATTGCGGCAATTGGCGAGCCCGATGGCGCGGCATCTCGCGCCCGGCGGGCGCCTCATCCTCTCCGGCCTGTTGACGCATCAGGCCCCCGCCGTGATCGCCGCCTACCGCGCGCGCGGCCTCGTGCCGCTGCGGCATCTGCGGATCGAGGGATGGAGCAGTTTGTTGCTGCGGAAGATGGGGTGAGTGCACCCGCGATGGCGCTGCGCTCCCTCGCCCCGCTTGCGGGGAGAGGGTTGGGGTGAGGGGGAGTCTCCGCGGGGGCGGTGAGAGTTGGACTCGCGGAGAGTCCCCCTCACCCGGATCGCATCTCTGATGCGATCCGACCTCTCCCCGCAAGCGGGGCGAGGTGAAGTCGAGCGTTCGCCGCGCTACTCCGCCGGCTTCTCGTCCTTGCGCATCGTGCGCTCATCCCGCAACGTCCGCCTCGCGCGGCGCTCGGCGAAACGATCGATCATCTGGCTGATGAGGCCGCGCGGCTTCTTCGGTGTCGCCACAGTCGGGGCGCGACGCACCGGCGGCGAAATCTTCTCAAATGTGAACGATGCCATCGTGTGTCCCCTCGCCGTTGAGATGAACCACTTGCTCGAATTTCCCTGTTGTCCGGACGAAGCGCAACTGCCGCACCCTTTACTCCACTCCATTCGAATGGAACTATCTCAAGCACAGTCCATGCCAGATGCGACGCAAATGCGTCTAGATTGCGGACTGATCCCCATGATCCTAAAGTGATCCACCATGTTCGAAGCGCACTTCCAGACATTCGAGGAGCCCGAGGCTGGCGTCGCATTGGCGGCGCGCCTTGCTGCACTCCGCGAAGAACTCGCCCGCCGCAAGCTGACCGGATTCGTGATCCCCCGCGCCGACCAGCAGCAGAATGAGTATGTGCCGCCGTCGGAAGAGCGGCTCGCCTGGCTGACCGGCTTCACTGGATCGGCTGGATTGGCGGTGGTCCTGACCCAGGAGGCCGCGATCTTCGTCGACGGCCGCTACACGCTGCAGGCTGCCAAGCAGGTCGATGTGAAGGCTTGGGCAGTGGAATCGCTGATCGATCCGCCGCCGGAGAGCTGGGTGTCGGCGCACTTGAAGCCCGGCGACCGCCTCGGATTTGATCCGTGGCTGCACACTTCTTCAGCAGCCGAGCGCTTGTCCGCCGCCTGCGCCAAGGCCGGCGCTGAACTGGTTGCGGTCGACAGCAATCCGGTCGACGCGATTTGGCACGATCGACCGCAGCCTCCCCTCGCGCCGGTGACCGTGCACGGAATGCAACATGCCGGCCTCACTGAAGCCGACAAGCTGACACAGATCAGAGGCGAAATCGCCAAGCTCGGCGTCGATGCGCTGGTGGTGTCGGACAGCCATGCCGTGGCCTGGACCTTCAACATCCGTGGCGCCGACGTCGCGCATACGCCGTTGCCGCTGTCCTATGCGCTGGTGCCGAAGGACGGACGGCCGACGATCTTCATCGACCACCGCAAGCTCTCCAACCTCACGCGCGACCATCTCGAACAGTCCGCCGATGTGCGCGAGCCAGATGCGATGGCGCCGACGCTGATGGCACTGGCCAAGAGCGGCGCCGCAATCGCGCTCGACAATGCCACGGCGGCCGACGCGCTCAGCCGGCTGATTGCAGGCGCTGGCGGCAAGCCGGTGCGCGGCAGCGACCCGATTGCGCTGCTCAAGGCGGTGAAGAACGCGACCGAGATCAAGGGCACGAAGACCGCACATGTGCGCGACGCCGTGGCGCTGGCGCGCTTCCTCGCATGGATCGATCGCGAGGCGGGAAGCGGCAAGCTCACCGAGATCGACGCGGTCGAGGCGCTGGAGACGTTCCGCCGCGACACCGGCGCGCTGAAGGACGTGTCGTTTCCGACCATCTCGGGCACAGGCCCGAACGGCGCCATCGTGCACTACCGCGTCACCCGCAAGAGCAACCGGCGGATCGCACCCGGCGACCTGCTGCTGATCGATTCCGGCGCGCAATATGAAGACGGCACCACCGACGTCACCCGCACCATGGCCGTGGGCGAGCCGACGGAGGAGATGCGCGACCGCTTCACCCGCGTGCTGCGCGGCCATATCGCGATTGCGCGCGCGGTCTTCCCCGACGGCACCACCGGCGCGCAGCTCGACACGCTGGCGCGGCAATATCTCTGGGCCGCCGGCGTCGATTTCGAGCACGGCACCGGCCACGGCGTCGGCAGCTATCTCTCGGTGCATGAGGGGCCGGCGCGGATCTCGAAGCTCGGCACCACGCCGCTCAAGCGCGGCATGATCCTGTCCAACGAGCCCGGCTACTACAAGACCGATGGCTTCGGCATCCGCATCGAGAACCTCGAGCTGGTGGTCGCCCTCGACATCAACGGTGCCGAGAAGCCGATGAATGCGTTCGAGACGCTGACGCTGGCACCGATCGACCGCCGGCTGATCGATGTGGCGATGCTGAGCCGCGATGAGCTCGACTGGCTCAATGCGTATCATGCGCGAGTCAGGGCCGAGGTGCGGCCGGCGCTTGATGAAGCGACGAAGGCCTGGCTCGATCAGGCAACGGCGGAGCTGAAGCCGTAAGTTCGGTGCGCATGGCGCTAGGCGATTTGCGCAACGCTGCCTGCTCCACTACAGCCGTTCCCCCGCGAAGGCGGGCATCCAGTACGCCGTAGCTTCTCCGCATACGACATCTGCCTCTGGAATACTGGATTCCCCGCCTTCGCGGGGAATGACAGCGGAGGCCGGGGCGGTCATCACGCCATCATCGTAACCATCCCGGAATCCGTATAGCCGCATTCCGAAACGCCGATATCCGTCTTGCACGAGCGCGCTACAGTCGATTCGAATTCGAAAGACGGATACGCATGCACGGCATGATCAGCAAGCCGCCGGGAGCGGCGACAAACCTCGCGACGTCGCGCTTGGTGCTCCTGCTCTTGGTGGTCATGACCGGGATCGCGCCGATCTCGCTTTACATGCTGGTTCCGGCGCTGCCGGTGCTGGCGACCAATTTCGGCAGCGACATCTCGATCGCGCAGATGACGGTGTCGCTCTACATGGTCGGCATCGCGCTGTCGCAGCTCATCATGGGGCCGCTATCGGACCGGTTCGGCCGGCGCCCGGTGCTGCTTGGAGGGCTGACGCTGATGATCGCGGCCAGCGTCGCCTGCATCTTCGCGCAAAACCTGCCGCAGCTGATCGCCGCGCGCTTTTTCCAGGCACTGGGGGGAGCCGCCGGCATGGTGGTGAGCCGCGCCATCATCCGCGACATCTACGAGCGCGATCGCGTCGCCTCGATGATCAGCCTCGTGGTCGCCGCCCTGATGATCGGACAGATGGTCTCCCCGCTCACCGGCGGTCTGATCGAGACCGCGTTCGGCTGGCGCGCGATCTTCTACGCCATCACAATCGCCGCGATCATCGTCGCCGTCGGCATCGCTGTGGCGCTGCCGGAGACACGCCGCAGCCGCGCCGCCGGCAGCGGCTTTCGCGGCGACGTCGGCATCCTGATCCGCAACCGCGCCTTCGTCGGTTACGTGATGTGCCAGGTGCTGGCCTCGCAGATCATCTTCACTTTCGCCGGTGGCGGTCCCTACATCGTGGTGACGCAGATGGGCCGCAGCAGCGCCGAATATGGCGCATGGTTCGCGACCTCGGGCTTTGCGTTCCTCGTCGGCAATCTGCTCTGCGTGCGCTTTGCGCCGCGGCACTCGCTGGAGAACCTGATCTGGTTCGGGCTTGCCCTCCAGCTCTGCGGCAGCCTGCTCAACCTGATATGGAGCTTCGCCGGCTGGAACGAGGCGCCCGGCTGGCTGTTCGGCACGCAGATGATCGTGATGGCTGGCAATGCCTTCGTGATGGCGAATTCAGCCGCCGGCGCCATCAGCATCCGTCCCGAAGCCGCCGGCACCGCGTCGGGCGCAATGGGCTTCCTGCAACAGGGCATCGGCGCACTGATGTCGCAATTCGGCGCCTATCTCGGCGGCCACTCCACCACCACGCTGCCGCTGACCTCCGCGGTCCTCGCGATCTCGCTGCTCTGCGCCTGCACGATGATGTTCGTTGTCCCGCGCCGCGAGGTCATGGTCAGCGAGGAGCTGATCGAGCAGGCGGAGGAGGAAGAGACGGGGATGATGTGAGGGGGCGGTGCGCTGCATCCCCGTCATTGCGAGCGAAGCGAAGCAATCCAGACCGCCACCGCGGAGGGACTCTGGATTGCTTCGCTTCGCTCGCAATGACGAAAAATCTCACTCCCCAATCAGCTTCAGCCACTCGTCCTCGGTCAGTACCTTCACGCCGTGCTTGTTGGCTTCGGCGAGTTTCGAGCCGGCGCCGGGGCCGGCCACGACGAGATCGGTCTTCTTCGACACCGATCCCGACACCTTTGCACCCAGCCGCTCCGCGGTTGCCTTGGCCTCGTCCCGCGTCATCTTCTCCAGCGAGCCGGTGAACACCACGGTCTTGCCGGCGACGGCCGAATTTCTCTTCGGCTTCTCGGCGTCGACGATCTCGACTTCCTTGGTCAACCGCTCGACGATGCCGCGATTGTGGCTCTCGCCGAAATAGTCGGCGATGCTCTTGATGACGGTGTCGCCAATTTGGTCGAGCGCGTCCATGTCCGCCATCGCCTCCTCGTCGCCCTTGGCAACCTTGAGGCAGGCATCGTGAAAGGCATCCCACGAGCCGTAGCCGCGTGCGAGGGCCAGCGCCGTGGTCTCGCCGACATGGCGCATGCCGAGCGCATAGACGAAGCGCTCCAGCGCGATTTTCCGCCGGCTCTCGATGGCGCCGAAGAGATTTCGCACCGACGTTGCGCCGTAGCCCTCGATCTGTTCGAGCTTGAGTTTTGAGTTGCGCTTCTCCAGCGTGAAGATGTCGGCAGGCTCCCTAACCCACCCCTCATCGAAGAAATACTGGAGCTGCTTCTCCCCCAATCCGTCGATGTCGAAGGCGCGGCGCGAGACGAACAGCTTGAGATGCTCGATCTTCTGATAGGGGCAGGCGAACTCGCCGGTGCAGCGGGCGCGCGAGCCCTCCTCGCCGGTCGCCGTCTCCTCACGCGTGACGTCGGTGTGCAGCGGACACGGGCACTTCTTCGGAAAGTGAAATTCCTTGGCGGTCTTCGGCCGCTTGTCGAGGACGACGTCGACCACCTGCGGGATGACGTCGCCGGCGCGCTGAATCACCACCGTGTCGCCGATGCGGATGTCGCGGCCCTCGCGCAGCACCTCGCCCTTGTTGCCGATGCCCTTGATGTAGTCCTCATTGTGCAGCGTGACGTTCTGCACGATCACGCCGCCGACGCCGACCGGTTCGAGCTTGCCGACCGGCGTGAACGAGCCGGTGCGGCCGACCTGGATTTCGATGTCGCGCAGCACCGTCATGGCGCGCTCGGCCGGGAATTTGTGCGCGATCCCCCAGCGCGGCGTGCGCGAGACGAAGCCGAGCCGCTCCTGCCAGTCGATCCGGTCGACCTTGTAGACGACGCCATCGATGTCGTAGTCGAGCCTTGCGCGCTGCTCTTCGATCGAGTGATGGAACGCGAGCAGCTCCTCGATCGAGTGACACAGCTTGGTCAGCGGATTGGTCTTGAAGCCGCAACGTTCGAACCAGCCGATCATGCCGCTCTGCGTGCCCTCGGGCATCGCGCTCATCTCGCCCCAGGCATAGGCGAAGAAACCGAGGGGACGCGAGGCGGTGATGGTCGGATCCTTCTGCCGCAAAGAGCCTGCAGCCGAGTTGCGCGGATTGGCGAAGATGGTGCCGCCTTCGGCTTTCTGTCGCTCGTTCAGCGCCAGGAACGCCTTCTTGGTCATGTAGACCTCGCCGCGCACCTCGCAGATATCGGGGACGTTGCGGCCCTTCAGCTTCTGCGGCACGTCTTCGAGCGTGCGGATGTTGGCGGTGACATCCTCGCCCACCGCGCCGTCGCCGCGCGTCGCGGCCGTGATGAGTTCACCGCCCTCATAGCGCAGCGACATCGACAGGCCGTCGATCTTGGGTTCGGCGGAGAAATTGACCTGATCGTCGCCGAGCTTCAGGAAGCGCGCGATGCGGCCGACGAAGTCGCGCACGTCCCCTTCGGCAAAGGCGTTGTCGAGCGACAGCATCGGGAGGGCGTGCCGGACCTTCCTGAAGCGGCCCGACGGCGCCGCGCCGACCTTCTGCGACGGCGACTCCGCGCTGACGAACTCCGGGAAACGCTTTTCGATGGCGTTGAGGCGCTGCCGCAACGCATCATATTCGGCGTCGGTGATGGTGGGCGCGTCCTCTTGATAGTAGCGCTCGTTGTGCCCCTCGATCTCGAGCGCCAGCCGCTTGTGCTCGACCTTAGCCTGCGCCTGAGTGAGATCGGCGACGTCGCGAGGCGGTGTTGCTTTGGATTTTGCTGCTCTGGCCATGGTGCTTGGATACGACGGAGCGGGCGGGAGGGTAAAGGTGGTTACGATTGCGTGCCCCGGACGCAGCGCAGCGCTTCTTCGGCGGTGCGCTACAGAGCCGGGGCCCATGCGCGGCATTCTGTTGGGTCCCAGCTCTTCGGCCGGGACAAGAGAGCGTCAAGCCGTCGCCGCCTTGAGCAGCCGTTCTGCGGCCGCTCTCGCTTCCGCCGTGATCTCGGCACCCGCCAGCATCCGCGCGATCTCCTCGCGGCGGTGGTCGGCGGCCAGTGCATTGACGCGGGTGGCGACACGCTTGCCCTTGTCAAGGGCGTCCTTGGAGATCAAGAGGTGCTGGTCGGCGCGGGCGGCGACCTGCGGGGCGTGGGTCACGGCCATCACCTGCACCTTGCCGGCGAGCCGCGCCAGGCGCCCGCCGATGGCATCGGCGACCGCACCGCCGACGCCGGTGTCGATCTCGTCGAACACCAGAGTCGGCGCCGAGCCGCGGTCGGACAGCACGACCTTGAGGGCCAGCAGGAAGCGTGAGAGCTCGCCGCCGGAGGCGACCTTCATCATGGGCCCCGGCTTGGTACCCGGGTTGGTCTGCACCCAGAACTCGACGCGATCGAAACCCTGCGGCCCCGGCGCGGCCTCGTCTGTCTCGACCTGGGTCATGAATTTTGCGCGTTCGAGCTTGAGCGGGGCGAGCTCGGCGTTGACGGCCTTGTTGAGCTTCTCCGCCGATTTCTGCCGCGCCAGCGACAATTTCTTGGCGGCGGCCGCATAGCGGCTATCTGCCTCGATCGCGGCCTGCTCCAGCTTCTTCAGCCGCGAGGCGCCGGCATCGATCAGCACGACGTCGGCGGCATATTTGGCGGCAAGCGCGGCGAGGCCATCCACCGGCGTCGAATATTTGCGAGACGCCGCACGCAAAGCAAAAAGCCGCTCCTCGATGCGTTCGAGCTCGGCGGGATCGAAATCGGTTGCGGCCAGGGCCGCCTGGAGATGCTGGTCGGCTTCCTCCAGCGCGTTGATCGCGGCGTCGATCGCCTTCACCGCCGGCTCGACCAGCGCCGGCGAGTTGACGCCGCGCCGTTCCAGCCGGCGCACTGCGGCCGACAGCGCCGCGACCGGCGAATGATTGCCGCCAACCGCCTCCTGCGCCTCGCGCAAATCGGAAGCGATCTTCTCGCCCTGCATCATGGTGGTGCGGCGCGAAGCCAGCGAGGTCTCTTCGCCGTCCTTGGGCGCGAGCTGCTTCAGCTCGTCGGAGGCATGACGCAGATAATCGGCCTCGCGCGCGGCGCGCTCCATGCCGGCGCGATGCTCCTCAAGCTCGGTATTGGCGGTGCGGCGGGCGTCCCAGAGCGCTTCCACGGCGGCGACGTCCTTTTCGAGGCCGGCAAAGGCGTCGAGCAGGCGGCGGTGGGTGGCGGCATCGACCAGCGCGCGCTCATCGTGCTGACCATGGATCTCGACCAGGGCGGCGCCGACCGCCTTCAGCGTCTGCACGCTGATCGACTGGTCGTTGATGAAGGCGCGGGTGCGGCCGTCGGCGAGCTGCACGCGGCGGAGAATCATCTCACCGGTGTCGTCCAGGCCGTTCTCGGCCAGGATCTTCGTCGCGGGGTGATTTTTGGGGACATCGAACATGGCGGTGACCTGCCCCTGCTCCGCGCCGTGGCGCACGAGGCCGGCATCGCCGCGGCCGCCGAGCGCCAGCGCAAAGGCATCGAGCAGGATGGATTTGCCCGCACCGGTCTCGCCGGTCAAAACCGCAAGGCCGGTGGCGAATTCGATATCGAGCCGTTCGATCAGGACGATGTCACGGATCGACAGACGCGCCAGCATGGAACCAAATTTCCTAGCCGAGACCCATCTTCTTGAAGGTCCGGCTGATCCAAGACCCCTGATTCTCGCTCGGTTCGAGACCGCCCGATTTTACAAGATTATAGGCGTCCTTGTACCAGCGGCTGTCAGGAAAATTGTGCCCGAGCACGGCCGCCGCGGTCTGCGCTTCGCCGACGATACCGATCGCCATATAGGCCTCGGTGAGCCGGAACAGCGCTTCCTCGACATGGCGGGTGGTCTGGTACTGCGTGACGACGGTCTTGTAGCGGTTGATCGCCGCCGTGTAGTCGCGCTTCTGCGCGTAGTAGCGGCCGACATTCATTTCCTTGCCGGCGAGCTGATCGCGCGCGCCCTCGATCTTGGCCTTGGCCGAGGTGGCATATTCCGAGTTCGGATATTTGCGCACCACCTCGTCCAGCGCGGCGATCGCCTTCTCGGTGCGGGCCTGGTCGCGGCTGGTGTCCGGTATCTGGTCGTAATGCGAGGCAGCGATCAGGTATTGCGCATAGGCCGCATCCGGGCTGCCGGGATGCAGCGTGACATAGCGAGTGGCGGCGCCGATGCAGCCGTCATAGTCGCCGCCCTGGTAGGACGCATAGGCAGACATCAGCAGCGATTTGCGGGCCCAGTCGGAATAAGGATGCTGGCGGTCGACCTCTTCGAACTTCTTGTTCGCCGCCTTCATGTCCTTCTTCTCGTTCATGAGGTACAGGCCCTCATTGTAGATCTTGTCGGCGGGCTCCTCGACGAAGGTGTCGTCCTTGGCGGTGAACTTGTCCCAGAGCGAGCCGGTGCCACAGCCGGCTAGCGGCAGCGCGAGCAGGATGAAGGTGACGGCGTGAAGCAGACCGCGGGCTCGAGACGAGATTGGGAGATATCCGCGCGTCATACGCTGTGCCGACATGAGTTTTGCCTTGACGCCCTGTGATGCGGTGCCCGCCAGCCCATGAACCCCGTCATGGGCGCGAAATGTGACCGTGGTGCCTGCCATGCGACCACGCCGGCCTATCCGAAAAACGATCTTTAACGAACCGGATAGGCAGGCATTTCGCCCGGATTAAGGCGAAACTGCCGCAATGCTAGTCGATCATGGTTACCAGGAATTTCCCGGGGTCAGTTGCAACCCGTACCTGCGACAACAGGTCCGTCAGGACACGTCCGGCCCGTAGGCCGCAGCGATCCGGCCACCGACGATGCCGCGACCAACGTCGCCCTGGGGACGCGTGGTGCGGCGGGCCGCTTCGCCCTCGACCACCCGCCAAGCGGTACGGTCGGCCAGCAGCGCGGTCAGGACGGCGTGGTTGAGCTTGTGGCCGCCACGCACCGAGCGGTAAGCGCCAAGCAGCGGCAGGCCGGCCAGCGCGAGGTCGCCGATCACGTCCAGCACCTTGTGGCGGGCACATTCGTCGGCGTAGCGCAGGCCCTCAGTGTTGAGCAGCCGCTCGTCGTCGAACACGACGGTGTTGTCGAAGGAGGCCCCGAGGGCATAACCCGCGCTCCAGAGCCGCGCGACATCGCCCATCAGGCCGAAAGTCCGGGCGCGGCCGACTTCGCGGCGGAAACGCTCGGCGCTGAGGTCGAAGGCGTAGCTCTGCTGGCCGATGACGGGGTTGGTGAAGTCGATTTCGACCTCAGCGCGGAACCCATTGGCGTAGGGCCTGATCTCGCCGAAGGAATCGCCGATCTTGACCGAGATCGGCTTCAAAACCTGAATGAAGCGGCGTTGGGCCGATTGGGTGACGATGCCGGCCTGGTCGATCGCCGCAATGAAGGCGGCGGCGCTGCCGTCCATGATCGGCACTTCGGGCCCGTCGATCTCGATCGTGGCGTTGTCGACACCCATGCCCCGCAGTGCAGCGAGCACGTGCTCGGCGGTGGAGACCAGCGGGCCGTCGCGATCGCCGAGGACGGTGGCGAAGTCGGTCGCAATCACCTGCTCGGCGGTAGCCTGAACTTCGCGGTCACTTCCCTCGAGCCCGGTGCGGACAAAAATAAAACCTGCGTCGACAGGCGCAGGCCCAAGCGTGAGAGTGACGGGAAGACCGGAATGAACGCCTACGCCTGCCACGGAGGCTTGCGCACGAAGCGTTGTTTGCCGGCTAAATTTCATCAGGAACCGCCCCACTACGACCACTGCGACTTATACGAGACCCGCCTGGCCGGTCAGTGCCGACGTCCCGCGAATCCGTATCCCCAAGTCACGGCAAACCATAGTGACTGCCCCAAACAGCGCCAACTCACGCTTTTTTACCGATTGTTACCCCAAACCTGCCGTATTCGCGCCAAGGCTTAACCAAATTGCGCCGAGGTTTGGGGTCGTCATCGGCAGTTTTACTGAACCACCGAATGCGTAATTAATGATTTAAAATCAGTTGCTTGGCTATGCAATCCGGATATGCACGGGACCAAAGGAAAGGTCCCGGCAAGCTTATTGCCGGGACCTTTTTTCGCCTGCCTTATTGTAACAATCCTCAGGTCGCCTGCCGCCGTAGGAAGGCCGGGATATCAAGATGGTCGTCTCCCTGTGGCGCCGGCGCAACAGGCGCGGGGCGGCCATGCATGTCCAGGCCCTGCGGCGCGGGCCGGCGGGCATACTCCGATACCGGCTCGCTGGGCGCGATCTGCTGCGCCACGGTCTTCTGCGGCCGGCGATCGGGCAGCGGCGGCATCGCGGGACCGGCGGTGCGGGCGGCGATCGGCGCTTCGCTCTCCTCGTCGCGACGGCCGAGGCCGACATTGGCGAGACGCTGGAGCAGCGACAGGCGGGTCTTCTGCGGGGTCTCTTCCTCGACCTCGCCGCGGGCCTGGCGAAGCTCGGCCTGGGCCGGCATCGGCAGTTCCTCGATGCGTGGCATCCGCGGCGCACGGACCGGTGCACGCTCGGCCTGCGGCGGGATGAAGGTTTCCGGCGTCATCGGCTCCTGCATGGCGAGCGGGGCCTGCTCGGGCTCCGGGAACAGGGTCGGCTTCTGCGCGATCGGGCGCACGGTGACGTCGCCGTAGGTCTGCATCGGCGCGGGCGCCTGCGGGACGTCCGCGACGGCGGCGGCGATGGCGGCGAGCGCAGCACGCTCGACATTCGGACGGGGCGCGGCAGCGGCCGGAGCCGGCGCGGCCGCCGGGACCTGCCCCTCCAGCTTCTGGGCGCGTTCGGCCAGACGCTGATTGTCGGCACGGAGCCGCGCGGTCAGGTCGGCGAGACGGCTCTCGGCAGCAGCGGCCGGAGCGGCAGCCTGCTGCGCCTGCGGTGCCGGGTTCGCGACGGGAGCGGAGGTCGCCTGGCTGTTGCGGGCGATCGCGGCCTGCTCGATGCCGGTGGCAACGACCGAGACGCGGATCAGGCCGTCGAGGGCTTCGTCGAAGGTCGCGCCGACGATGATGTTGGCGTCCTGGTCGACTTCCTCGCGGATGCGGGTCGCGGCTTCGTCGACCTCGAACAAAGTGAGGTCCTTGCCGCCGGTGATGGAAATGAGGAGGCCCTTGGCGCCCTTCATCGAGCTATCGTCGATCAGCGGATTGGCGATCGCGGCTTCCGCGGCGGTCAGCGCGCGCTTGTCGCCGGAGGCTTCGCCGGTGCCCATCATCGCCTTGCCCATCTCACGCATGACGGCGCGGACGTCGGCGAAGTCGAGATTGATCAGGCCTTCCTTGACCATCAGGTCGGTGATGCAGGCAACGCCCGAATAGAGCACCTGGTCGGCCATCGCGAAGGCGTCGGCGAAGGTGGTCTTCTCGTTGGCGACCCGGAACAGGTTCTGGTTCGGGATGATCAGGAGGGTGTCGACCACCTTGTGAAGCTCGTTGATGCCGGCTTCAGCGGTGCGCATGCGCCGGCCGCCCTCGAAGTGGAACGGCTTGGTGACGACGCCGACGGTGAGGATGCCCATGTCGCGCGCCGTCTTGGCGATGACGGGTGCAGCGCCGGTGCCGGTGCCGCCGCCCATGCCGGCGGTGACGAACACCATGTTGGCGCCGGAGAGATGGTCGCGCAGCTCGTCGATCACCTCTTCCGCCGCCGCGGCGCCGACATTCGGCTGCGAGCCGGCGCCGAGGCCTTGGGTGACCGCCGTGCCCATCTGCACGATGCGCTGCGCCTTCGACATCGTCAGCGCCTGCGCGTCGGTGTTGGCGACCACGAAGTCGACGCCCTGGAGGCCCGCCGTGATCATGTTGTTGACGGCGTTGCCGCCGGCGCCGCCGACGCCGAACACGGTGATGCGGGGCTTCAGTTCGTGAATATCAGGAACATTGATGCTGATGGTCATGGTTGCTGCCTCTCGATCACGCGCGCGTGGGTTCGCCCCGGCCGGCGGCCGCGGGAGTTGGTGAAAATCGACAATTGCGGAAAGCGGTCATCAGAAGCCCTCGCGTAGCCATCGTCCGACCCTTCCAAAATATCCGCCGGTCCCTGTCTTGACCTGCTGCCGCGTATGCCGCGGTTCGACATGTTCGAGGTGAACATATTGCGGGTAGACGAGAAGTCCGGCCGGCACCGCGAACGCGGCGTTCTTCGCCTCGTTGGGCAGCCGGCCGAAACCGAGCGGACGTCCGACCCGCACGGGCCGGCCGAGAATCTGGGTGCCGAGCTCGACGAGGCCGGTCAGCTGCGAGGCGCCACCCGAGAGCACGACGCGGCCGTTGGGCTCTGAGGCGAAGGGCGAATCCTTCAGCTTGTCCCGAACCATTTCGAAGACTTCCTCGGCACGGTGCTTGACGATGTTCGCGATAGTGGCGCGGGAGACGATCTGCGGCAGATCCTGCTCGTCACCGGCTGTCGGCACAGACATCAGCTCACGCGAGTCCGATCCGCCGGTGATGACGGTCCCATATAAAGTCTTGATTCGCTCGGCATCGGCAATGGTCGCGGAGAGTCCGCGCGCGAGATCCATCGTGATGTGTTGCCCGCCGACCGCAAAACCGGCCGCATGCACGAAACGGCCGCCGGAATAGACCGCGATCGTGGTGGTGCCGGCACCCATCTCGACGACGGCGGCGCCGAGATCGGCCTCGTCGTCGGTCAGCACCGACAGGCCGGCCACATAGGGGCTCGCGGCCATCGCTTCGACATTGATGTGGCAGCGTTCCACCGCCAGCATCAGGTTCCGTGCCACGGTGGCGTCGCAGGTGACGACGTTCATGTCGACGCCGAACTGGTGCGCAACCATGCCGCGGGGATCGCGGATGCCTTTGACGCCATCGAGCGTGTAGCCGACCGGCAGGGCGTGCAGCACAGTGCGGCCTTCGCCGGTGGCATGGCGCATGCCGGTGGAGGTGACGCGGCTGACGTCCGCCTGAGTCACGGCGCCGCCGCGGATGTCGGCGGCGGCCTCGACCAGCTGGCCGGCGGGCCGGCCACCGGACACGGACAGCAGCACGGACTCGACCCGCACCTTGGCCATCTTCTCCGCGAGCCCGACGGCCTGGCGCACCGCCTGCTCACATTCGGTAAGATCGATCACCGCGCCGGCTTTCATGCCGCGCGACTGGATCTGGCTGTATCCGATCAATTCCACCGCGTGGGTGCGGCCGCGCAGCGCATCGCTCGGCGGCGACGGCTTCAGCCGCGCGATCATGCAGGCGATCTTGCTGGTGCCGATATCGAGGCAGGCGACGATGCCGCCGCGCTTGTGCGGCATCGGGCGTGTCTTCGGCGTCTGGGTGCGATCGAGACCGGTCATGCGGAATCCCCGGCCTTCTTTTTCTTCTTATCCTTGAACTGCTCCTCGCGCGCCTTGGCGGCGTCGTCGGACAGCTGCACCACCAGACGATCGGGCAGGCGCATGTCGACGGCGACGATGTCGCGGGAGAACAGCCTATCGTCCTTGTCGAGCTTGGACAGCATCGCAAGGGCGTTGCCGACATCCTGCTCGGGCAGGCGGATGTCGAGGCCGTCCTTGAGCCTCAGGTTCCAGCGCCGCTCGCCGACGAAGATCGCGGCCTTCGTCACCGAATTGACCTGCGGGTAACGCGCCAGCAGGGCGAGGAAATCGCGGGCCTGGGTGTCGGCGCCCTTGCCGACCACGAGCGGCAACGACAGGAAGCGGCGGGAGACATAGGGTTCGAGCACGGCACCGTCATCGGCGATGACGGAGAGCCGGCCGGCCTCCTGCCACAGCGCGAATGCCTTGCGCTCGGTGAGCTCGATCATAAGCTGGCCCGGATAGAGCTTCAGCACGGTCGCGTCCGCAATCCAGGGATTGGCCTTGAGCTTGTCGCGCACCGCGTCGGCGTCGAGGAACAGCAGCGAGGAGCGGCCGCTGACGCCGCCGATCGCGAGGATCTCGTCCTGGGTGAGCTGCTTGCGGCCGTTGATCACGACGGAGGTGATGCGGAAGCCGGCGGAATTGGCCAGCGCATTGCGGGCGTCGTTGACCGCGGTGATGAAATCCTGGAGATGGCCGCCCTTGACGATGCCGAAGCCGCAGCTTCCGATCAGGAGCAGCACGGTCATGCTGATCCCGACCCGGCGCGGCAGATAGCGCTCGACCAGCGCGACCATGCGCGGCGGTGGTTCGCGCTCGACGACGGCCCTGGCCTTGGTCTTGGCCTTGTCCTTGGCGGCGGCGCGCGCCTCGGCGCGCTTGTCCTGCACCCACTCGCGCAGAAGCACGACCGCTCCGATAGCGGCCGCCTTCAGGTCAGCTTGGGGCCTCAGCGATCTCAGAAACGACCGGGTGAGGCTTCCTGCACCATCCATTGCACGAGCTCGTCAACAAGTTTGGCCGCGACATCGCGCGGGTCCTGGCGAACATGACGTCTCGGACTTGCCGGGCCGGGTGCTGGTCTTCAGCAGAAGAAAACCTCTCCCCTTCAAAGCGTTCGCTGGAGGTGACATCACCGCAAACAGCTCACGCGCCGGCAGCCAAAGCGCCATATGCGCCGCCAGCGTTAACCTTCGGACGTCCTGGTAAACAAAAGGTAAAATTCGTTAACGCGGGATGCTTTTTGCCCCGCGATATCTGGCACTTATGCCGCGATATCCGGCATTTTACCGGTTTTGGACCCGAAATCGGGCCGTTTCGGCCTTTCGGCCGTTAACCAGTCCTAATTATTTCCGGGCCCGCTGCTCGGCGAGCTCGATCAGGCCACGCAGGAAGTCGACGAACGCGATGCCCTCGGCCTTCAGCGCCTTGGGGTAGAGCGAAGAGTTCGTCAGCCCGGGGAGCGTGTTGGTTTCGAGATAAATGAGGCCCCTGTCCGAGACGATGAAGTCCGAGCGGGAATAGCCGACACAGGACATCGCCCGATGCGCCGCCATCGCCTGCTCCTTCAGCGCGGCGGTGATCTCGGGTGCGAAACGGCCGGGGCAGATCTCCTGGGTCGACTTCAAAAGATATTTTGCGGCGTAGTCGAAATTGCCCTCGCCCGGAATGATCTCGATCGGCGGCAGCGCGATGATCGAGCCATCGGTGCGCTCCAGCACGCCGCAGGTCGCCTCGACGCCGGCGACGTAGGGCTCGATGACGTACTCCTCGTGCTTCGCCGCGTTGCGGACGGCGACGAGATCCTGCTTGGCGTTGACGAAGATAAGGCCGTAGCTTGATCCGTCCCGCGCCGGCTTTGCGATCAGCCGACCATATTCGGCGAAAGCCTCGTCAATGTTGTCGAGCGCGACGTTTGCCGGCGGCGTCACGCCGCCGAGCGCAGCGAAGTGCTTGGCCGCGATCTTGTCAAAGGCGAGATGCGAGGAGGCCGAGCCCGATCCGGTGAAGGCCACGCCGCGCGCCTCGCACATCACCTGCAATTCGCCGTTCTCGGCGCGCCCGCCATGCAGGCCGAGCACCAGCACCCGGCCTTCCGCCTTGGCCTGGTCGAGCGCCTGCGCCAGCGGAATGCCACGCGTGCCGGGCTTGAACTCGTCCTCGAACGGACGGGCATGTTCGAGCAGTTGTTTCGACTGCACGACATGCACCTTGTCCTCGACGTCCCACCACCACAGATCGGCCTCGGGCAGCGCCTGATGCAGCGCCTGGGCTGAGGCGACCGAAACCAGACGTTCGCGGTTGGAGCCGCCGAAGAGGATGGTGATGCGCATGTTCATAGTTCGCAATCTCTCCAGTTCGTCATTCCGGGGCGCGACGAAGTCGCGAGCCCGGAATCCATTCATCCACGAACACCGCCGCCCGATGGATTCTCCGATGCGCAATTGCGCATCGTAGCTCTCGCTTCGCGAGCCCAGGAATGACGGTGTTCATGAAACCCCGATCCGCTTGATTTCCCAGTGTAGCTCAATTCCGGAATTGGCTTTCACGCGTTCGCGCACCGTCTCGCCCAGCGTCTCGATATCGTGCGCGGTGGCCTCGCCCGTGTTGATCAGGAAATTGCAGTGCATCTCCGAGACCTGCGCGCCGCCGACGCGCAGGCCGCGGCAGCCGGCAGCATCAATCAGCTTCCAGGCGGAATGGCCGGGCGGGTTCTTGAAGGTCGAGCCGCCGGTCTTCTCGCGGATCGGCTGCGCGGTCTCGCGATGGGTTTGCACCTCTGCCATGCGCGCGCGGATCGCATCACTATCCCTGATCTCGCCGCGAAAGCGCGCGGAGGTGAAGATGATGGAGGGATCGACGCCGCTGTTGCGGTAGACGAACTTCATGTCGGCGTTGGAGAACACGTGCTTGCCGCCGTCGCGCCCGACGCCCCTCGCCTCGATCAGGACGTCCTTGGTCTCCCCGCCATTGGCGCCCGCATTCATGCGCAGCGCGCCGCCGATCGTGCCGGGAATGCCGAAATAGAATTCGAGCCCGCCGATATTGGCGGACACCGCAACTTCCGCCGCGCGCTTGTCGAGCGCCGCCGCGCCCGCGGTGACGACATCGCCGCTCGCGCTCGTCTCGCCGAAGGCGCGCGGTGCGAGACGAATCACCACGCCCGCAATGCCGCCGTCGCGCACGATGAGGTTGGAGCCGACGCCGACGACATAGACGGGAATGTCGGGCGCGAGATGCGCGAGGAAGTAGGCGAGGTCGTCTTCGTCAGCCGGGGTGAACAGCACCTGTGCCGGACCGCCGACGCGAAACCAGGTGAGCTCGGCGAGCGACTGGTTGGCGAGCAGCCGACCGCGAAGATCAGGCATCGCGGCTTTGAGCGAAGGGATGATGTCGGGGAAGCTCACCGCCCTACCCCAGCGCCTTCAATTCGTCCGGCAACGCGTACGCCCATTGCGTGATGTTGCCGGCCCCCAGGCACACGACGAGATCACCTGGCTTCGCCAATCCCTTGACGATGCCCGCGAGCGCCGAAGCCGCCGGCAGCGGGATCACCTCGCGATGGCCGTGGGCGCGCAGGCCCGCGACGAAATGATCGCGATCGACGCCCGCGATCGGCACTTCGCCGGCGGCATAGACTTCGGCGACTACAACCGCGTCCGCATCGTTGAAGCAGGTGCAGAATTCCTCGAACAACGATTGCAGGCGCGTGTAGCGATGCGGCTGCACCACGGCGATCACCTTGCCGGTGTAGGAATCGCGCGCCGCTTTCAGCACGGCCGCGATCTCGACGGGGTGGTGGCCGTAATCGTCGATGATGGTCACGCCGTTCCACTCGCCGGTCTTGGTGAAGCGCCGCTTGACGCCGCCGAAGCCTGCGATGGCGCCGCGGATCTTGTCGTCGGAAACACCGAGCGTGTGCGCAACTGCGATCGCTGCCGTCGCATTCGAGGCGTTGTGCCGGCCCGGCATCGGCAGCGCGAGGTCGGCGATCTCGTGCACAGCCCCACTCTTGCGATCGCGGATGACGACCTTGAACTTCGAGCCACCGCCGCCCGCCGTGAGGTCGACCAGCCGCGCGTCCGCCTGCGGATTCTCGCCGTAAGTGATGATGCGACGATCCTCGATCTTGCCGACGAGGCTCTGCACCACGGGATGATCGATGCACATCACGGCGAAGCCGTAGAAGGGCAGATTCTCGACGAAATGGCGGAACGCATCCTGCACGGCATCGAAGGTCTTGAAATGATCGAGATGCTCGGGGTCGACATTGGTGACGATCGCGACATCGGTCGGCAGCTTCAGGAACGTACCGTCACTCTCGTCGGCTTCCACCACCATCCAGTCGCCGGCGCCGAGCCGCGCGTTGGAGCCGTAGGCGTTGATGATGCCGCCGTTGATCACGGTCGGATCGAGCCCGCCGGCATCGAGCAACGTTGCGACCATCGTGGTCGTCGTGGTCTTGCCGTGGGTGCCGGCAATCGCGACGCAGCTCTTCAGCCGCATCAGCTCGGCCAGCATCTCGGCGCGACGCACCACGGGAATGCGCCGTTCGCGCGCCGCCATCAATTCCGGATTGTCGCGCTTGATCGCGGTAGAGACCACAACGACCTCGGCGCCGTCGACGTTCTCCGCCTTGTGGCCGACCGAGACCTTCGCGCCCTTCTTGCGCAGCCGGTCGAGATTGTAATTGTCGGCGGCGTCGGAGCCCTGCACGGCATAGCCGAGATTGACCAGCACCTCAGCGATACCGCTCATGCCGATTCCGCCGATTCCGACGAAGTGGATGGGTCCGATCTCGCGCGGCAGTCTCATACTCTGTTCCCTGACCTCGCCGCCCCGAAGGCGGCATCTGGCGAAGGTCACGGCCAAATCAGCCGCGCGCCTTTCCTACTGGATGCCCCGCTTTAGAAGGCGATGACAAGGGCTTTTTCGCGTCAGATTCCCGCGACTTTGACCACGAGATCCGCCAGCCGCTCGGCCGCGTCGAGCCGGCCGGCGCCGCGGGCGGCTTCGGCCATGGCGGCAAGACGCGCCGGCTCGGCGGCGAAGGTGGAGATTTCGGCGGCAAGGCGGTCCGAGCTGAACTCGGTCTGCGGGATGCGGATGGCGCCATCGACCTTGACCAGCACGCCGGCATTGGCGAACTGATCCTGGTCGATCGAGCCCGGCAGCGGCACCAGGATCGAGGGCCGCCCGATCGCGGCAAGCTCGGCGACCGTGCCCGCGCCGGAACGCGACACCACCAGATGGTTGGAAGCAAGCCGCGCCGGCAAATCCGTGAAGAAGGGTGCGAGCTCGACCCTGATCTTGAGCTTGTCGTAGACCGCGCGCACGCGGCTCATGTCCTCTTCGCGCACCTGCTGGGTCAGGACGAGGCGGCTCCACAGCGCAGGCTCGAGCCGCTCGATCGCGCCCGGCACGATATCGGCCATGATGCGCGCGCCCTGACTGCCGCCGACGACGAGCAAGCGGAGCGGACCGTTCACTTCAGGCGTGATATATTTTACCGCAGCGGCCGCGAGGATCGCCGGCCGCATCGGCGTGCCGACGGTCGTGGTCTTAGCCGATAGCGCCGGATCGCGGTCGAGCACGCCGGGCAAGGACGTCGCGATGGCGCGGACACGACTCGACAGGAACCGGTTGGCGCGGCCGAGCACGGCGTTGGCATCGTGGATGATCCCTGGCACGCCGGCGAATTTCGCCGCGACCAGCGGCGGCAGCGTCGGATAGCCGCCGAAACCGACGACAGCGACAGGCTTCAATCGCTTGATCAGAGCGTAGGCAGAGAGCGTGCCGACGGCGAGCGTGAGGCCGGCATAGGCAAGCTGGAACGGATTGCGGCCGCGCGCAGTCTCGCTCGAGACGACGTCGATCATGTCCTTGCTGAACAGCCCGCTATAGCGCAGCGCGCGCTCGTCGGTGACGAGGCGGACGCGAAAGCCGCGCCGGATCAATTCGACGCCGAGCGCCTCGGCCGGGAACAGATGGCCGCCGGTGCCGCCCGCGGCGAGAAGAATCAGGGGGGACGTGTCCATGACGGAGGCTTTTACAAGGTCTTTCTCGTCATTGCGAGCGAAGCGAACCAATCCAGACTACCTCCGCGGAGACAGTCTGGATTGCTTCGTCGCAAGAGCTCCTCGCAATGACGACGAATTACGCGTAACTCCGCATCGCCTCGGCGCGGCCGCTCGCCTCGACCTCGGTGCGCGGACGCAGCCGCGTCAGCGCCAGCATCATGCCGACGCCATAGGCGAGCGACACGATCGAGGAGCCGCCATAGGAGATGAACGGCAGCGTCATGCCCTTGGCGGGGATGAGCTGGAGGTTGACCGACATGTTGATCGCCGCCTGCACGCCGAACAGGATCGCAAGGCCCGAGGCCGCAAAGCGCGAGAACATGTCCTCATTGGCATAGGCGCGCGACAGCGTGCGGATGACGACGAAGGCGAACAGCGCCAGCATCGCCAGGCACAGGATGATTCCGAACTCTTCGGCAGCAACAGCGAACACGAAATCGGTGTGGCTGTCCGGCAGGCTGCGCTTGGCGATGCCCTCGCCCGGTCCGAGGCCGAACCAGCCGCCATTGTAGAAGGCTTCCATGGCGGTATCGACCTGGAAGGTGTCGCCGGAGGCCGGGTTCATGAAGCGCCTGATGCGGCCCGCTACGTGGGGAACAAAAAGGTAGGCACTGAACAGGCCGGCCGCGGCGGCGCCCGCAAGGCCGAACACCCAGATCATGCGCATCCCTGCGATGAAGAACAGCGAGCCCCACACCATCAGGATCAGCATGGTCTGGCCGAAGTCCGGCTCCATCACCAGCAGCGCGACCAACATCAAGAGCAGCACCAGCGCCATCGAGGTCGCCGGCATCTCCGGCCGCTTGGTCGATTCCGCGAACAGCCAGGCCGCGATGACGACGAACGACGGCTTTGCGATCTCGGAGGCCTGGATGTTGACGCCGAGCAGCGTGATCCAGCGCCGCGAGCCCTTCACCTCAGGACCGATCGCGAGCGTCACCACGATCAGGATGATGCTGACCGTGAAGATGATCAGCGCGCTGCGGCGGATCGCGCGCGGCGAGAGGAACGAGACGCCAAGCAGCACCAGGCAGGACGGGAGGAGGAACATCACGTGCCGGCTGAAGAAATGGAAGGGATCGAGCCCGATACGGGTCGCAACCGGCGGGCTCGCCGCCAGCGACAGGATCACCCCGGTCAGCATCAGCGCCAGGATGGCGCCCATCAGCGGCTTGTCGACGGTCCACCACCACTCGGAAAAGGGGGTGCGTTCTTCACGGGAGAGCATGGGCGGCCGCTTTCAGACAGAGGTCCGTCCATTGGTCGCCGAGGTTGGTTACCGGGGGGTTAAGGAAGTGGGGGCGTTTGGAGATGATCTTCGCTGCCGCCACAAAACACATTGTCATGCCCCGCGAAGGCGGGGCATCCAGTACGCCGCGGCACCTCGGCTAAAGCACCGTCTCTGGGATACTGGGTCGCCCGGTCAAGCCGGGCGACGACAGCGGAGTGTGACGCACGCGTGTTCCCTACACCACCGGCTTCACACCCGGCAGCGCCTGCACCAGCTCGCGGAACTTGGTGCCGCGGATCTCGAAGTTGCGGTACTGATCGAAGGAGGCGCAGGCAGGCGACAGCAGCACGACGGCGTCGGTGAGGCCTGATGCTTCCGCATCGCGGGCCGCGTGCTCGACCGCGACGTCCAGCGTCTGGCTGATCTCGTGCGGCACGTGCGTGCCCAACGTCCCCGAAAACTCCTGCGCGGCCTCACCGATCAGATAGGCTTTGCGGATGCGCGGGAAGAAGCCCGTGAGGCCAGTGATGCCGCCCGCCTTCGCCTTGCCACCGGCGATCCAGAAGATGTCGGCAAAGGACGACAACGCATGCGCGGTCGCATCCGCGTTGGTGCCCTTGGAATCGTTGACGAACAGCACGTTGCCGCGGCGGCCGACCTGCTCCATGCGGTGCGCGAGGCCCGGAAAGCTGCGCAGGCCGTTCTGCAGCACGTCGCGGCCGATGCCCATCGCAAGCGCGGCAGCGGCGGCGCAGGCCGCGTTCTGCGCATTGTGCTGGCCGCGCAGCGAGCCGATGCCGCCGAGCGCGGCAATCTCGCTGCGCGCACCGCCCGAGGCGCGCACGATGTTGCCGTGCTCGACGTAAATCCCGGTGGCCAGCGGATTCTTGACGGAGATGCGCACCACGTTCTTGCCGGCGCGGTCGAGCCGGTCGGCGATGTCACGGCAAAAACCGTCGTCGACGCCAACGATCGAGGTGCCGCCGTCCTGCACGCCCGCAACGAGACGCTCCTTCACCGCGGCGTAATGCGCAACCGTGCCGTGGCGATCGATGTGGTCCTCGCTGACGTTGAGCAGAATGCCGACGGAGGGATCGAGCGAGGGCGTGAGGTCGATCTGGTAGGACGACATCTCGATGACGTGGACGCGACCCATGCGCGGCGGCTCCAGCGACAGGATCGCGGTGCCAATATTGCCGCCCATCTGGGTGTCGTAGCCGGCGACTTTCGTCAGATGCGCAATCAGTGCCGTCGTGGTCGACTTGCCGTTGGTGCCGGTGATGGCAACGAACGGCGCGTTCGGCGCATGCCGGCGCCGTTCGCGGCAGAACAGCTCGATATCGCCGATCACCTCGACCCCGGCTTCGCGGGCCTTCAGCACGCTCCAGTGCGGCACCGGATGGGTCAGCGGCACGCCGGGCGCCAGCACGAGCGCGGCAAAATTCGCCCAGGAGATGTTGCGCAAATCCGCGGTGACGAAACCGGCCTGCGCCGCCTTGGCGACGTTCTCGGCATTGTCGTCGGCGGCGATCACCTCGGCGCCACCGGCTTTCAACGCATGGCAGGAGGCGAGCCCCGAACCGCCGAGGCCGAACACAGCAACAGTCTTGCCGGAAAAGGACGTGACCGGGATCATCGATCGATCACCGCAGCTTCAGTGTCGACAGGCCGGCGAGCGCCAGCATCACCGAGATGATCCAGAAGCGGATCACGATCTGCGGCTCGGTCCAGCCGAGCTGCTCGAAATGATGATGGATCGGCGCCATGCGGAAGATGCGCTTTCCGGTGAGCTTGAACGACACCACCTGCACGATGACGGAGACCGCCTCCAGCACGAATAGGCCGCCGATCACCGCGAGCACGATCTCGTGCTTCACCGCGACCGCGATCGCGCCCAGCATGCCGCCGAGCGCGAGCGAGCCGGTGTCGCCCATGAAGATCGAGGCCGGCGGCGCGTTGAACCAGAGGAAGCCGAGGCCGGCGCCCAATAGCGCGCCGCAGAGCACGGCGAGTTCGCCGGTGCCCGCGACATATTTGATCTGGAGATATTCGGCGAACACGGCGTTGCCGGCGAGATAGGCGATCATCGCAAAGCTCGCGGTCGCAATCATCACCGGCACGATGGCGAGGCCGTCGAGACCGTCGGTGAGGTTCACCGCGTTGCCGGAGCCGACGATGACGAAGGCGCCGAAGATGACGAAGAACCAGCCGAAATGCAGCACCGTGTCCTTCAGGAACGGAATCGTCAGCGCCGTGGACGCGGGATCGCGGTTCAGCCGCACTAGCGCGTAGCAGGCGACCAGCGCGATCGCCGCCTCGATCAGCAGGCGAAGCTTGCTGCCGAATCCGGTCGTGGTCTGCTTGGTGACCTTGAGGTAATCGTCATAGAAGCCGACGAAGCCGAAGCCGAGCGTCACCGCCAGCACGATCCAGACATAGGGGTTGAGCGGGTTGGCCCACAGCACCGTACCGACGGTGAGACCGGACAGGATCATCAGCCCACCCATGGTGGGCGTGCCCTTCTTGGCGAGATGCGATTGCGGACCGTCGGTGCGGATCGGCTGGCCCTTGCCTTGACGGATGCGCAAATGATCGATGATCCAGGGTCCGAACAGGAACACGAACAGCGCGCCGGTGACGACGGCGCCGCCGGTGCGGAAGGTGATGTAGCGGAAGACGTTCAGGACCGTGCGGATTGCACCGAAGCCCGGAAATGTGTTGGAGAGCTCGATCAGCCAGTAAAACATTCAGACGGTCCTATGGCGCCTTTGCACGCGCAGCCTTGGCCTTGTTCTCGGCCTTTATCTTGGCCTCAACGTGCCTCACGCGCATTCGCTGGTCTTCATCATCGGGTCGGAGGCGACCTCAGGGGAAACGGACGGCTTCGTGCCGCAAAAGAGGGATTCGGGAACAGCGCCTTCCAAGCAGTTTACGCCTTTGCCTGCAAGGCGGCCACCAGGCCCGGCACAAACTTGTTGACCCAGAACATCTTCTTGCTGCCCTTGACAACCACGACGTCGCCTGCCTTCAGCAGGCGCGCAACCTCGCTCGGCTTCAGCGTGGCGGGATCGTCGTGCCAGCCGAGCCCCTTGCTTGACGGCAGCACATCGAAGAGGTGGCGCATCAGAGGCCCGACGCAATAGACGCCGTCGATACCTTCGAGATGCTTGGCAAGGCCGGTATGGTAGCTTGGTGCGTCAGCACCCAGCTCCAGCATGTCGCCGAGCACCGCAATGCGGCGCCCGCCAGACATGTTGCGCGCCTGAAGGCTTTGCAGCGCAGCAGCGACGCTGGCCGGATTGCCGTTGAAACTGTCGTCGATCACGGTGATGCCGCCGACCGCCTGCTCGACGCCGCGGCCGGTCATGATGCCGACCCGGTCGAGCTTGATCGCGAGCGTTGCCGCATCGAGGTTCGCCGCACGGATCGCGGCGAGCGCGGCCAGCGCATTCTGTACGCGGTGCGGCGCGCCCGGCGTGAGGCTGAAGGCGATCTCCTTCTTGCCGAGCTTGGCCACGACCTGCCAGCTCTCGCCATGCGGGGCGTGCGCGATCTCGTGCACCTCGGCATGCTCGCCGAAGCGCACCACCGTGCCTTTCCAATCCGGCGCCTTGATCCCGGCGGGCAGCACCAGCACGCCGTCCTCGGGCAGGCCGAGCGCGATCGATACTTTCTCGCGCCTGATAGCTTCGAGTGAGCCGAGCTTTTCCAGATGCACCGGCTGGACGTTGACGACGAGCGCGACGGTCGGCCGCGTCAACTCGCTGAGCCGCGCGATTTCGCCGGGCTGGTTCATGCCCATCTCGACGACCCAGAGGCTGGCGTCCGGCCTGGCGTTGCACAGCGTCAGCGGCACGCCCCAGAAATTGTTGAAGCTCGACGGGCTGGCATAGGCGTTGGGGTAAGCGGCCAGAAACTCCTTGGTGCTGGTCTTGCCGGCGCTGCCGGTGAGCCCGATCACCGGACCGCCAAAGCGCGCGCGCGCGGCGCGCGCGAGGCCCCACAGGCCGTCGATCAGTGTGTCCTTCACGACGATCTGGGGAATGCGGATGCCCGCGATCTCGTGCGGCACGATCATCGCGACCGCTCCGGAGGCCTCCGCCTTGTCCGCGAACTCCCAGCCGTCACGCGCGCTGGCGAAGGCGGAGACGAAGCCACCGCTTGGCGTGCCGCTCAGCGCGACGAACAGGCTGCCCGGTTTCACCAGGCGGCTGTCCTGGGTGACGAAATCGATCGGCGTATCCGGGAATGATCCGCCGACACCCAGCGCGCGCGCCACCTCGGCAACCGTCCATATCGGCGCGCTCATGCAACCCCCGATGCTAGTGCGGCGGCGACCGCCTCGTGATCACTGAAGGGCAAGATCTCGCCGCCGACGATCTGCCCGGTCTCGTGGCCCTTGCCAGCGATGAGCAGCGCATCGCCCTCCTGCAAGTCCTCGATCGCCGCGCGGATCGCAGCAGTGCGGTCGCCGATTTCGCGAGCGCCCTTCGCGGTGGCGAGGATCGCCGCGCGGATCGCTTCCGGCTTCTCGCTGCGCGGATTGTCGTCGGTGACGATGACGCCGTCGGCATTCTCGGCCGCGATCTCGCCCATGATCGGCCGCTTGCCGGCATCGCGATCGCCACCGGCGCCGAACACGACGACCAGCCTGCGCCTGGCGTAGGGACGGAGCGCCTGCAAAGCCTTCGCCAGCGCATCGGGTTTATGCGCGTAGTCGACGAAGATCGGCGCGCCGTTGCGCTCGCCGACGCGCTCGAGCCGGCCCTTGGCGCCTTCGAGATGTTCGAGGCTCGCGAACACGTTTGCCGCATCGCTGCCGGTGCCGATGGCAAGGCCGGCCGACACCAGCGCGTTCTCGATCTGAAACTCGCCGACCAGCGGGAGACGGACCGCGTAACGCTTGCCGCGATGCTCGAGCGCGAGCGCTTGCGAAAAGCCCTCGACCTCGGCATCGGCGAGACGAATGCCCTCGCCTGCGCCGTCGCCGTTGCGGCCGACCACCATCACGCGCAGACCGCGCGCCTTCGCCGCGTCGATGACGTCCACTGAACAATCATGATCGGCCGAGATCACCGCTGCTCCGTCAGGCGGGACCAGCTCGCGGAACAGACGGATCTTGGCCGCGAGATAGTGTGCGACGGTCGGATGATAGTCCATGTGGTCGCGCGAGAGATTGGTGAAGCCGCCGGCGCAGACGCGCACGCCGTCGAGGCGGTACTGGTCGAGCCCGTGCGAGGACGCCTCGAAGGCGAGATGCGTCACGCCGTCGCGCGCGATCTCGTCGATCTGCCGGTGCAGTGCGATCGGATCCGGCGTCGTCAACGAACCGTAGACCGTGCGCTTGGGCGAGACGAGGCCGATGGTGCCGATGCTGGCGGACGCATGCCCCAGCCGCTCCCAGATCTGGCGCGTGAAGGCTGCGACCGAGGTCTTGCCGCTGGTGCCGGTCACCGCGGCAATCGTCGCGGGCTGTGCAGGAAAGAATCTTGCCGCGGCCAGCGCCAGCGCACGGCGTGGATTGGCGACCGTGACGAACGGCACCTTGCTGCCGTCAGGCGCATGGTCGCCGACGACGGCCACCGCACCTGCGCCGACCGCAGCATCGATGAAGCGCGTGCCGTCGGTCTTGCTGCCCGCAAGTGCGAAGAAGAGATCGCCCGGCCCGACCTGCCGGCTGTCGAGCGCAAGACCGCTCACATCGAGCGCCGCGGCAGTGGGCTCGATTGCGGCATCATTGCCTAGCAGTTCGCGCAGCTTCATGGTGTTCCAGTCGACATGCCGTGCCGGAAAGCCGAATCTTCGGAAAAGTCCCGACTCAGCAGCGGCAACGGCCTACCCGGTTGATTACTGGGTTGTCCTGGATGCTGCAAGAATAAGGCGGTCGGACGGCGGCAGGTCGAACCGCGGCTCGACGCCCAGAAGCGGCGCGATTCGCTCGATCACCTTGCCGCCCGTCGGCACCGCGTTCCAGCCGGACGTGATGAAACCCTTGGTTTCAGGAATCGCCTGCGGCTCGTCCAGCATGATCAGGATGTGATATTTCGGATCGTCGCAGGGCATGACCGCGGTGAAGGAGTTGAGCACCCGCTTCTTGGCATAGCGGCCGTTGATGACCTTCTCGGACGTGCCGGTCTTGCCGCCGACGTAGTAGCCCTTGATGTCGGCGGTCTTGGCGGTACCGATCTCGGCATTGAGCCGCATCAGATACCGCATCTTGTCGCTGGTATCCTGCTTGATCACGCGCTTGGCCAGCGCCGCTGCTTCCGCTTCGCTGCGCTTCATGAAGGTCGGCGGAATCAAATAGCCGCCGTTCACCAGCGCGTTGATGCCCATCACCGCCTGGAGCGGCGCCACCGATAGGCCCTGGCCGAACGCTGCCGTGACCGTGTTTAGCTCGCTCCAGCGGCGCGGGATCAGCGGCGCCGCGCTCTCTGGCAGCTCGGTGCGCAGCCGCGTCAACTGGCCCATCTTGGCGAGGAACGCCTTGTGCGCCTCGACCCCCTGGCTGAGCGCGATCCGCGCCGCGCCGATGTTGGACGAGTAGGTGAACACTTCCTTGGTGTTGATGAAACGCCCGAGCGGGTGGCTGTCGTGGATGGTGAACTTGCCGTAGTGCAGATTTCCGCGCGCATCCCACGACGAATTCAGGTTGATCTTGCCGGAATCGAGCGCCATCGCCAGCGTGAACGCTTTGAAGGTCGAGCCCATCTCATAGACGCCCGTGGTCAGACGGTTGATGCGGTCGGGGTCGTGCGCTTCCTTCGGATTGTTGGGATCGAAGTCCGGCAGCGAGACCATCGCGACGATCTCGCCGGTCTTGACGTTGGAGACGATGCCGGAGGCGGCCTTGGCGTGGAACTTGTCCTTGGCCTTCAACAGCTCGTCGCGGAGCGCGTGCTCGACGCGCAGATCGACCGAGAGCTCGATCGGCTTTTGCAACCGATCGGTGGCAAAGCCGGCGCGGTGGAGATCGGCGAGCCCTTGATTATCGAGCCACTTCTCCAGGCCGGCGATGCCCTGGTTGTCGATATTGACGAGGCCGATGAGGTGGGCGACTTCGTTGCCGGTCGGATAGACGCGCTTGTTCTCGCGCAGGAAGCCGATGCCGGGAATGCCGAGCTTGTGGATGTCCTGCTGCTGCTTCGGCGTGACCTCGCGCTTGAGCCAGACAAAACCCTTGCGCGTCTTCAGGCGCTCGCGCACCTCGGCCTCGTCGAGGTCGGGCACGGTGGCGGTCAAAAGCTCGATCGCCTCGTCCTTGTCGATGATGCGGCGCGGCTCGCCGAACAGGCTCGCCGCCTTGACGTCGGTTGCCAGGATCGCACCGTTGCGGTCGACGATGTCAGGCCGCGCGGTCGCGACCACTTCCTGCGCCGCGGCGCGGCGGGCACCGTGGGCGTCGGCGCCGATCGCGAACATCACGAGGCGGCCGCCGATCAGGGCATAGACCGAGGCGAAGGCGAGCATTGCGAGGCCAACGCGCGCGCGCGCCTTTGCGGCACGATCGACATTGCGCCCATAGAGCAGGCTGCGGATCAGCCGCTGCCGCCAAGGCTCGGTCGGCTTTTCCATGGGTTTTGCCGGGATCGGAGCGCTCATTGATTGTCCTCCGGCTGAGGCACGGAGCCCGTCACGGTCTCGGGATCGCTCGCGGCTTCGATGGTGTTGAGCATCGCTCCGATCGGGTCGGGCTCGCCCGGCCTGAACATCCGCGGCGGGCGCTCCGGCAGGTTCTTCAGCGAGTCATATTGCGTGCCGTTGACCGGCTTCAGCGACAGATGCCGGTCGGACAGTCCTTGCAGGCGCAAGGGCGCATCGAGCTTGGCCCATTCGGCGCGCAGCGAGGCGATCGCATCGCGCTGCTCCCGGATTTCCGCATGCAGCCGCAGCACCTTCTCGGTGCGCGCGGTGGAGTCCATCTTGATCCGGTAGACATGGGCCGCCGCGAAGATCAGCGCGCCGATGACAAGGAGGTGGATGAAGCGCATGCGCTAGCCACCCCTCATGACGTCGGAGAGCCTTGGCCAGGACGATGGCTCGCCATCGTCATGCGCGGGCGCCGAGGTGCGCTCGGCGGCGCGCAGCTTTGCGGAGCGCGCACGCGGGTTATGCGCCACTTCGTCCTCACCGGCGACGACCGGCCGCCGCGTCAGCAGCTGGAAGCTCGGCGCGGCCTGCGCGACTTCCGGCAGATGCCGCGAGCCGCCGCCGCTCTTGGAACGTGAGGCGAGAAAATTCTTGACGATGCGGTCTTCCAGCGAATGGAACGAGACCACGACGAGGCGGCCGCCGGGCTTGAGCACGCGTTCGGCCGCAGCGAGCGCCGTCTGGAGTTCCTCGAGCTCTTCGTTGACGAAGATGCGCAGCGCCTGGAACGTCCGCGTCGCCGGGTGAATGTCGCCGGGCTTCGAGCGCACGACCCTGCCGACGAGATCGGCGAGTGCGCGCGTGGTCGTGAACGGCCTCTCCTGCCGATCTGCAACGATGGCACGGGCGATGCGCCGCGAATGCCGCTCCTCGCCGAAGAGATAGATGATGTCGGCGAGATCGCCTTCGGAGGCACGCGCGACGACGTCCGCCGCGGTCGGGCCCGCCTGCCCCATCCGCATGTCGAGCGGACCGTCGAGACGGAAGGAGAAGCCGCGGCCGGCCTGATCGAGCTGCATCGAGGACACGCCGACATCCATCACGATGCCATCGACGGTGTCGACGCCCTGCGCCGCGCAGACTTCCGCGAGGTTGGAGAAGCGGTCTTCGACCAGCGTGAGCCGACCGGCGGAGCGTTCGACGAGCTCGGCACCGCCAGCGATCGCAGTACGGTCGCGGTCAATCGCAATGAGCCGGGTTCCCGGCATGTCGAGAATGGCGCGGCTGTAGCCGCCGGCGCCGAAAGTGGCATCGACATAGATGCCACCTTCGCGCGGGGCGAGATGGTCGATGGCCTCGCGGCCGAGAACCGGAATGTGCGGAGCCGAGCTCATGCGCCACGCCTGCCGAACGCCCAGCCTGACGTCGATGCCAGATCGGGAACGAAACAGCCCATGACGCCTCGAATGATTTTGCGTCGCGGCGGTTCCACGACAAGGCCCTCGTCCTACATGATTACCGAGTCCGGTCGTCCTGGGCGGCAAACCCAGTGTTCCCAGCGAATTTTGTCGGGCAGCCATGGGATTTCGAGCCAAAATACGCTTTGGCCGCCTCCGGACGCGGGTCGGCACTTCATCTCTCAGTAACGGCCCTTAGCGTTAAGAAAGCGTTGATCGCCTCGCGACAAGTCGAAATGGTGACGCTGTGGTGATGCTTCATCCACACACATGCGCCAAAATGCATTCGTTAACCGCGCCGCGCGATTGCGCGCGGCCGAGGGTAAAGGAATAGTAAAGAGAAGGGCTTGGCCCACACTCTCCGTCCAACTCGAGCTGTCCATGCCGTCCGGTTCGTCCACGCCGTCTGGATCTGATTCGAAGCGTCAACGCGTTCTGCCGGTTCCCAAGGCCGCGGCGGGCATGCGGACGTTCGATCCGGATTCCTCGATCGTCTCCGATATCATCCCTTCGCCGAACCATGGCGAGCGCGCCAAGGGACGGCAGCCGGACATGATCGTGCTGCACTACACCGGCATGCCCGATGTCGAGGGCGCGCTGGCGCGGCTGTGCACGGCGGGGACTGACGTGTCGGCGCATTACGTCGTGCTGGAGGACGGCCGCATCGTGCAATGCGTGCCCGAGGCCAGGCGCGCCTGGCACGCCGGCGTCTCGTCCTGGGCCGGCGAGGACGACATCAACTCCTGCTCGATCGGCATCGAGATCATCAATCGCGGGCATGACTGGGGCTATCCGGAGTATCCGCTGCGCCAGATCGCCGCCGTGATCGCGCTGTGCCGCGGCATCATGCTTCGCCGCAAGGTGCCGCCGCACCGGGTGCTCGGCCATTCCGACGTCGCGCCCGCGCGCAAGAAGGATCCCGGCGAAAAATTTCCGTGGCATTCGCTTGCCAATTCCGGCGTCGGCCACTGGGTGACGCCCGCCCCGGTCGTGCGCGGCGAGACCTTGATGCTCGGCACCATCAGCGACGCCGTGCTGAGCATGCAGCAGGCGCTCGCCAGATACGGCTACGGCGTGCCGCTGACCGGCAAATACGATGCCGCGACCATGGAAGTCATCACCGCCTTCCAGCGCCACTTCCGCCCGGCGCGGCTGGATGGCGTCGCCGATCATTCGACGCTGTCGACATTGCAGGCGTTGCTGGCGAGCCTTCCGCAAGAGGGGACGCCTGTCGCGTCGAAGTGACGACGACGGCCACATACTTCGTCATTGCGAGGAGCTTTTGCGACGAAGCAATCCAGACTGTTCCGGCGGAGAGACGCTGGATTGCTTCGCGGAGCCTGTCATCGGGCCGCGCTTCGCGCGGACCCGTTGGCTCACAATGACGGAGCTCGTGGCGACTATCCCATCTCCCTCACCCGTCGCGCATACAGCCGCCGCAACGGCTCCAGCTGCGTCGCCTCCGTCGCCGCCCGATACGCCTCGCGCGCCTCGTCCTTGCGGCCGAGCCGCCGCAACAGATCCGCGCGCACCGCGGGCAACAGCTCGTAGCCATCAAGCCCGCCGCGCGCGGTGATCGCGTCGACAAGAGCGAGCGCACGTGAAGGTCCATCGACCATCGACACCGCCGCGGCATGATTCAGCTCGATCACCGGCGAGGGACTGATGCGCAGCAAAACCTCATAGAGCCCCGCAATCTGCCGCCAATCGGTCTCCTCAAAGCTGATCTCGCGCGCATGCAGCGCCGCGATCGCGGCTTGCACGGCATAGGGTTGCGGCCGGCCCGGCAGGCGCAGCGCGTCCTCCACCAGGAGCAGGCCCTCCTCGATCTGCGCGCGATCCCACAGCGAGCGATCCTGTTCCTCTAGCAGCACGATATCGCCGGCCGGTGTCTCGCGCCCGCCGCGGCGCGCATCGTGCAGCAGCATCAACGCCAGCAGGCCCTTGATGCCGGCACGATCGGGCATCAACCGGTCCAGCAGGCGGCCGAGCCGGATCGCCTCGACGGCGAAATCGGGCCGCATCAGGCCCGTCCCCGAGGTCGCCACGTAGCCTTCGGTGAAGACGAGATAGATCACGGCGAGCACGCCGTCGAGCCGCAGCGCCAGCGCGTCGCGCTCCGGCACTTCGTAAGGAATACCGGCGAGGCGGATCTTCTGCTTGGCGCGAACGAGGCGCTGCGCCATCGCCTCCTCGCTGACGAGAAAGGCGCGCGCGACCTGCGCGGTAGACAGCCCGCACACGGTGCGCAGCGTCAGCGCGACCTGGACTTCGGCTGCGAACGCGGGATGGCAGCAGGTGAAGATCAACCTGAGCATGTCGTCGTCGAGCATCGCCGGCGGCTCGTCAGGCGCTTGCGCGTTCAGCTCGAGCTCGTGCACCAGCGCTTGCTGCTTGCCGCGAAAGATGGCCCGGCGGCGAATGCGGTCGATCGCCTTGTTGCGCGCGACATTGACCAGCCAGGCGCGCGGATTGTCGGGGACCTCGCAGGCCGGCCAGCGTTCCAGCGCGACGGCGAAGGCGTCCTGAAGCGAATCCTCGGCGAGATCGAAATCACCGACGAGGCGGATCAGCGTGGCCAGCGCCCGCCCCGCCTCGTCACGGAAGATGGCTTCGATCTCGGAAGGGGTCATGTCACACGACCACTCTCCTCCCGTCATTCCCGGGCGCGGCAAGGCCACGAGCCCGGAATGACGAAGGTGAGAGTTGTCACTTCTCATACACCCAGATCGGCCGCACCTCGATCGACCCGATGCGCGCGCTGGGAATCCGCGCCGCAATCTCGATCGCGGCGTCGAGATCCTTGGCCTCGATCAGATAGTAGCCGCCGAGCTGCTCGCGCGTTTCCGCGAACGGGCCGTCGGTCGTCAGCGTCTTGCCGTCGCGCACGCGCACCGTGGTCGCGGTCGTGGTCGGCCGGAGCCGATCGCCGGCCTTGAAATTGCCGTTCCGGATGATGGATTGCGTGAAGGCCTCATATTCCGCCGACATCTTCTGAGTGGTTCCCGTGTCAATCTTCGCGTACTCGGCCTCGTTCTGGTAGATCATCAGCAGATACTGCATCGCTTCACTCCTGTTGTTCGGCTCTCTCGCCGGCATCCAGTCGAACGGGGCACGCTCCAAACGACATCTTCAGGATAAATTATTTCGGGCCAAGCGTGCGCGGCGATATCGGCTTGACGGAACCGTCACAAATGCTCCATGCGTAGACCGTCAGTCGGCCGGACGGCCGCTCCGGCAGGGGCCGAAAGGCCGCCGGGGAGGAAAGTCCGGGCTCCCTTGACATGCGGTGCCGGATAACGTCCGGCGGGGGTAACCCCAGGGAAAGTGCCACAGAAAACGAACCGCCCGCCTTCGCCCCTTCGGGGCTATGGCGTGACAAGCCCGCGAGGCTCGCCACGCCGAAGCAGCGCAAGCTGCATAGGCGGGTAAGGGTGAAAAGGTGCGGTAAGAGCGCACCGCGGATCCGGCAACGGAGCCGGCATGGTAAACCCCACCGGGAGCAAAACCGAATAGGGACGGCGCAGCGGGCTGTTCGCGCAAGCGATAACGCCGCGGGGCGATGTCAGGCCCGCCGTCCGGGTAGGTTGCCCGAGGCCATGTGCAAACATGACCCCAGAGGAATGGCCGTCACGTACCGTTCGCGCAAGCGGACGGTGCCCTACAGAACCCGGCTTACAGGCCGGCTGATATTCTAAAGCGTTTTCGAGCGAAGTGGGTTTCCGGTTCGCGTGAAGAAAACGCGTCTTGCTAAGCAAGCAACGAGGGGTTCGGCGTGAATGCGCCGGGCCCCTCACCATTTTAGGGGCAAGCGCAGCCATTTAAATGGTGTCATTCCGGGGCGCGAAGCGAGAGCCCGGAATCCATCGGACGGCACAGTTGGTGGAGGAATGGATTCCGGGTTCGTGCTGCGCACGCCCCGGAATGACGATGTAGCGGCCGGCCGCGCGATGTAGACTCTGTCGCCGCGTCAGGCCGCGCGCGTATTCGCCTTCACGAGGACGGGTGCAAGCTCGCCGGCCTCGCGCCGCAGCTTGCTCGCCTCGAAACCGTGCATGCCAAGCTGCCATTGCAGCCCGACGATGGCGCCCTTGGTCGGTTGCAGTAATGCGAGCGACGCGAACAGGGTCACCGGCAGCCACACCGCGAGTTGCAGCCACTCCGGCGGCGCGTAGGCCGTCTCGACCGCGAGGATGGCCGGCACCACGAGATGGCCGACGATGACCATCACGAGGTAAGCCGGAAAATCATCGGCGCGTTGGTGGAACAGCTCCTCGCCGCAGTGGTCGCAAGCGTGAGCCACTTTCAGGAAGCGGCCGAACAGGTGCCCTTCCCCGCAATTCGGACATTTGCCGCCGAAACCGCGCCACATCGCCTTTGCCAGAGAGACCGTCGCCATGACCACACCTCTTCCTTTTCAACGGTCCATACAATAATATATTGCATCCATACATTCAAAGGATGTGAGCCTATATTGCATGGATTGGACCCCTACAATCTCGGAGCTCTCGGGCCCGCGCTACCAGCGCATCGTCGAAGCCATGGAGGCCGACATTGCCGCAGGGAGGCTGGTGCGCGGCCAGCAATTGCCGACGCAGCGGGCACTCGCAAAAGCACTCGGCATCGATCTCACCACGGTGACGCGCGCCTACACCGAAGCCCGGCGCCGCGGCATCATGGAAGCCCGGGTCGGACAGGGCTCGTTCGTGTCGGAGACCAGCGCGCGCCGTGCGGTCGACATGCCGCATCCCGTCGCGATTGATCTCTCGATGAATGTGCCGCCGCATCCGCTGGAGGCGCAGCTCGACGAGCGCATCATCGCCGGAATGGAGTCCATCCGCGCGCAATCGGGCCTGACGGCGCATCTCAACTATCAACCGCCCGGCGGCAGCGCGCATGAGCGCGAGATCGCAGCGCGCTGGATGCGCGCACGCGTTCCGCATGCACATGCCGACAGGCTCGTGATCTTTCCGGGCGCGCAAACGATCCTGTTCAACGTGCTCGCCCATCTCGCGCGGCCCCGCGAAATCGTGCTGACGGAAGCGCTCACCTTTCCCGGCATCAAGGCCGCCGCCGCACGGCTCGGCGTCAAGCTCGTCGGTGTCGCCATGGATGACGGCGGCATCCTGCCCGACGCGCTGGCGAAGGCCTGCCGCGCGCACAGCCCGAAGGCCGTCTATCTCATTCCGACGCTGCACAATCCGACCACGGCGACATTGTCCGCCGAGCGGCGGAATGCGATCGCAAAGATCATCAGCGATGCCGGTACGACGCTGATCGAGGACGACGCCTACGGGCTGCTCGATCGCTCGGCATCGCCGATCGCGAACCTCATTCCGGAGCGGACTTATCTCGCGACCACGCTGTCAAAATGCATCGCGCCGGCGCTGCGCGTCGCCTATCTGTTGGCGCCCGACAACGACGCGCAGCAGACGATGCGCAGCCATCTGCAGGCCACCGTGCAGATGCCGGCGCCGCTGATGGTCGCGCTGGTGACGCATTGGATCGAGACCGGCATTGCCGACCGCATCATCACCGCCATCCGCAACGAGGCAGTCGGCCGCCAACAGCTCGCGCAGCGGGCGCTGAAGGGGTTTCAGTTCCTGGCCAAGCCGGCCGCTCATCATCTCTGGCTACGGCTGCCGGAGGCCCGGTCCGATGTCGTGGGGCATCTCTTGCGGAATGGACTCGCGGTGGTCGACGGCGAAACCTTCACCGTGGACGGAACACCGCCTCATGCGGCGCGCCTCTCGCTGGGCGCAGCGCGCAACCGGGCGGAATTGACCGAGGCGCTGCACATCCTGGTCAGCGCGCTGCAAAAGCGCACCGACACCAGGCAGATCGTCTAGACTCTTTATTGATGATGACGACGGTGGCGTGGGCGAACCACCGGCGCAACGGCTGCAGGATAAGCCGCATAGGCCTCGCTCGGGGCCACCGCCTCGCCGCGGGCTGCGCGCCCCGCGGGCGTGAGCTGGCCGCCATTGAGCACATCGCGGTCGGGATGCGCGGCCTGATAGGCTGCAGGCTCGGAAAACTGCGCCTGCGCCAATGTCGGCGTCAGGGCGGCGGCCGATAACAGCGCGGCCGCAACGGCAATGTTCATGCGGGTCATGATCATGCTCCATCACTCATCAGGGACGGTGCGGCGTGACGCCCGGCAGGCCCCAAGATTAAAGTACGAGCGTCATGTAGGCACGTCTTCCGCGAACGCCCGCCGCTGGGGATCACGCTTGCGTGCGGTTTTGAAATTGACCTTCGCGGCCGCATCTGTGCTATGCGCCAGATGACGATCAAAAGCGGGATCGCGTTCGGCATCGCCGCTAACGACAGGAAATGATTGGTGGAAACGTCCACTTACGCGCTGCTGCTGTTCGGCGCGCTGGCCGGCGGCTTCGTCTCGGGACTGGCCGGCTTCGGCACGGCACTGATGGCGCTCGGCATCTGGCTCTATGTGCTGCCGCCATCGCTCGCGGTGCCGCTGGTGCTGATCTGCTCGGTGATCGCGCAGACCTCGACGCTGCCGTCGATGTGGAAGAGTTTCGATCTCTCGCTGGTCTGGCCGTTCCTGATCGGCGGACTGATCGGCGTGCCACTGGGAACGATGATGGTCGCCTCGGCCGATCCAAAAGTGTTCAAGCTGAGCGTCGGCGTGCTGCTCCTGATCTTCTCGAGCGCGCTGTACCTGAATAAGAGGCCGCTCGCGATCAAGTTCGGCGGCCGGATCGCCGACGGCGCGATCGGCTTTGCCGGCGGCATTCTTGGCGGCCTCGCCGGACTGTCGGGGCCACTGCCGATCCTGTGGGCCAACATCCGCGGCTGGAACAAGCACGAGCGGCGCGGCATCTTCCAGCTCTTCAATTTCACGGTGCTCGCGACCGCGCTCGCGTTGCAGACCGCGTCGGGCCTTGTCGAACTCAAAGTGGTCTGGCTCGCGCTGGTCGCGTTTCCGGGCACACTGATCGGCGCATGGGCAGGCGCGCGGGTCTATCACGCCCTGAGCGACAAGCATTTTGGCGATGTCGTGCTCGGCCTCCTATTTCTGTCGGGCCTCGGCCTCGTCTGGAATAGTGTTGGCACGCACTAAAGCATGATCCGGAAAAGTGCGTAGCGGTTTTCCGAAAGGATCATGCTCAAACAACAACCTAAAGCGCGATGACGATTCATCCTAATCTCATCGCGCTTTAGGCGGGCACGCGTGCGGGAGGCGCGACTGGCTCGGCCCCCGCCTGCTCTATGGGTTGCTCCGGACGGGGCGATACCAGTCGCTTCATGAATTCGCGGCGCAACAACCACAAGCTCAGCGCAGCCTGGAGCGTCGTCGCAGCGATCGACAAGTACCACACGTGCTCCATGCGGAAGCCCGGTCGCGTCGACAGCCAGATCGCCGGCAGCGAATAAGTGAACACGCGCGTCGCCGAGCTCAACAGCACCGGCTTGGTGTTACCGAGGCCCTGGAACATGCTCGAGCAGGTGAAGATCAGGCCCTGCGCCACCATGTTGAGCGAGATGATCCGCAGGAACAGGAAGGCGATCTCCATCGTCTCCCTGTCGTTCGAGAATCCGGCGAGCAGCAGTTCCGGCTTCAGCTGCGCAAGAATCATGAAGCCGATCATCACGACGGTGGTGATCAGCGCCGCCTTGACGAAGGTTTCGCGCACGCGCGCGCCGTTTGCAGCGCCGACGTTCTGGCCGGCGATCGGCCCGGCCGCCAGCGCGACCGCGAGCGCCGGCATCTGGATCAGGCCGAGCACGCGCTGTCCGATGCCGAATCCCGCCTGCGCCGCCGCGCCGAAATCGCGCAGCACGTAGTAGACCACCGCCATGAGGATGAACATCATCGCGAATTCGCCGCCGGCGGGCAGCCCGACATTGAGGATGCGCTTCAAATGGCGCGGCTGCGGGCGCCACTGCGTCGCGTCGAACGCGACGTAGCGCTCGACCTTGCGGAAGTACGCCAGCAGCATCAGGACGCCGATCACCACCGCGATCGAGCTTGCCAGCCCCGCGCCGGCAACGCCGAGTGCGTAGCCCGTGCCCCAGCCCGCGATCAGCACCGGCGCCAACGCAATGTTGATGACGACCGCGAGCGCCTGCATCAGCATGGCGGGACGCACGATGCCGGTCGCGCGCAGCGCAGACGCCATCACCTGTGTGGCGAATTGCAACGCGAGCGCCGGCATGAACCACAACAGATAGAT
Organism: Bradyrhizobium zhanjiangense; assembly: GCF_004114935.1. Lineage (NCBI taxonomy): Bacteria > Pseudomonadati > Pseudomonadota > Alphaproteobacteria > Hyphomicrobiales > Nitrobacteraceae > Bradyrhizobium > Bradyrhizobium zhanjiangense. The sequence goes on from NZ_CP022221.1 coordinate 7,995,153, forward strand.
GGTCCCCGCCTCGATCGTCGCCTGGTCCGCGGCAATCGAACGCATGTAGAGGCGCGACAATGCTGCTCCCATGGCCAGAGTCAGCAAGCCGAACAGCACCGACAGCGCGATCGCCTGGTTGAAGATCAAATTGGCGTCCTGCCGATCCTTGCGTCCCACCGCATGTGCGATCAGCGCAACGGTGCCAACGCCGAGCACCTGCATCAGCGCGTTGACGAGAAATCCGGCGTTGCCGGCCGCGGCGACGCCCGCGACCGCCGCATCGCCCAGTCCCGAGACGAAGTAGAGATCGACCAGCTGGCAGACCATGATCGTGACCATGCCGACCATGATCGGCGGCGCCATGTGCAGGATGTGGCTCACGATGGAGCCGTTTGTCAGGTCTTTCATGTCAGTCCATCCTTGGCGCCGTAACATCGGGACGTTCGCCCCTGCCGCGCGCCTCATTCCGCTGCTGCGATATGTCCGAGCTCCACCACCTGGCGCTCGAACAGGCCGCGATAGATGCCGCCGGGCTTGGCCGCGAGCACCGCATGCGTGCCCTGCTCGACGATCTCGCCGCGGTCGAACACCAGGATGCGATCGAGGCTGCGCACCGTTGACAGGCGGTGCGCGATCACGATCGAGGTGCGGCCCTTCATCAGCCGCTCCATCGCCTGCTGGATCAGCGCCTCAGATTCCGAATCGAGGCTCGAGGTCGCCTCGTCCAGGATCAGCACCGGCGCATCCGCCAGGAAGGCGCGCGCCAGCGCGACGCGTTGCCGCTCGCCGCCCGACAGCTTCACACCGCGCTCGCCGACCAGCGTGCCGTAGCCCTTGGGCAGGCGCAGGATGAAGTCGTGCGCATTCGCAAGCCGCGCCGCCTGCTCGATCGCCTGCAGGCTGGCACCCGGACGGCCATAGGCGATGTTCTCGGCGAGCGAGCGGTGGAACAGGATCGGCTCCTGCTGCACGATCGCGATCTGGCTGCGCAGCGATTGCTGCGTGGCCAGCGCGATGTCTTGGCCGTCGATCAGCACGCGGCCGCCGGAGACGTCGTAAAGCCGCTGCACCAGCTTGACGAAGGTCGTCTTGCCGGAGCCGGAGCGGCCGACGAGACCGACCCGCTCGCCGGCGCGGATCCTGACCGACAGGCCGTCGTACAGCGGCGCGCGATGGCCGCCATAATGGAACGTGACGTCGTCGAACACGATCTCGCCGCCCTCGATCGCGATCGGCCGCGCGTCGGAAGCATCCGCAATGCCGATCGGCTCGTCGTGGATCGCCACCAGCTCGTCCATGTCGTTGACCGAGCGCTGAAGGTTGTTGATGTGCATGCCGACGTCGCGCAAGTAGGCGTGGATGACGTAGTAGCTCGTCAGCACATAGGTGACGTCGCCGGGCGAGGCGTGACCTGACATCCACAGCAGCACCGATCCGCCGATCACGGACGCGCGCAGGCACAGCAGCAAGGAAAGCTGCGACATGGCCGTGTAATTGTAGCGCAGCCAGGTCCGCCGCACGCGCACGCGCCAACGGCCAACGACGCGGGCGAGCCGCGCATCCTCGCGCGCTTCGGCACCGAACGACTTCACCACGGCGTTGCAGGTCAGCGCATCCGCCAGCGTGCCTCCGACCTTGGTGTCCCAGGCATTGGAGACGCGGGCCGCCGGCGCGATGTAGCGGGTCGAGAACACCACCGTGATCGTGACGTAGAAGATCGCCCCGAGCGCGATCACCAGGCCGAGCGAGGCCCAGTGCACGCCGATCAGGACCATCGAGCCGATCAGCACCAGCAGCGACGGCGCCAGCGCCAGCAGGATGGTGTCGTTGAGCAGGTCGAGCGCCCACATGCCGCGCGTGATCTTGCGCACCGTCGAGCCTGCAAAGGAGTTCGCGTGCCAATCGGTCGAGAAGCGCTGCACGCGCGTGAATGCATCCTGCGCGACATCGGACATGATCTTCAGCGTGAACGGCACGATCGCCTGGAGGCCGACGAGCCGCAGCACCATCGAGGCCGCGCCCAGCGCCACGATGGCGCCGAACGCCATGAGCGCCGCGTGGCGCGCGTCCGGATCGGACGGGCCGCGCGTCAGTGCATCGATCAGATGCCCGGAGAATACCGGCATGAACAGGTCGGCGATGGTTGCGCCCAAGAGGCCGCCGGCCACGATGAGGCCGCGCCCGGGCTGCTTCAGCCAGTGCCGGAACACGAAGGGCAGCACCACGCGAATCGCGGCGGGCTTTTTGGACAGAGCGGTCATGACATCATCCGGCCGCACGCGCGGGCCGGCTCCATCGATGGACGCAGGCCGGCCGCGAGGGCCGAAACGGCGTCACTCAAAACTGACTTTGACTTGGGAAGCGGAGCGATCGGGGCGCTTGGCCGAAACCTTGGCCCAATCGAAGCTGGCGGAAAGGGCCCCTACGAGGCCGAGCACATACCGAGCCAGAACATCGAGCGCGGGCGTGCGATCTGCGAATGCGACGAAATCATGCAAATCTCTCCCCGGTTCGATTGAATGAGGTGCGCTTTATAGATGTGTCGTTCGCGATTTGCAACGGGGCTCGCGCGAGATCACGGATGAGTGTTGCAATTTGGTGCGGCTTTGGTGCGCATCAACGCCGTCATGCCCCGCGGAGGCGGGGCATCCAGTATTCCAGAGGCGGTAGTGTTTCAATCGATAAGCCGCGGCGTACTGGATCGCCCGCCTTCGCGGGCGATAACATCGAGAGTGCCGCGTCAATGCGCGTCGCCGCCGCCGGTCATCGCGGCCGGCTTGTTCAGCAACCCGACCAGCAGGCTGAGGCCGAGATAGAACAGCGTCAGCATGAAGAAGGCATCGCCGAAGCTCATCACCACGGCCTGGCGGTGCACGAGCTGGGAGAGCTGTTTCATCGCCATCAGCGTGGAATCGCCGAGCCCCTGGAATTTCTGCATGAACATGGTCAGGGTTTCGGTCGCGGTCGCGTTGCCCCACATCACGCGCTCCTGCAGGCGCGTGATGTGCAGATCGGTGCGATCGTTGAGCACGGTGTTGATGATGGCGAGCCCGACCGCGCCGCCGAGATTGCGCATCAAATTGAACAGGCCGCTCGCGTTCTTCACCCGATCAGGCGCCAGCGTGCCGAGCGCGATGTTGTTGGTCGGCACCATCGCGAACATCATGCCGATGCCGCGCAGGATCTGCGGCACCAGCAGCTCGTAGAAATCATAGTCGCGGGTGATCCAGGTCATCTGGTAGGAGCCGATCGCGAACACGACGAGGCCGAACGCGATCATGTAGCGCATGTCGAACTTCACCATGAGACGGCCGACCAGCGGCGCGACCAGGAACATGGTGATGCCGGAGACGAACATGGTCTCGCCGATCATCAGCGCGCTGTAGCCGCGCACTTCGGCGAGATAGCGCGGATAGATATAGGTCAGGCCATAGAGGCCGATACCGATGCAGAACTGCAGGAGGCAGCCGATCGCGAAGTTGCGGTTGGAGAAGGTGCGCAAATTGACGATCGGCTCGGCTGCCGTGAAGACGCGCCAGAAGAAGGCGATCGCCGAGATCGCGCAGATCCAGGCGCAGATCGCCACGGAAGTGTCCTGCAGCCATTCATATTGCGGACCTTCCTCCAGCACATATTCGAGCGTGCCGAGAAAGCCGGCCATGAACAGCAGGCCCCACCAGTCGAAGCGGTCGAGCAGCTCGAAATGCGGCTCGTCGAAATCGACCAGCGCCAGCACGCCCAAGGTGATGCTGATGCCGGGCACGACGTTGATGAAGAACAGCCAGTTCCACGACATCAGGTCGGTGATGTAGCCGCCGACGGTCGGCCCGATGGTCGGGGCCAGCGTCGCGACGAGACCGATGATGGGACCGACGATGTGGAATTTCGTGCGCGGGAAGACGGTATAGGCCGAGGCGAACACCGTCGGAATCATGCCGGCGCCGAGGAAGCCTTGCAGCGCGCGCCAGAGGATCATCTCCTCGATCGTGGAGGCGAAGCCGCAGAGCAGGCTCGAGAAGGTGAAGCCGGCGGCCGAGATCGCGAACAGCAGCCGCGTGCCGAAAGCGCGCGACAGAAATCCCGACAGCGGGATCGCGATCACTTCAGCGATCAGATAGGCAGTCTGGACCCAGGAGACTTCGCTGGAGCTCGCCGACAGGCCGGCCTGGATCTCACTCAGGGAGGCCGAGACGATCTGGATGTCCAGGATCGACATGAACATCCCGAACACCATGATGATGAAGGCAAACAGCCGCTTCGGCGCGATGCGCTCCGAAGCGGGATCCGCCATCATGGCAGGTGAAGCGGTGGTGGCGTTAGCCATGGTGTCAGTTCGGGCTCGAGCAGGGTGCAAGGTCGGTGAACGTCTCCCGCTTGCGGGAGAGGTCGCGCCGAAGGCGCGGGTGAGGGTTTTCTCCTCTAGGAGATTGTCCCGTTGCGGAGGCACCCTCTCCCCTGCCCTCTCCCGCAAGCGGGAGAGGGAGCGCAGCTGCACTCGGAGCCAGAGTATCGCGACTCATGAGTGATCAATCCTACTGCGGGTGGATCGCGGTGGGATCGTCGAGATCGACCTCGCTGTCGGCGTCGGCCGCACCCTTGTTGGTGTCGACGGTGGCGTAGACCGACATGCCGGCGCGGAGCAGGTTCTGCTTCGCCACTGACTTCGGCACGCGGATGCGCACCGGCACGCGCTGCACGATCTTGGTGAAATTGCCGGTGGCATTGTCAGGCGGCAGCAGCGTGAACACCGAGCCTGCGCCCGCCGCGATGCTGTCGACGACGCCCGAGAACTTGCGCATGCCGTAGGCATCGACCTTGATCGTCACCGGCTGGCCGGGACGGATGCGCTTGAGCTGCGTTTCCTTGAAATTGGCGTCGATATAGACGGCATCGAGCGGCACGACGTTGCCGAGGCGCTGGCCGACCGCGACGAAATCGCCGGCGCTGACCAGGCGATTGGAGAACGTGCCGTCGACCGGTGCGCGCACGGCGGTGAAGCTGAGGTCGCGCTCGGCCTTGGCGAGCGTGGTCTTGAGCTCGGCGAGCTGCGCCTGCGCTTCGGCCTGCTGCGCCTTGGCGACGTCGACATTGCTGACCGCGACGTCGTAGGCGGCCTGCGCAGCCTTGACCGCGGCGGCGCCCTGATCGCGTCCGGCTTCCGAGCTCTCGAAGGTGGCGCGCGAGGCAAAGCCCTTGTTGCTCAGCGCCTGCTGACGCTCATAATCGAGATCGGCGCGCTTGAGGCCCGCCTCAGCCGAGACGAGCTGCGCCTTGGCCTGCGCGACCTGGCTGTCGAGCGCGGCAACCTGGCGGCCGATGCGATCGATCGTGGCCTGCTGGGTCGCGATCTTGGTCGCGGCGGCATCGACCGCAATCTTGTAGTCGCCGTCGTCGATGCGGAAGACGACGTCGCCGGCGCGAACCGGCGCGTTGTCGCCGGCGAGGATCGAGGAGATGTGACCGGCGACGCGCGCGCCGAGCATGGTGTTGTTGGCGCGGACATAGGCGTCGTCGGTGGAGATGTAGAAGCGGCCGACCAGCGTGTAGTAGCCGGCATAGCTCGCGACCGCGAGCGCCAGCAGCAAGCCGACGCCCATCAGGACGAATTTGCGCTTGCCGGATTTGGGCACGCCGGCAGCAGCGCTATCGGCAGGTACAGCCGGGGCCGCCCTGTCGGTGGCGGGCTTCTCGGCCACCTCGGTGGTGCGGCGCTTGGTTTCCTCGGCCACATGAGCGCGCAATTGCTCGGCCAGGACGGCGGGTTTCTCGGTCGCAGCGTCACCGCCGGTCTGCTCGTCCACCGCTTCCTGGCGAAGGACGCGCGCAGCCTGGTCTCTCGATACGGCCATAAAGGCCTCCCAAAAAAAGCGCGATCAAGGGCAGGCCGTCGTGCGGCCAGTTCCCTCTCGCTCATCTCAAATATCATTGACCGAACCGTTCGGTCAATCTACATAATGTTCCTGTCCCGGGACCTAAGGGCTCGAATCCTTTATTTGCGCTTCATGGCGTCAGACCCGATCCAGAAACCTTCCGAGACCCTAAACCAATGGTTGTAGCTGCCAGCGAACATCTGCACGTCGTCCATGAGGAGGACAGCTCCAAGCGCCGCCAGATCCTGGACGGTGCCCGCAAGGTGTTCATGGCGCTCGGTTTCGACGGGGCCAGCATGGGCGAGATCGCGCGCGCCGCGCAGGTCTCAAAGGGCACGCTCTATGTCTACTTCGCCGACAAATGCGCGCTGTTCGAAGCCATCCTCGAAGAGGAGGCGCTCCAGCACGGCCAGGTCGTGTTCAATTTCGATCCCGCGCGCGATGCCGAAACCACGCTGAAGGAGTTCGGCCGGGCCTACATCCATCTGCTCTGCCGCCCCGGCGGCGGATCGGCGATCCGCACCGTGATGGCGATCGCCGAGCGCATGCCCGATGTCGGCCGCCGCTACTATGGGCGGGTGTTGGACAAGACCATCAACCGCCTCTCCGAGTATCTCAGAGCCCATGTCGCCTCCGGTGATCTCGAGATCGACGATTGCGATCTTGCTGCCTCGCAATTCATGGAACTCTGCAAGGCCTCACTGTTCCTGCCCTTCGTCTTCCAGGCCGCACCTGCGCCATCGGAACAACGGATGACCGAGGTGGTCGACAGCGCGACGCGGATGTTCCTGGCGGCGTACCGGAAGTGACGGCAAGCAGGCGGCGCGTTGCGCAGGCCGGCGCCGCGGCCCTATATTGCGGCCATGTCTCGTGATCTTCGCCCGCCGGTCGATATCCTCCATTATGAGATCGTTCAGGAACAGGCCTCGGCGCTCGGACGGATGGGCCGCGCGCTCGAACAGACGCTGACGCGCCTGCGCGAGTTCGACGCCGCCCACGCGCTCTCGGACACACCGGCCTCGTTGCAACCGGCGAGGCGCAAGCTGGTCGCGGAAGCCGGCCAGGCGCTCTGGATGTTCGTGGTGCAACGGGAGGCGTCCGGCTTGCGCGACGGCCGCCACATCATGCGGACCTACAACGTCCCCGGCGAGGTGCAGCGGTGCATGGGGCTGGTCCCCGTGCTGTCGAAGCCGACTTCGAAATGATCTGCTAATTAGGTCGAACTACGCCCATCGTAGCCCGCATGGAGCGAAGCGGAATGCGGGGATACCTGTCCCGGATTGCGCGTCATCCGGCTACAGGGTTTTGCAAGCCTCAATCGTCGGCGTACTCGTCCTCTTCGCGCTTGTGCGCGGTGCTCTTGCGGCCGAGCGAACCGGTCACGGAAGGATCGCGCGCGTTCGCATACGGACTACGTGACTGCGCACGCGCGGCGACCTCTTCGCCGGAGACGGCGGCGGGCTGGCAGATCAGGCGACGGCTGGCGCGGCGCATCAGGTCGACGTGGATGTGATCGTAGTGATAGACGTTGGAGCCCGGTGCGAGCACCGTGGTGAAATGCGCGCAGGCGCCGGACTGCACGTCGCGCAAAAACCCCTGCTCTTCCGGCATGCCGCGCCAGCCGTCCTTCACCGTGACGCGGCGGCCGTCGGCGAGCACGAAGGCGGATATGTCGAGCGCATTGCCGAAGGCGTGCTCGGAGATGTGGGCGCGCGAGTTGCCGTTCATGCCGCGGCAGGAATAGGCGGAGATCTGCTTGATCTCGGCGACGCGGACGCCGAACCAGCGCATGGCCGAGGGCTGTACGGTGTCGGCGAGCCAGCGGTCGAGCTCGGACACGATCGGACAGGCCAGCGTCGCAGTCGGCTTGATCGCAACAGGACCGACGGCGGTGACGGGATTGCCCTGCGCCGGGCCAAGACGCGGCAACGGCTGCTGCGCGGGCGCCTGCGAGTAAGGTGCCGGACCGGCGGGCCGCGCCGGATAGCTCGGCGCATTCATGTAGCGCGCAGCACCCGCGGCATCAGTGCCCTCGGGCGGCAGGTCGATCTCGTCTTCCTGCGGCGCCACGCCGGGCGCGTTCAGCGACATCGGACCGGTTGAGCTGCCATAGCCGGAAGGCTGTTGCACCGCGCTCTCGGGGTAATTCGACCGCTGCGGATAGGAGGGTGCCGGATAATTCTGGCTCTGCGGATAGTTCGATCGCGGCTGCGTCACCGGCCAGCGCGGCTGGTTGCCGATATTCCCCGGCGGACGTAGTTCCTCGTCGGCAAAGCCGTAGCTGCTGGAGGCTTCGCCGATGGCGCCGACCTTGAGCGGAAATTCGGCGCCGCACTGGCCGGGGCCGGAGATCGGATCGATGCGGACGATGTCCGCACTCTCCTTGACCGCTCCCGATTTCAGGCACGCCGCTTCCGCCTCGGCCCGCCACGGTTCGCGTTCGGCCTGAAAGAAGCCGCGTCCGCAACCCGCTAGCGAAACAAGGACGATGGAGCCGACGAGATACAAACGAACTCCGCGCGTCATGAACGCACGTTCGGCGAATTTACTTAAAGACTCTTCAACGTGTCGATTTCAGCCTTCCTTAACCATGCCGGCCCACGCGCGCCGAAATGCTGCAAGGACTGAGCGACAGCAAGACTGCCTTTTTCGGCAAGAGACTTTCTGTTAACCATAAAGCACTCGCGCAAAGCGGCGCGACTGCGGGAGCGATCTCATGACGTTCGCCGGCAGATTGAGCGTTATCGCCGCGTACCTTGCCATAGCCTTCGTCGGCGCCATCGTGCTCGGCATGATTTAGAGACTCATCAACCGCACTCGCAGCCCCCTCTCCCGCAAGAGGGGAGGGATAACGGCATACCGCGAAGAGCTACGACCGCTCACTCCACTGCCGCGACGTCGTGATCAGTTGCTCCTGCCGCTCCTCAACACGCGTCCAGTCGTTGCCGGAGCAGAAGAAGCGGCCGAGCGCACAGGCTTCGATGTGCAGCTTGCCGGAGCTCTTCAGCGTCATCGTCGCGTAATAGGTGTTGCCGCTGGAGCGGCTATAGATGCTGCCGCTCCAGACGTCGTGCGATTTCGGCTTCATGTTGACGAGAACGCTCTCGCCTCGGTTTGAGGCCTCGGTCAGCGCGTAACCGCACAATGCCAGTCCGCAGCGCTCGATGCGGACGGTGCCGTTGGCGCCGGCGCTCTCCCATTCGCCGAGCGGCGTATAGCCCTCGTCGTCGCTGCGCTTTGCGAGTGTTGCGGTCTGCTTGATCTCGGGCCTCGGAACGATGACCGGCGGCTCGATGCGCGGCGGATCGAGCGCAACGATCTTCGGCAGATCTTCGCGCTGGAGATCGACCCGCGGCGTATGAGTGCTCGACGCCTCGAGTTTCGGCGCCGGCGGCAACACAACGGGCTGCGACGTCGTCGCGGCAAGGACGGGAGGCGCTGGTGGCGGCACGACCGCAGTCGCTTGTGGCGGCCGGACCGGCGCCGCCGGACAAACCGGTTGCGGTGCCTGGACCATCGGCGCGGACGCCGGCCGCGAGGCCGGTGTTGTGCTGAGGTCTTCTGTCGGCCGGAGGCTGCGACTGGACACCGAAACACAGGAAGCAGATCGGCAATTGCGCGGTGCCTCGACATGAAACCGGTGGCCGCCGATGGAGAACGAATAGGAACCGGCCTGGGCGGCGGGCGCAATCGCCATCAAGGCGATCAATGTGCCAAGCGAAGTCGCAAGCCGCTGCATCGACGCCTCCCTCTGTGTCGCGGCGAGGTTACCCGGATGAAGGATGGCCGAATGTGCGCCGGCTCACGCAGGCGGCCGCAAGCCGGCGTGACGTTTGTCACGGAAGAAGGGACGGCCCCGGCGTAGGGTCGAACCACGCTCAGTCACCAGCGACATCAGTCCATACCGGGACCAGGCCATTTTCGGAGGTTGTCATGAACAAGCTGGCCATCGCCGCCACCGCGCTCTTCCTTGCTTCGACCGCCGCCGCGCATGCCGGCAATTCGATCTCGTTCCAGTTCGAAGGCCAGCACATCCGCATCGAGACGCCGCGCAACTGCGCCTCGCTCAATTGCGTGACCATCGTCGCGCCGGGCCTGTCGGACAAGCCGATCAAGCTGAACAACATCAACCTCAAGGGCCTTGGCGGCTCCACCGACGATGAGGTCGACACCACGCCGGCTCCGGCGACCACGACTGCGCAGCCCACGCCGGCTCCGGTGCAGCAGCAGCCCGTGCCGCTGGCGCCGGCCCAGGCGGCTGCGCCCGCCGTTGCCGCCCCCACAGCCCCCGCCGCGAGCGTTGCCGCCGCTCCGTCCGTCGGCGTCGACAATACGCAGCCTGCGCCTGTTGCGGCGCCGGCTCCCGTTGCCGCGCCCGCTCCCGTCGCTGCTGCTCCCGCGCCGGCCCCGGCTCCGGCTGCCGCAGCGCCTGTGGCGGCACCGAACTCGCCGATCGGCGTGTGGGCGACCGAAGGGAACAAAGGCAATGTTCGTGTCGAGCAGTGCGGTCCCAATCTCTGTGGTTACGCCGAAAAGACCAACGCGCGCATCCTGATCAACATGAAGCCCGAAGGCTCGAAGTGGAGCGGCCGCATCCACGATCCCGATTCCGGCCGCAATTACGACTCGACCATCGCGATGAAGGGCCCGAATGCAATGCGCGTGCAGGGCTGCGCCTTCGGCGGCATGTTCTGCGGCGGGCAGACCTGGAAGCGCGTGAGCTGACACTGAAGGCGTCACATCGACAGGCAAGCACAAGTCATCGTCATGCCCGGGCTTGTCCCGGGCATCCACGTTCTTCGAACCGCGCGCCAACACGTGGATGGCCGGGACAAGCCCGGGCATGACGATGAGGAGATGCCGGAGCCCATAACACTGGCATGACTGGCGAATGGTCTCGTGGACGCGCCGTTTGCACATTCGCCCCCTCCCCTGCCACATGTTCATCCGCCATTCAGCTGTCCCCGGCTGAAATCCGCAGCTCTCGCCTCGCGTTCTCACCGGGATCTCCTCGTGACTTCATTGGCAGCCTGGCGCCGCTTCGTGTTTGCGCTCGCCCTGCTGGCCTTGCCGCTGGCCGGCGCGGGCGCGGCATTCGCATCCGATGCGATGGAGTTTGCGCAGGCGCAGCCGCAAGCACAGCCGATCCCCACACCCTCCCCGACACCGTCGGCCTCGCCTAGCCCCGCGACAGACGCGCAGCCCGCCGCCGTCGAGCCGATCGGCAACGTCGCGACGGTGACGGGCATCGCGACCGTGATCCGCGACAAGAACTCGTATCCGCTGCGCGTGCGCGACGACATCTATCTCAACGACGTCGTGCAGACTTCGTCGAACTCCTCGCTCGGCATCACCTTCAACGACGCCACCACGTTCAACCTCTCGGCCAGCGCCAGGATCACGATCGACAATTACGTCTATGAGGACGGCGGCAAGCAGAACGCCGCGATCTTCGACGTCGGCAAGGGCACGGTCGCTTTCGTTGCCGCAGCGGTGGCGAAGACCGGCGACATGAAGATCACGACGCCGACCGCGACGCTCGGCATCCGCGGCACCACTGGCGTCGTCGACGTGCCGGAAGGCGCGGCGGCGAACAGGGCGAGCAACGTCAACATCAAGCTCTATCCCGACGCCGACGGCCGGGTCGGGCACATCGACGTCGACGACCGCAGCAGCGGCGCGCGGCTCGGCGCGCTGACGCAAGCAGCAAGCGGTTTTGCGATCCGGCCGGGTGCAGGCGGCGCCGGCGGCGTCATGCGCTTTGCCGCGGTGCCGATCACGATTCCACCGCAGCAGATCGCGCGCGACCGCGGCTTCGTCAGCCAGGTGCATCTGGCGCAGACCACGGGCCGGCAGATCGTCACCGAGCAGCGCGACTTCCGCCGCGCCAATCCCGGCGCGCTCAGCCGCATTCCGCGACCGCTCCAGCCGCAACAGCAGCAATTGCGGCCGAATACAGCGCCGGTCCAGCAGCCGCAGCGGCCGAACGGCCAGCCCCGCCAGAACAATCGTCCGGATCAGCAGCAGCCGGGCACACCGGGCCGGCAAGGCGCGCAGCCGCCGCGGCGGCAGGGCCAGGGCGGCGCGGTACAGCCGGGCGGCCAGCGCGCGGGTCAGGGGCAACAGCAGCGACAAGGCGAGCAGCAACAGAGACCGCTACATCAAGACCAGCAAGGCGCGGGTCGGCGGCAAGAAGCGCCACGCACCGAGCAAGGCATGCAGCCCGGTGGCGTACAGCAGCCGCAGCAGCAAGCACCGCGCACGGGATTGCGGCCTGGCCAGCCAGCACAGCCACCTGCGGCCCAACAGCCGGGCGGCATCCAGCGTCAAGGCGGCTTCCAGCAGCGCCTCCCTGGTGCGCAACGCCCCGCAGTCCCGCGCAAACCGGAGCCGAAGCAGAAGGAGCGACGGTGACTCTTCCTTCTCCCCTTCGTGTGCGCGAAGCTGCATCGTCAGCGCGGCGGCGGTTCTGAGGAAATCGTGCGAAAGAAGCCCGCTCCGCCGCCTCCCCGTCATTGCGAGGAGCCCTTGCGACGAAGCAATCCAGAATCTTTCCGCGGAGAGATTCTGGATTGCTTCGCTGCGCTCGCAATGACGACTTGGAACGAGCTGGCGTTACCGCAACCACCCTAACTTGCAGATACCGTTTTGCCCAGCACGCGGCGCGCTCATGCGTCGCCGCGGAGCCACGCCTTCACTTTCTGCAACAAACCATGCCGCAATTCATCGACCGACGCGGCCTCGACAGGTGTCAGCTTCTGCAGGGCCGCATCGATACCGTCGGGCACAGGCGGCGTCGGCTCGGGAGCGGCCGCCAGCCCCGCAGTCGCGAGGGCGATCGGACCAACGTGTGTCAGGAACGCGCGCTCATACTCGCGCGAGAGGCGGGCGATCGCATCGTCCAGCGTCAGCCAGTCGACCGCCTTGATGTCATTCATCAGCTTGCGGACCGGGCCGCCGTCAGCCTCCATCCGCCAGAAATGCACGACCTTGGAGCGCACGCCGGACTGATAAACGAGCGTGCCCAGAAATTCGTGCACGGCGACATCGTGGCCGGTCTCCTCCAGCACCTCGCGATGCGCGGCCTCCTTGGGCGTCTCGCCGTCGTCGAGCTTGCCCTTGGGCAAGACCCATTCATTGCGCTTGCGCTGGCGCACGACTGCAATCAGCGGTGTCGAACCACGCCGCAGCACGATACCACCCGCCGCCATCACCGGCGCCCGCGCCATCGCTCGTATCCAGTATCGTTATCCCCGCGGACGATATAGGCGGCGGGCGCGGCGGATTGAAGGCTACTTTCTGTTCAGCAGCGCCTGGCCTGCGCGAATGCGCGTGCCCTCGGTGATACCGTCGCAGAACGTGAAATCGCCGGGCGCCAGGATGATGATGGTCGAGCCATGCTCGAACCAGCCGAGCTCTTCGCCCTTGCTCACCTTGACGTCGCAAGGGAAATTGACCGGACCGCGGGTCTGCGCGTTCAGCACCATGTCGAGGAAGTGCAGGCGGATGCTCGCGACCAGGATGGCGGCGACCGGCACCAGCGTCACGGCTTCGCCGGTCGACAAATGCGTGCGGATCACCGCGCGCTCGTTCTTGCAGAACAGACGCTCGACCCGCTTCAGCGCGATCGGGTTGACGTTCCAGACATCGCCATGGATCAGCGTGACGCGTTCGATATGCGCATCGTAAGGCGCGTGGAAGCGGTGATACATGCTCGAGGTCAGCCGCAGCGTGACGAAGGAGCCGTTGCGGTGCTGGTCGACCAGAGCGGAATCACCGACGAGGTCGAGCAGCGAATATGGTGCACCCTTGACCTGAAACAGTTCGGTGTCGGCGATCCGTCCATGGGCGCCGACAATGCCGTCCGAGGGGCTGGCAACGATCGCCGGGTCCGGATCGAACGGCCGCAGGCCCGGCTTGAGCTCCCGGGTGAAGCAGTCGTGCAAGCTTTGGAAATGCGTCTTGCGCGCCTCCGACAGATCGAGATCGGAGAACAGCTTCCACAGCGCGATCGAGACGTCCCGCACCAGCGGGTTCTCGACCTTAGAGAACCAGCCCATGAAGCGGGTCAGCGCTGCCCGGGGGATACGGTTGGTCAACAGGAAGTTGAGGTCTTCCTGCTGGGTGAAAGAGGCGATGAGGGCTTTGACTGTCATGAATCTGTCAGCTCGCAGTATTAGCGCTTGTTGTCATGGAAACGACACTCCCGATTCTCTCGATGTCCGTGGCCGCCGCAGCTTCTGCTGCCGCCGTCCTCCCGAAGATCAAGGCGCGGGTCGAACTCTCCCGCGCCAAGCACCGCTCGCTCGCGGGGCATTCCAAGATGTCGCGCCGCGTGGCGCGGCTGCTCCCGTTCTACGAGTTCGAGGGCGACAAGTACTTCGGCTGCGACGGCGCGCCCGCGAACATCGTGGCCCAGCGCCTGGACGCCTTCTTCCGCCTCGCCAGGCTTTACGCCGAGCGCTACCCCAAGGGCCGCGCGATGACGAAGGAAGCGGCGGAGACCATCTCCGACTTGAACTTCACCGAGAGCTATCGCGTGCCGTTCCAGTTCTCGCGCCTCGTCCGCGAGCACCTGGGTACCTCGACCTTCATGGAATCCTCGCGCGGCGTCACTGTCACCGATGTCGACGGCAACACGTCCTACGACCTCACGGGGTCCTACGGCGTCAACATTTTTGGCAATGACTTCTACAAGGAGTGCATCGAGGGCGCCGAGAAGCGGGCGCATGCGCTCGGACCGGTGCTCGGCCCCTACCATCCCGTCATCCTCGAGAACGTGACCCGGCTCCGCCAGATCTCCGGCCTCGACGAGGTCTCGTTCCACATGTCCGGCACCGAAGCCGTGATGCAGGCGGTGCGGCTCGCGCGCTATCACACCAGGCGCACGCATCTCGTTCGCTTCGCCGGCGCCTATCACGGCTGGTGGGGCGACGTGCAGCCCGGCGTCGGCAATCCGATTCCCGCGCACGAGACCTACACCCTCGCCGAGATGTCGGAGAAGACCTTGCACGTGCTGCGCACCCGCAAGGACATCGCCTGCGTGCTGGTCAATCCGCTCCAGGGCCTGCATCCGAACGCGAATGCGCCCGGCGATTCCTCGCTGGTCGATTCCTCCCGCGGCGGCAACTTTAGCCGCGCAGCGTATACGGAGTGGCTGAAGAAGTTGCGCGAGGTCTGCAGCGAGCGCGGCATCGTGCTGATCTTCGATGAGGTATTCGTCGGCTTCCGCCTCGCCGCCGGCGGCGCCCAGGAATATTTCGGCGTGCGCGCTGACATGGTGACCTATGGCAAGAGCCTCGCCGGCGGCCTGCCGGTCGGCGTCGTCTGCGGCAAACACGAGTTGATGCGCCGCTTCCGCGACGATCGTCCCGCCGATATCTGCTTTGCCCGTGGCACCTTCAACTCGCATCCCTACGTGATGACGGCGATGGACGAGTTCTTGAGCCGCCTCGCCAGCCCCAACTTCCGCGCCATCTATGACGGGCTGGAGGAAACCTGGAACGGCCGCGTTCAGAAGCTCAACCGGATGATGACCGATGCCGACCTGCCGGTGCGGTTCGCCAACTTCTCGTCGATCTGGACGGTGAAATACACCACGCCGTCCCGCTACAACTGGATGCTGCAATACTACCTGCGTGCGGAGGGCCTGGCGCTGAGCTGGGTCGGCACCGGCCGGCTGATCTTCAGCCTGAACTACACCGACGCCGATTTCACCGAAGTCGCCGAACGCTTCGTCCGCGCGGCCGAAAAGATGAAGGCCGACGGCTTCTGGTGGCACGACGGCGTGCTCACCAACAAGAACATCAAACGGCAGATCCTGAAAGAGATGCTGGCCAAGCGCTTCGGGCGCTGAGGCCAACACGCCAAGCACATTCTCCGTCATTCCAGGGCGAGCTCTCTCCTCCCCCTCTCCCCGCTTGCGGGGAGAGGGTCGGGGTGGGGGGGGCTCTCCGCGAGTGCGGTGAAAGTTGGCGGATAAACCTCTGGCAGCGTCCCCGCGGAGATTCACCCTCACCCGGATCACATCTGCGATGCGCTCCGGCCTCTCCCCGCGCGCGGGGAGAGGCGTAGAAGCCCCCAAGACATGGATGCCCGGGACGAGCCCGGGCATGACGCAACCAATCGACATCGCAGTATTGGATATGCGCAGCGCGCTCAGGCGTGCTGCTCTTCGAGCGTGGGCTCGCCGATGAGGCCCAGCGTGTGCTCGGGGTTGAGGTGCAGGCCGGGGTCCATCAGCTCGCCGCGCATCAGCGCCAGCGGGGCTTTGTGATAGAGCATCAGATCGTGGAAGGGGTCGGTCAGGATCTTGGTCATCCAGACGAGGCCGGTCTCGACGTCGCGGATGAAGAACAGGTGCACGGTGCGGAACAAGAGGCCGCCGCCGCCGACC
This sequence comes from Bradyrhizobium zhanjiangense, assembly GCF_004114935.1. Lineage (NCBI taxonomy): Bacteria > Pseudomonadati > Pseudomonadota > Alphaproteobacteria > Hyphomicrobiales > Nitrobacteraceae > Bradyrhizobium > Bradyrhizobium zhanjiangense. The sequence goes on from NZ_CP022221.1 coordinate 8,011,401, forward strand.
ACGAGCCAGATCTTGGCGACCTGCCGCATGAAATCGGTCGCGCTCGCCCAAGGTGTAAACAGGCCGAACAGCGTGGGATCGGCGACCAGCACCAGCGGCGAGAGCGCCCAGATCGCCATCAGCACCACCTTGCGCTGAAGGTTGTAGCCGACCTTGATCTCTTCCTTGTACTCGTGCGTCGCCTGGTTGATGTGGTCGTAATCATGCGGCTCGAAGAAGAAGTGACCAGCCTGGCGCGAGGTCATCGAGACCAGCCAGCCGACCAGCCCGGAGACCACGGGATCGATGAACAGCCAGACATAGGCAAAGAGAAAGCTCAGCGCGCTGACGAAGTGCAGGCTCTGATTGATGCGGCTGTGGTGATAGTAGCGATGGTCGTCCCAGCGCTGGATGCGCAGTTGCTCGAGATAATTCTTGATCATGCTCTTCCCCAAAATGCTTTCGGGTACGGGATTTAAAGGGATTCGATGTACGCCGTGTGACATCATCATTTTGTCATGTGACGATGTGCAGTGGCGCGATGACGCACGCGGTCGCGTAAGCTCACGCCGCCTTGGCGACCTCGACCTTGCGGAAGCGTACCAGCGAGAAGTGCCCGAGCGGCGGGATCAGACGGCGCTCGGCGAGCTCGATGCCGTGGGCGCCGGCCAGCCACTTCGCATAGCGCGACCAGGCGAACTCGGCGGTGCGGAAGCCGAGCGGACGCACCACCGGCTGGAGCTTCTGCTCGATGAAGCGACGCATGCCGGTGTCGGCGCTGACGCGGGTGAGGATGATCAGCTCGCCGCCCGGGCGCAGCACGCGGGCGAATTCGTCGAGCGCCTTCTCCGGGTTCGGCACGGCGGTGACGACATATTGCGCCATCACCACGTCGAAGGAATTGTCGGGGAATTCGAGCTTCTCGGCGTCCATCACCGCGAGGCCCTCGACGTTCTTCAGCTTCTGCTCTTTCACGCGGCGCCGCGCCTTGTCCAGCATCGCTTCGGAAATGTCGGTGCCGAAGATGCGCAGGTTCGGCGCGTAGAGCGGCAGCGAGATGCCGGTGCCGACGCCGACCTCGAGCACCTGGCCGCCGATCTTGTTGGTGGCCGCAATCGCGGCCTGCCGGCCCTTGGCGAACACGCCGCCGAACACGAGGTCGTAGACCGGCGCCCAACGGTCATAGGCCTGCTCGACCGTGCCGCGGGTGAGGTCGAGCTGCTGGGTGCCGTCAAGGTTCATGATCTTAGCCATCGGTGAGGTTCTCGCTGTGGTTCAAATGGACGATCAACCGCGCACCGGTCGCCGCGCCATGCGAGGCGAGGCGCGCAAGACGCGACTGGGCTGAAGTGAGGTGAGATTGCCGACGAACTGCCGCGCGCTGTTCTCCCAGGAGCGCTCCAGCGCGAAGTTGCGGCAGGTCTCGCGCGACATGGTGAGCGCGCGCAGGCACGCAGAGCGCAGATTGTGGTCGATCGCGCCGATCGGATGATCGGCGATGACGTCCTTCGGGCCCGTCACCGGAAAGGCCGCAACCGGCGTGCCGCAGGCGAGCGCCTCCAGTTGCACCACGCCGAAAGTGTCAGTCAGGCTCGGAAACACGAAGACGTCGGCCGCGGCGAGATGCGCGGTGAGATCCGCCCCCTTCTTCTCGCCGAGGAAGACGGCGCCGGGATATTTCTTTTCGAGCGCGGCCTTCTGCGGGCCGTCGCCGACAACGACCTTGGTGCCGGGCAGGTCGAGCGAAAGGAAGGCTTCGAGATTCTTCTCCACCGCCACGCGCCCCATCGTCATGAAGATCGGGCGCGGCAGGTCGAGAGCTGCCGGGCTGTCGGGATGGAACAGCTCGGTGTTGACGCCGCGCGTCCAGAAGCCCAGGCGCTTGAAGCCGCGTTCGGACAGCTCCTGCCGCAGCGAGGGCGTCGCCACCATGGTCATGGCGGCGGCATCGTGGAAGTGGCGCAGCACGGCATAACCGATGCTCGCGGGGATGCCGGTCCGCACCGAGACATATTCGGGAAAGCGCGTCGTATAGGAGGTGGTGAAGGCGAGCCGGTTGCGCCGGCAATAGGCCCGTGCGGCCCAGCCGATCGGGCCTTCGGTCGCAATGTGCAGCGCTTCCGGCGCGGCCTTCTCGATCCGCCGCGCGATCTCCTTACCCGTAGGCAGCGCGATGCGCAGGCCTGGATAGGTCGGCAGCGGCCATGACGGAAAGCCGTCCGGGGTCAGGAAGTCGATCTCGACATCGAGAGCCTTGGCCGCGTTCGCCAGCGAGGTCAGCGTCCGTACCACACCGTTGACCTGCGGATGCCAGGCGTCGGTCGCGATTAATACCCGCATGGGGAAATCCCGAGAGTTTGATGATTCTCGGTTTCCGACCATCAACGAAGGATATTTCAGGCGTATGACGTCACAGAAGTGTCGGCCCACTGTTTTGTTCGTTAACGGGTCCGCGCGGCCACGAAACTGTCATGAAACAATCCTTGTCGCCGTGAAACCGTTTTCGGTTTTCCGCGCAAATGTCCCGAAACGTTTTGTCGTTAAGTGATCTACCCAACGGAGCACCGAAACGGTGCCGCGGTGAGCAAAAACACCGAGCAAACAGGGGCGATCAAAATGTTCAATCTGGACAGGTTCAAGAATTATTCGCGCGCCGTTGCTTTTGGCGCAGTGGCGATCTCCGCATTCGCGTTCGCAGGTGCAGCCAACGCCGCGCCGGTGCAGCTCTTCCCCTTCTTCCAGCCGCTGCCGCCGATGACCGCGCCGCAGCCGCTTCAGCCCTATCAGCCCTACCAGGCGGCGCCCTCTCAGGCCGCGCCGTCGGAAGATCAGGACACCGTCGAGATGCCGGCCCGCTTCCGCCGCCAGACGGTCTCCTACTCAACGCGCGAGGCGCCGGGCACCATCATCATCGATACGCCCAACACCTATCTCTATTACGTGCTCGGCAACGGCCAGGCGCTGCGCTACGGCATCGGCGTCGGCCGCGACGGCTTCACCTGGTCCGGCATCCAGTCGGTGAGCAAGAAGGCCGAGTGGCCGGATTGGACCCCGCCGCCGGAGATGATCGCCCGCCAGCCCTATCTGCCGCGCCACATGGCCGGCGGCCCCGGCAACCCGCTCGGCGCCCGCGCGATGTATCTCGGCGGCACCATCTACCGCATCCACGGCACCAACGCGCCCGAGACCATCGGCAAGCACGTCTCCTCCGGCTGCATCCGCATGACCAACGACGACGTCACCGACCTCTACGCCCGCGTCAACGTCGGCACCAAGGTGATCGTGCTGCCGATGACGGAGCGGCGAGCGGAACTCGGAGCTGCGACGCGCTGAGCGACAGGACATTGTGACGCAAACGGCCCCGGAACCCACCGGGGCCGTTTTCGTTTGCCCTCGACATCCCGAAGCGCGCTTGCTGCGGCGCGATCCCCGATGGAGGCGCAGATGCGAGCACGCCTGCAACGTTCGTCAAGCGCCTGGCTGCGCGCGATCAGCACCGTGGCGCTGGCGCTGCTCTTGTCACCACTCCTCTCGTTCGCGCAGCAGCCGGCGAGCGACGAAGCCCAGCAGGCCTTCAACAATTCCTGCCGCACCTGCCACTCCGTGAAAGAAGGCGACAATCGCCTCGGTCCCAACCTCTACAAGATCGTCGGACGCAAGGCCGGCTCGCTGCCGAACTACAATTACTCGTCGTCAATGAAGGAAGCCGGCTTCGTCTGGGACCAGGACAAGCTCACCCGCTTCATGGTCAAGCCGGACGAGGTCGTGTCCGGCCACAAGATGCAGCCCTATGGCGGCATCTCGGCGGAGGAAGCGGCCAAGGTGGTTGCCTATCTGCAGGCGGCGGGCGGCTCGCAATAAGAGGCCGGACACACCGCGCCATTTTGGTGTGGCGCATCCTTCGAGACGCTCGCCGTTGGCCGGCGCCTTCAGGATGGCTCGCCCCCGCGCCTTCGCTCCGCAATCAACCGCAGCCACGCCGCGGAATGAAACGCGCTCATCAACAGATACATCGGCACCATGCCGGCGAGCACGGATCCATGTCCGGCGGAGCAGAGCATGTCCGCCGGACCGCCGCCGAACACGGCGGTCAGCAGGGCCATGATCGCGAAGGTCGGCGTGGCCGCCAGCCCCAGCCATCTGGCGAGGTGACGCGCGGCCGCGACGCGGTCGCGGTTGACGCTGGCGGCCGCGCTGACGGGAGAGGTCATTTCCTTTCTCCCGCGGCCTCCTCGCGAAATGCTTTCTCGCCGGCGTCCGAGATCTCGACCCATTTCTTGTCGGGCGCCGCGCCTTCGGTGTAGCTGTCATGCCAATTCCACCATTTGTAGGTCGGCGTCTGCGGATAGCCCTTCGGCGAATCCTCCCAGACCTCCTGCCGGCCGAGCGGCGTGATGTCGAGATAGTTCCAGGTACCGCCCATCTGCTCGTCGCCCCGGCTCTTGACGAAATAGGTGCGGAAGACACGGTCGCCGTCACGGTAGAACACGTTGGTCCCGTGCCATTCGTCGACGCCGAAATCGGCATCGAAGCTGTCGGTGATGGTGACCCAGGGCATGGTCCAGCCCATCCGCTTCTTGAGCCGCGCGATATCGGCCTGCGGCGCGCGCGATGCGAAGACGAGGGTGGTGTCGCGGGCATTGAGGTGCGCGACATGGGCGACCTGGTCGGCGACCATGGAGCAACCCCGGCAGGCATGATCGGGCCAGCCGAACACCCCCGGCTCGAAGAAGGCCCGGTAGACGATCAATTGCCGCCGGCCCTGGAATAGGTCGACCAGACTGACCTTGCCGCCGGGGCCCTCGAACGCATAGGTTTTGTCCACTGCCATCCACGGCATGCGCCGCCGCTCGGCGGCCAGGGCATCGCGGGCACGGGTATGCGCCTTTTCCTTCACGAGCAGTTGCAGACGAGCTGCCTCCCAGTCCTGCGGCGATACCACTGGCGGTGTTTGCATGGCGGAATGTCCGTTATTCCCTGCGTTTTCAACTGATGTCATCATGGCTCTCCAAACCTCTTGCCTGGGCGATCATTCCGCGTCGCGTTGTGACAGACGCGGAACAGTTCGCCCCTCACCGCACATCGTCGGTCGTAAACTGTTTCTGGCACCGGACGGTTGCGCGGTGGGAGTAACAAGTGTGGCGGGATTTGCATGGAGTCGCTGATCACGGCCGCGGCGCGCGCGCTCGAAGCGGGCGATCCGCTCGGTGCGCTGAACCGCGTTGCGCTGCGTAATGATGCACCGTCGCTGGCGCTGCGCGGCATCGCGATGGCGCAGCTCGGCGATCTCGCCAAGGCCAAGACGCTGCTGCGGAGCGCCGCACGTGCTTTCGGTCCGAGAGAGGCGGTGGCGCGCGCAAGGTGCATCGTGGCCGAGGCCGAGATCGCGCTCGTCTCGCGCGACCTGAATTGGCCGGTGAAAACGCTCGCGGCCGCGCGGGCGACACTCGCAAAGCATGGCGATCTCGGCAATGCCGCCCATGCCGGTCACATCGAGGCCCGTCGCCTTCTTCTGGTCGGGCGCCTCGACGAGGCCGAGCGCACGCTGGCGGAGCTCGGCGCATCACCACTCCCGCCTGCATCTCTGGTCATCCGCGAACTCGTGGTCGCCGGCATCGCAATCAGGCGGCTCAAGACCAAGGATGCGCGCGCGGCACTCGACCGCGCTGCCGACGCGGCGCGATTAGCCGGGATTCCAGCGCTCACGGCCGAAGTCGAAAGTGCGAAGCTCGTGCTCGATACGCCCGCGGCGCGCCTGATCGAGCGCGGCAAGGAGCATCCGCTGTTGCTTGGACAGATCGAAGCGCTGGCGGCATCCCAAGCGCTCGTCGTGGACACGTTCCATCACACCATTCGCAAGGGAGGGATCGTCGTGTCACTCGGGACCCGGCCGGTGCTGTTCGCGCTCGCCCGCCCCCTGGCACAGGCGTGGCCCGCGGACGTGTCCCGAGAGGCACTGATGACCGCGGCATTTCAGGCGAAGCACGTCGATGAATCGCATCGTGCCCGGCTGCGGGTCGAGATCGGGCGGCTCCGCGCGAAGCTCAAGCCTCTTGCCGATGTGAGCGCGACCAAGCACGGCTTTGCACTGACACCGCGCAAGACGCGACAGGTTCTTGTGCTGGCGCGGCCGGTCGAGGAGAAGCACGCCGCGGTGCTCGCCTTCCTTTCCGACGGCGAACCCTGGTCGAGCTCGGCGCTCGCGCTGGCGCTTGGAACGAGCGCGCGCACCGTGCAGCGCGCACTCGAAGAGCTCGCGCGATCGCACAAGGTGCAATCCTTCGGACACGGAAGGGCGCGGCGCTGGATGACCCCGCCCGTCCCGGGTTTCCCGACAGGCTTGTTACTCCCCACGCCGCTCCTGAAGACGTAAGGTGAGGTCACATCACAGGGATCGAGCACATGAAGCGTTCAGCCGCCGAGATCATCAAGGAGTATGGGCCTTTCGCGGGCGTCGAAGCCGTGCATGGCGTCACCTATGACGGCACGCATGTCTGGTTCGCATCCGGCGACAAGCTGAACGCGGTCGATCCGGCCGACGGCAAGATCGCGCGCTCCATCGATGTCGCTGCGCATGCGGGCACGGCGTTCGACGGCCGGCATCTGTTCCAGATCGCCGAGGATCGCATCCAGAAGATCGACGCCGCCACCGGCAAGGTGCTCAGCACGATCCCTTCACCGGGCGCTGGCGGCGATTCCGGATTGGCCTGGGCCGAAGGCTCGCTCTGGGTCGGGCAATATCGCGAGCGCAAGATCCATCAGGTCGATCCCGAAACAGGCAAGGTCCTCCGCACCATCGAGAGCAAGCGCTTCGTCACCGGCGTGACCTGGGTCGATGGCGAGCTCTGGCATGGCACCTGGGAGAACGAAGAGAGCGACGTGCGGCGGATCGACCCAGATACGGGCAAGGTGCTCGAGCAGCTCGACCTGCCCGCCGGGACGATGGTTTCGGGTTTGGAGTCCGATGGCGGCGAACGCTTCTTCTGCGGCGGCGGTGGTCGCGGCAATGTGAGAGCGGTCCGCCGTCCCCGGCGCAGCTAGCCTCGCGATCACGGTTTGAATGCGCGGCAACGACGGTTTCGCATCTGTTAACCTGTTCGCCCCAATTCCACCCCATCCTTGCGCTCTAGCGCCCTTCTCGCCTGCCCTATAGACTTCTGCTCGGGGCGGCCTGGGGGATTGATGGGACTGACGCTGAACTTGAAGACTATCCTGATCGCCGTCGTGGTGCTCGCGGCGTCGTTCTTCATCAGCCTGAAGGCGATGGATTTGCTGTCGCCGCAGCCGACCAATTCGGCGCCGCCGGTCGCGCAACTGCCGCCGCTGCCGCCGGTCTCGAAGAGCTCGATCGTGATCGCGCCGGTCGCGATCGCGCTGTCGGCGATCCGCGAGCAGGCGGAGAAGGCCTCGCCGCGCAATTTCGCAGGGAAGGCCGACAACCCGATCTCGCAGATCCTGGAGAACGCCGACATCGGCTGGTCCGCAGCCCGCGGTCCGATGGCGGCGAACGGCGACAAGGACGTGCTGACGCTGTCGACGCCGCTCACCGGCAAGCTCAACGTGACGGGCTCGCTGTCCTCGAAAGCCACAGGCGCCCTTGGCGACGCACTCGGCAGCGTGCTCGGCGGTGATGCGGCGAAACGGATCGGCGCCGTCAACATCAAGAACCTGAATGCCAGCGCCGAGATCAAGGGCAACGTCGTCGTCACCTCGCGGCCGAAGCTCGCGGCGAACTGGCATCTCGAGCCCAATCTCGGCGCTCAGGTCAATCTCGGCGATACCAACCTCAACGTCTCCGGCGCCAAGGTCAACGTGCCGGCGCAGGTGAAGCCGCTGATCGACAAGAATGTCGGCGAGCAGATCAACGCCGTCTCCGAACGCATCCGCAACGATCCTTCGCTGCGGGAGAACGCCAGGGTGCAATGGGCCAAGGCGTGCCGCTCGATCCCTCTGCAAGGCTCGAGTTCATCGGCCACACTGCCGCCGCTCTGGCTCGAGATGAAGCCGGTGCGTGCGATCGCGGCGCAACCGCGGGTCGATGCGCAAGCGGTGACGCTGCTCCTCGGCCTCGAGGCCGAGACACGCGTGACCTCGGCCCCGACCAAGCCGGAGTGTCCGTTTCCCGACAAGATCTCGATCGTGCCGCCGACCGGCACCGGCGTGAACATCGGCGTGCCGATTGACGTGCCCTTCACCGAGATCAACAAGCTGATCGCGGCGCAGATGGTCGGCCATACCTATCCCGAGGACGGCTCCGGTCCGGTCGACGTCACCGTCAAGACCGTCAACGTGATACCCTCGGGTGACCGCCTGCTGATCTCGCTGCTGGTGCGCGCCAAGGAGAAGAAAAGCTGGTTCGGCCTCGGCGCCGAGGCGACCGTGCACATCTGGGGCCGGCCGATGCTCGACCAGGCGCAGCAGACGCTGCGGCTCGCCGACATCCAGCTTGCTGTGGAATCCGAGGCCGCGTTCGGCCTGTTAGGCGCAGCGGCGCGCGCCGTGGTGCCGCACATGCAGCAGGCCCTGCTGCAGAAGGCAACGCTCGACCTGAAGCCGATCGCCGCCAATGCCCGCGAGAAGATTGCCGCCGCGATCGCCGACTACCAGAAGAGCGAGGACGGCCTCAAGGTCGAAGCCAAGATCGACAGCCTGACGCTTGCCGACATCGCCTTCGATTCCAAGACCCTGCGCGTGGTCGCCGAAGCCGGCGGCTCGCTGAACGTCTATGTGACGAAGCTGTCGGGGATGTAGCGCGCTTTCACTCACCGGCTTCGTGCGCGCCTTCGTCGCTTGCACCGCTGGCATTCTCGTCGGAGGATGCTAATCTCGGCACTGTAGGGGACAACGCGAGGACGACATGGAAGCCGGCATGGTCACACCTGCGCCGGCACTGGTGCGCTTTTCCGGCATTCAGAAGGCCTACGATGGTGAGCACCTCGTGGTGAAGAACCTCGACCTCGAAATCAGGAAGGGCGAGTTCATCACCCTGCTCGGCCCGTCGGGCTCGGGCAAGACGACCACGCTGATGATGCTGGCTGGCTTCGAGGTTCCGACCCATGGCGAGATCTACCTCGGTGGCCGGCCGATCAAGAACGTGCCGCCACATAGGCGCGACATTGGCATGGTGTTCCAGAACTATGCCTTGTTTCCGCATCTGACGATCGCCGAGAATATCGCCTTCCCGCTATCCGTTCGCAAAATCAACAAGGCGGAAGCGCAGGAGCGCGTGAGGGCGGCGTTGCGCATGATCAAGATGGAAGCCCTGGCGCACCGGCGGCCCGGGCAGCTGTCCGGCGGTCAGCAGCAGCGCGTCGCGCTGGCGCGCGCGCTGGTCTTCAACCCGCAACTCGTGCTGATGGACGAGCCCTTGGGCGCCCTGGACAAGCGCCTGCGGGAGCAGATGCAACTGGAGATCAAGCAACTGCACGAGACGATGGGCATCACCGTCGTCTACGTCACCCACGATCAGAGTGAAGCGCTCACCATGTCGGACCGCATCGCCGTGTTCAATGACGGCATCGTGCAGCAGATCGACAAACCCGACGCGCTGTATGAGCATCCGGTGAACAGCTTCGTCGCCCACTTCATCGGCGAGAACAATGTGCTGGCCGGCACCGTCGAAACGGTCGACAACGATTATTGCCGCGTCGCGCTGGCTGGTGGCGGTGCCGTGACCGCGCGGGCGGTCAACGTATCAGGCGGCGGCGCATCGACCTCCCTGTCGGTGCGGCCGGAGCGGATCGCCATTGTCCCGGATGGCACCTCCAGCGAGGGACCGAACCGCCTGCCGGCCAAGGTGCAGAACACCATCTATCTCGGCGACCACGCGCTTGCCGTGCTCGACGTCGCCGGCAACGGGGAGTTCATGGTCAAGCTTCAGCCGGGGGCATATGACAGCCTGAGACATGGCGACAGCGTGTTCATCACCTTCCGCCCCGAGGACTGCCTGGCGCTTGATCCCGTGTGATCCAATCCTGCAGCATGTCTTTGGCGCAAGCAGACCGGCATCGATCAACCTCAACGCAACGCACATGAAGAAGGAACAAGGACCATGCTGAAGCGCAACATTGGCAAGATTGCTCTGGGTTTCGCCGCGGCGTTCACCGCCAGCGCTGCGCTGGCCACGGTCGCGCAGGCGCGTGACCTCACCGTCGTGTCGTGGGGCGGGGCGTATCAGGATGCCCAGAAGAAGGTCTATTTCGAGCCGTTCAAGAAGGCGGCCGGAGTTCCGATGAACGACGAGTCCTGGGACGGCGGCGTCGGGGTGCTGCGCGCCAAGGTGCAGGGTGGCGCCGCAACCTGGGACGTCGTCCAGGTCGAGAGCGACGAACTCGCGGTCGGCTGCGAGGAGGGCCTGTTCGAGAAGATGGACTATTCCAAAATCGGCGGCGAGGCCGCCTATATCCCGCCGTCAGTCAATCCCTGCGGTGTCGGCGCCATCCTCTACGATTTCGTTCTCGGCTACGACAAGGACAAGCTGAAGCAGGCCCCGGGCGGCTGGGCCGACTTCTTCGACACCAAGAAGATTCCGGGCAAGCGCGGCCTGCGTCAGGGCCCGAAGACCACGCTGGAGATCGCTCTCATGGCTGACGGCGTCGCACCGAAGGACGTCTACAAAGTGCTAGCGACCGACGAGGGCATCGATCGCGCCTTCAAGAAGCTGGACACCATCAAGGGCGACATCGTCTGGTGGAAGGCCGGCGCCCAGCCGCCGCAATTGCTCGCTTCCGGCGAGGTGGCGATGACCTCGGTCTACAACGGCCGCATCGACACCGCGAACAAGAACGAGAAGAAGAACTTTGGCATGGTGTGGGATGGAGCGCTGTTCACCCTCGACAGTTGGGTCATCCTGAAGGGGAGCCCGAACAAGGACGCGGCCTACAAGTTCCTGGACTTCGTCGGCAAGGCGGAGAACCAGTCCAAGCTATCGGAGAACATCGCTTATGGCACCTCGAACAAGGACGCAGCCGCCCGGCTGCAGCCCGCCGTTCTGAAGGACCTGCCGACAGCACCTGATAACATCAAGAACGCGGTCGAGATCAACGTTGGCTTCTGGCTCGAGAACATCGACCGCTTGACCGAGCGCTTCAACAAATGGGCAGCAAAATAGCGTGCTGTCGAACCGGCGTGCGGCGCAGGTAGAGGGTGCGTCGCGGACAACGTGCCCGTGACGTATCCTTCGAGACGCCCGCCTACGGCGGGCCCTCAGGATGAGGACGGAGTGTGCAGCAGCAGTGTCACAGCAGGCGCCGATGTCGATGAGCCTCATCCCGAGGAGACCGCGAAGCGGTCGTCTCGAAGGACGAGGCGCTTCTCAGGCCGATCGACAAGGCCACATGCGATTGCCCGGCCTGAAGTGGCGAAGGATGTGCAGTCAAAGAGGCTCGCAGCATGACAGCAACACCCGCGATCGGCGCAGATGCCCAGACCGAGGTGCCCCTCAAGCGCCGATTGAGACGTGCAGAGCGGGCGCGCCAGGTCAAGGCATTGGCACTGGTTCTGCCGCTTCTTTTGTTTCTGCTCTTCACCTTCGCAGGCCCGATCGCCGGCATGCTGTGGCGCTCGGTCGACGATCGGGAGGTACGCCAGATCCTGCCCCAAACCGCAGCTGCTCTCGCCGACTGGGATGGCAAGGACCTGCCGGACGAAAAGGCCTTTGCTGCGCTGGCAAGCGATATCCTGGCGGCGCGCGCCTCCGGCACCATGGCCATTGCGGCCAAGCGGCTGAACTACGCACTGAACGGCTTCCGCACCATCCTGACCAGCACGGCACGCAATCTGAAGGCGGTGCCGGAGCGAGGGACGGCCAAGGAGACGCTGGGCAAGATCAATCCGGCCTGGCGCGAACGCGCCACCTGGACGACGATCAAGGACGCCAGTGGCCCATTGACCAGCTTCTACCTGCTGGCGGCGCTCGACCTCACCCGGAACATGGACGGCGCGATCGTCGCGGCCCCGCCGGATCAGGCCATTTACCGCAACGTATTCACCCGTACCTTCGTGATCAGTCTCAGCGTCACGGCACTCTGCCTGATCCTCGGCTTCCCGGTCGCCTACCTGCTGGCGACGCTGCCGCCCGGCCGGTCGAACCTGCTGATGATCTTCGTCCTGCTGCCGTTCTGGACGTCGCTTCTGGTCCGCACCTGCGCCTGGATCGTACTGTTGCAGAGCAAGGGCGTCGTGAATGACAGCCTGCACTGGCTTGGCATCATCGACGAGCCGTTGCGCCTGATCTACAACCGCTTCGGTGTCTGCGTGGCGATGACCCACGTTCTCCTGCCGTTCATGATCCTGCCGCTCTACAGCAGCATGAAGGCGATCTCGCCAGCTTACATGCGTGCCGCAGCCTCGCTCGGTGCGCCGCCGGTCACCGCCTTCCTGCGGATCTACCTGCCGCAAACGCTGCCCGGTATCGGTGCCGGAAGCCTGCTCGTCTTCATCCTGGCGCTCGGCTACTACATCACGCCGGCACTCGTCGGCGGCGCCGCCGATCAAATGATCAGCTACTTCATCGCGCTCTACACGACCGAGACGGCCAACTGGGGCCTTGCCTCGGCGTTGGGTGCGGTGCTGCTGCTCGCCACTCTACTGCTCGCTCTCCTCTACGGAAAACTGGTGCAGGGACAGCAGGTCACGGGAGGGATGAAGAATTGAGCGATGATCGTTCCCTCCGCACGCCCAGCCAGCGTGCCGCGTGGACTGCAACCATCGTCATCTCCACGCTGGTGTTCATCTTCCTGATCGCGCCAATCCTGGCGATCATGCCGCTGTCCTTCAGCTCCGGCTCGTACTTGACCTATCCGCTGCCCGGCCTCTCCTTGCGCTGGTACGATGATTTCATCAATTCGCCGCGCTGGATGAATTCGCTGAAGAACAGCATGATCATAGGCGTCGCCTCGACCCTGCTGTCCATGGTGCTCGGCACATTGGCCGCGCTGGGGCTGGCGCAGTGGAAGAGCCGGTTCAAACCGCTCGTGCTGGCCTTCGTGCTGTCGCCGGTCGTCGTGCCCGGCGTCATCACCGCGGTCGGTCTGTATTTCTTCTTCGCCCCGATCGGACTGACCGGCAGCTATCTCGGCTTGATCCTGGCCCACACCGCGCTGGCGACGCCCTTTGTGGTGATCACGGTCGGCGCGACGCTGCAAAGCTTCGACACCAATCTGGCGCGCGCCGCCGCCTCACTCGGCGCCTCGCCACTCTACGCGTTTCGCCGCGTGATCCTGCCGCTGATCCTGCCCGGCCTCGCGTCGGGTGCGCTGTTCGCCTTCGCGACCAGCTTCGATGAGGTGGTGATCGTGCTGTTCATGGCAGGTCCCGAGCAGCGCACCCTGCCGCGCGAGATGTTCGCCGGCATCCGCGAGAACATCAGCCCGACGATCACGGCCGCGGCGGTGATGCTGACGACGGTATCGATCATCCTGCTTGCAACCATGGAAGGCTTGCGCCGACGGAACGAACGGCTCAAGGGCAGCACCGCCTAGGCGACGTTCGTTTTCCCGCGAGCGTCGTTGCCCTCTCCCGCAAGGGGAGCAGCAATGCGCCATCGTGACGTTGCGATATTCCTCCTCCCGGGAACACCACCCGCCCTTTCTTTTTTGCATTCTGCTATGGCGCGGATCGCTTAGCTGCGCCTGCAGATAGCCGTTAAAACTCATCCCGCAACAAAACCCAAACAACAACACACAGGGAGAAACAACATGCAAAAACTCAGTGTCGCGATCGCAGCTGGCCTAGCTCTGGCCGCAACATCCGGCGCCGCGCAGGCGCAGATTTCCGACGACATCGTCAAAATCGGCGTGCTCACGGACATGTCGAGCCTCTATGCGGACGCGACCGGCAAGGGCTCGCTCGCCGCCGTCGAGATGGCGGTCGCCGACTACGGCGGCAAGGTCGCGGGCAAGCCGGTCGCGGTCGTCGCCGCCGATCACCAGAACAAGTCCGATGTCGGCGTCAACATCGCCCGCAACTGGTACGACAACGACAAAGTCGACGCGATCTTCGACGTTCCGACCTCCTCGGTGGCGCTGCCGGTCTCGGCGCTGACGCGCGAGAAGAACAGAATCAACATCAATTCCGGCGGAGGCTCGTCCGACATCACCGGCACCGCCTGCTCGCCCAACACGGTGCACTGGACCTACGACACCTATGCGCTGTCGAACGTCGCCGGCAGGGCGATGGTCAAGCGCGGCGAGGACAGCTGGTTCTTCGTCACCGCCGACTACGCTTTCGGCATGGCGCTCCAGCGCGACGCCGCCAACGTGGTCAAGGAGAGCGGCGGCAAGGTGCTCGGCGAGGTTCGCCATCCGCTCAACTCGTCGGACTTCTCCTCCTTCCTGCTCCAGGCCCAGGCCTCCAAGGCTAAGGTGGTCGCGCTGGCGAATGCCGGCGGCGACACCACCAATGCGTTGAAGCAGGCTTCCGAGTTCGGCCTGACCCAGGGCGGCCAGAAGATGATCGCGCTGCTGCAGGAGATCACCGACACGCATTCGCTCGGCATCAAGGCGACGCAAGGCCTGATCGTCACCGACGCCTTCTACTGGGACATGAACGAGGAGACGCGGGCCTTTTCGAAGCGCTTCAACGAGAAGGTCGGGCATATGCCGACCATGATCCAGGCCGGCCTCTATTCGGCGACCATGCACTATCTGAAGGCGATCGACGCCATCAAGACCGACGAGGCGCCGAAGGTGATGGAAGAGATGCGCAAGACACCTATCAACGACTTCTTCGCCAGGAACGGCAAGATCCGCATCGACGGCCGCATGGTCCACGACATGTATCTGTTCGAGGTCAAGAAGCCCGAGGAATCCAAGGGCGAGTGGGACCTTTACAAGCTGATCGCCACCGTGCCCGGCGACGAGGCGTTCCGTCCGCTCGACAAGGGCGGCTGCCCGATAGTGACGGGGCATTGAACTGCGCTCGTCGTCATTGCGAGCTACGCAATTTTGTCGCGAGCTCCTCGCAATGACGGGACGAAAAGACACGACAGCGCGCCCAGTGAAAACCGGGCGCGCTTCGTCTAGGCAGTTACGCGAGCCGCATTACTCCGAGTACTTGAACTCGGGCATGTTCTTCAGCTCGTCCTTGCTGGCGTTGAACACGGCATGATCCGGATACCATTTCGACGCGGACGAGGTCGTCGCGGTCTTGTCGGTTCCGGTCGCTGCGCCAGTCGTCGTGGTCGAGGCCGGCCGGCCGGGCGGGCTGGTGGCTGGGGCGCTGTAGGCGATGGCCTCGTTGGTGAACTTCAGCTTCTCGTAGGGCACCGCGACCAGATGCTCGCCCATGCCGAGGAAGCCGCCGACGCCGATCACGGCGATCTTGATGTTACCGTTCTTGTCCATCAAGAGGTCGTTGATCGAGCCGATGTTCTCGTTGGCCTCGTTATAGACCTTGACGCCCGACATTTTCGACACGCGCCACTGGTCGGACGCGCTCGTCGTCGTGGCGGTGGCCGCGGTCGGCGCCTTGTCGGTGGTGGCGGTCGGCGCTTGCGCGAACGCCACGGTCGCAAGCAGTGCTGTGCCGGCGAGGCCGGCAACAATCGTCTTCATCATGTTGTCCTCTCCTTCAGAAACCTCGTGCGGAGAAAACAGCGCTGATCACGCGCGGTTCCGTGCGGGCGGCAATTTCGTCGCGCAATGCGCGAGCCGAAAATGACGGCAAGGCACGTTCCTGCGTCACCCAGGAACATGTTGCGGCGCACGGTTCCCCGCCGACGATCTTGCGCCCTGGGTGAAGCATGATCGCGGCGGGGAACGCGCCGACCCAGCGTCGCCAGGTCAGCTCTTGTAGTCGATCAGCAGCGCGGAGAAGCTCGAGCCGCTCGACGCGCTGCCATTGGCACCGTAGGACGACGCCGACGATTGCGATTGCTGCAGCGCCTGGAGGAATTGCTGGAGGATTTCCGCGGTCGTTGCGTCAGCCGACGTGCTGTTGGTCGAATCCGCGGTCGTCGACGAATCCGAATTAGCATCATCCGGCGGCGGGCCGGGCGGCGGTCCGCCTGCCCCACCGGGGCCACCCGCCCCGCCCGGACCATTGGCGAAGGCGGACTGAAACACGCTCTTCAGCTCCTCGGCCTGATCCGAGGTCAGCGTCCCGCTCGACACCTCGTTCGAGATGAGGTCGTCGATCTTCGACTGCATCTCGTCCTTGGAAGGACGCGTGCCGCTCGATTGGTCGCTCGACCGGCTCTGCTGGAGCGCGGTGTCGATGTCGGTGAGCGCCGTCGACAGCGCGGACTGGTCCGACGACGAGATCGTGCCGGCGGAGACTTGCGATTGCAATTCCTGCTGCAGCCGCTGCAGCGGCGACTGATAGCTGCTGGCGGAGGCCGCCGAAATCGAGGTCATGATGGCTCCGTGGATCTTGCGGGGTTTCGTGGCGAACGGCACCACGGTATGGTTAACGGCCTTAACGAGATCTTGCCGCTCCACTGCCCGGTCATGTCCCGGCATTGCGACGGGGCTGATGGAAACACTCCGAAACAAAAATCTTCGCCATTTGGCCCGAATCTTGGACAAACAAAGCGCATGGCCATTCCCAATCCCAACATCCTGGTCGTCGAGGACGACCGCGAAAGCCGGACGTTGATTGCGAAGTACCTGCGCAACAACGCCTGCAACGTCACCGCCGTGAGCGACGGCCGCGAGATGTCGCGCGCCATGGCCGACCATCGCGTCGACCTGATCATTCTCGACGTCATGCTGCCGGGCGAGGACGGCCTCAGCCTGTGCCGCAAGGTGCGCGCGGAGGCGCAGACGCCGATCATCATGCTGACCGCGCGCGGCGAGGACGTCGACCGCATCGTCGGCCTCGAGATGGGCGCGGACGATTATCTGCCGAAACCGTTCAACCCGCGCGAGCTGCTCGCCCGCATCAACGCGGTGCTGCGCCGCCAGGCCGCAGCGCAGGCGGCGAGCTCGATCGAGGGCGCCTCCACGCTCGCATTCGAGGGCTGGCGTATCGACCTGCGCCTGCGCGAATTGCGCAATCCGGAAGGCGCGCGCGTCGCGGTGACCAGTGCCGAATTCGATCTGCTGAGGACGTTCTGCGAGCGGCCCGGCCGCGTGCTGTCGCGCGACAGCTTGCTCGACCTCACGCAGGGCCGCAACACCGGCTCGTTCGAACGCTCCATCGACGTGCTGGTCAGCCGCATCCGCCGCAAGATCGAACCCAATCCGGCCGATCCCACCATCATCAAGACGGTGCGCTCCGGCGGCTATCTGTTCACGCCGAGGACGGAAGCGGTGACCGCGCCCCTGAGCAGCTGAAGGGCGCGCCGACGATGAAGCCGTTCGGGTTCTTCCACCTCAAGGGGATCGGCGGGCAGATCGCCGCGCTGGTGCTGGCTTCGACCGTCGCGCTGCATCTCGTCGTCACCACCGCCTTCCTGATCAGCCGGCCGGACCGCCCGGACGCCCCGCCGGACGGCGCCCATCAATTGACCGATGCTGCGCTGCTGCTCGGCGCGGCCGATACCAGCGAGCGAGCGCGCCTCGTCGCCGACCTCGCACGCGCCTTCCCCAGGCTCGGCATCGAGATGCTCGCCTCCGGGTCGGTGATCGAGTCAGGCGACGGCGCCCACCTGTTCGGGATGCGCCGTCATCTCGGGCGCGGCTACAAGGTGATGCAGCTCGCCGAGGGTCGCGCACACCGCGTCGCCGTCGAATTGCCCGACGGCACCGTGATCGCCGGCCGCGTCGACGGCGGCCCGCGGCCGTGGTTCTGGGGCGCACCATGGCTGGTGACGCTGATGACCGCCTTCATCTGTATCACCGTGCTCGGCCTGTGGGCGGCGCGTGCGCTGGCCGCGCCGCTGTCGTCCTTCGCCAAGGCCGCGGAGAATTTCAGCCTGGACGGCACCGCCGAGCCGCTGCCCGAGCGCGGCCCGGAGGAGATCCGTTCGGTCGCGCGCGCGCTCAACCGCATGCACGAGCGGATCGCGCGGCTGATGTCGGATCGCACGCGGATGCTGGCCGCGATCAGCCACGATCTGCGCACGCCGATCACACGCTTGAGACTGCGCGCCGAATTCATCGAGGACGAAGGCAACCGCAAGCGCATGCTGATCGACCTCGACCAGATGCGCTCGATGCT
This sequence comes from Bradyrhizobium zhanjiangense, assembly GCF_004114935.1. Classification (NCBI taxonomy): domain Bacteria; kingdom Pseudomonadati; phylum Pseudomonadota; class Alphaproteobacteria; order Hyphomicrobiales; family Nitrobacteraceae; genus Bradyrhizobium; species Bradyrhizobium zhanjiangense. The sequence goes on from NZ_CP022221.1 coordinate 8,029,482, forward strand.
GGAATCCGTGCTGTCGCTGCTGCGCAACGACCGCAAGATCGAGGCGGTGACGCTGGTCGACATCGCCAGCACGCTGCAGCTCGTCGCCGACCAGTTCGGCGACATGGGCCATGTCGTGCATTATGACGGGCCGGCGTCCGCGACCGCCGCCGCGCGGCCCGACGATCTGCATCGCGGCGTCACCAACCTCGTCGAGAACGCGGTGCGCTTCGGCGCCGAGGTGACGATCCGCCTCGGCGTCTCGGGCACGACACTCGTCATCGACGTCGAGGACGACGGCCCCGGCATCTCGGATGCGCGCAAGCAGGAGATGCTGGAGCCGTTCGTGCGCGGCGACGATGCGCGGACCATGGACGAGTCCACCGGCTTCGGGCTCGGCCTGTCGATCGCGCGCGCGATTGCGCTCGCCCATGGTGGCGAGCTGTCGCTGCACGACCGCGAGCCGCATGGCTTGATCGTGCGGATGCAATTGCCGATCTGGCAGGAGCCGCGGCTGGCGGCCTAGCTCAAGCCGCGAGCGGCGGGTGCTCGACAGCCTCACGCTCGAAGATCGCCACCGCCTCGAAGCGGTAGCCGCAGGCGTGGCAGGTCCAGAGATAGGAAACGCGGCCTTCGCCCGGCTCGATCCAGTCCGGGAACGGAATTGGCGTGCCGCACTGTGCACAGGGGTTCTGTGTGGGAATGTCGTCGATGTCTGCCGGGGTCATGGACGTCCTCCCGCATGCTGTTTTGACGAGCGATTTTTGGGCGGAGACACGAATGGCCAGACCAGCTGTCGCGTAAGGCGCCCCGCCAACTGCAAACCTAACCTAGGTTTGAGTCGTAAAAGCGACGGCCCGACGAAAATCGCCGGAGGCGGCGTTTCGCCACATCATCGCCGTGTTCCCACGGCCTAACCCGCACGGGTGCAGGTCCGTTCTGCCAAGGAATATTTCGATGAAGATTTTACGCGTTGCCGCGCTGCTCGCGGCCGGATTGACATTGCCGCAGGCCGCATTCGCCGGCGAAGCCGAATATGCCGAGATGGTCGCGGCCCATGCCCGCGCCAATGGCGTGCCGGAGGCGCTGGTGCACCGCGTGATCATGCGCGAGAGCCGTTATCAGCCCGGCCTCGTCGGCCGCGGCGGCACCATCGGGTTGATGCAGATCAAGCTCGCGACCGCCCGCGGGGTCGGCTACACCGGCGATGCCGCCGGCCTGCGCGATCCCAACACCAATCTCACTTATGCGGTCAAATATCTCGCCGGCGCCTATCGCGCCGCCAATGGCGACCACGCCCGAGCCGTGCGTTATTTCGCGGGCGGCTATTACTACGTTGCAAAGCGGCAGCGCCAGGAGGCCGTGCAGGTCGCCACTATGGGCGAGACCAATATGGGCGCGACCTGGCTCGAGCCGAACGGCAACCCGCAGCCGATGTTTGGCACCGCCCCGCACAGGAAGCTCGCCCAGCGTGTCCGCAACGCCCGGGCGCAGGCCTTGAAGTAACTCCGCGTGTCCCGGACGCGCTGCAGCGTGCCAAGAGCGCGTTCACGCGCGTCTTCGAAGCGCCACGAACGGCCCGGTTCCCGCCTGACGCGTTGACACCAGCTCCCACTGGCATACATTAGAGCCGTTCCGAGGGGTGCTCCGAGGAGGAGCTGAGATACCGCTAAATGGGCAATACCGCCCAGGACCGCGGTGACCCTTTGAACCTGATCCGGGTCATGCCGGCGAAGGGACAGGGATGTACCAGACCACCAAGCGACCGGACTCACCGGTATCCATCATCGGCGCAGGCATCGCAGGGGCTTGGCAGGCCTTGCTGTTCGCGCAGGCCGGCCATGCCGTGACGTTACACGAGCGTGGTGACGCCGCCATGACCGACGCCACCAGCCATTGGGCCGGCGGCATGCTCGCGCCCTATTGCGAGGCGGAGGTCGCCGAACCCATCATCAGCCGCCTCGGCCTGCGCTCCCTCGACATCTGGCGCCGCGAATTGCCGGAAACGCCGTTCAACGGCTCGCTCGTCGTCGCCCATCCCCGCGAGCGCAACGATTTCGAGCGCTTCGCCCGGATGACCGAGGGCCACGAGCGGCTCGATGCCGCCGGCCTCGCCGCGCTGGAGCCGTCGCTGGAGGGCCGCTTCCGCGAGGCCCTGTTCTTCCCGAGCGAGGGCCATGTCGAGCCGCGCCGCGTGCTGCCCAAGCTGCACGAGCGCATCCGCGCCGCCGGCGGCACCATCAAATTCTCCAGCGACGTTTCAGCCAAAGACCTCGACGGCATCGTGATCGACTGCCGCGGCCTTTCCGCGCGCGACGAGCAGCCTGACTTACGCGGCGTCAAGGGCGAGATGATCCTGATCGAGACAGACGAGGTGCAGCTTGCGCGTCCGGTGCGGCTGATCCATCCGCGCTGGCCGCTCTACGTGATCCCGCGCGAGGACAATCTGTTCATGTTGGGCGCGACCTCGATCGAGGCCGAGGACACCGGCGTCAGCGTGCGCTCGGCGCTGGAGCTGTTAGGGGCCGCCTATGCCGTGCATCCTGCCTTCGGCGAAGCCCGCATCGTCGAATTCGGCTCCGGCCTGCGCCCCGCTTTTCCCGACAATTTGCCACGCATCGGCATTCGCGACGGCAAGATCAGCGTCAACGGGCTCTACCGTCACGGCTTCCTGCTCGCGCCGGCGCTCGCCGAGCTGACACTTGCCTACGTCCAGCGCGGCCAGATCGACAACGAGGTGATGCAGTGCGGGTGATCGTCAACGGCGAGCAGCGCGAGGTGAGCTCAGCCAGCGTCGACGCGCTGCTCACCGAGCTCGACTACCAGGGCACCCATTTCGCCATCGCGCTCAATTACGACGTCGTGCCGAAAAGCCGCTGGGCTGAGACAGCGCTGAAAGCCGGCGACGAGATCGAGATCATCACGCCGCGGCAGGGAGGGTGAGGAGATGGTGAATGCGGTCGCCGCCTTCCTTCGCCTCTCCCCGCTTGCGGGGAGAGGCCGGAATTTGCAAAGCAAATTCCGGGTGAGGGGGGCTCTCCGCGAGTCCAGCTCTCACCGTCCCCGCGGAGGCTCCCCCTCACCCCGACCCTCTCCCCGCAAGCGGGGCGAGGGAGCGCACTGCATTTGAGGAGACACCTTCATGGTGACCTTCTACGGCAAGACCTTCGCTTCGCGCCTCCTGATCGGCAGTGCGCTCTATCCCTCGCCTGCGATCATGCAGGCGGCGATCCGCGCCTCCCGCTCCAACATCGTCACGGTGTCGCTGCGCCGCGAATCCGCCGGCGGCAAGACCGGGGACGCGTTCTGGAAGCTGATCCGCGAGCTCGACGTCACCGTGCTGCCGAACACCGCGGGCTGCCGCAGCGTGCGCGAGGCGGTGACGACCGCAAAACTCGCGCGCGAATTGTTCGGCACGAGCTGGATCAAGCTGGAAGTCATCGCCGACAACGACACGCTGCAGCCCGACGTCGTCGGCCTGGTCGAGGCCGCCAGCATCCTGATCAAGGACGGCTTTGAGGTCTTCCCCTATTGCACCGAGGATCTCTCGGTGGCCAACCGCCTGGTCGATGCCGGCTGTAAGGTGGTGATGCCGTGGGCGGCGCCAATCGGTAGCGCAAAGGGGATCATCAATCGCGATGCGCTCAAGCTGCTGCGCGAGCGACTGCCCGACATCACGCTAGTGGTCGACGCCGGCTTAGGGGCGCCGAGCCACGCCGCGCACGCGCTCGAGCTCGGCTACGACGCCGTGCTGCTCAACACCGCCATCGCCAAAGCCGCCGATCCCGTCGCCATGGCCAACGCCTTCCGCCTCGGTGTCGAGGCCGGCCGCACCGCCTACGAAGCCGGACTGATGAACGCCCGCGACTTCGCCTCCCCTTCCACCCCTGTCGTTGGGACCCCGTTCTGGCATGCCGTATCCTGATCGCCACGCGTATCCTGATCGTTTCTATCCCGTTGTCGACAGCCTTAAATGGGTCGAGCGCCTGACGAAACTCGGCGTCGGCACCATTCAGCTGCGCGCCAAAGAGCTGAACGACGCCGACGCGCTGCAGATCGTCACGGATGCGCTGGCGATCACCAAGGACACGCAGGCCAAGCTGGTCGTGAACGACTATTGGCGCGCGGCGGTCGTCGCCGGCGCAAAATATCTGCATCTCGGCCAGGAGGATCTCGCCGACGCCGACCTCAAGGCGATCCGCGAGGCCGGGCTGTCGCTCGGCATCTCCACCCATGACGACGCCGAGCTTGCGACGGCGCTCAAAGCCAAGCCCGATTACGTCGCGCTCGGCCCGATCTTCTTCACCACGCTGAAATCGATGCGCTTCGAGCCGCAGGGCATTCCAAAAATCACGGAATGGAAGCAGCGCATCGGCAACATTCCGCTGGTCGCGATCGGCGGCATCAAGTTCGAGCACGCCGCGGAGATCTTTGCGGCGGGCGCGGATTCCATCGCCGTCGTGTCCGACGTCACCCAAAACGCCGATCCCGATGCCCGCGTGCGGCAGTGGCTCGGCCTAACGGTGGAGGCTGCGTGATGCATGTCCCGCTCTCTCCACCCGTCATTGCGATGAGCCCTTGCGACGAAGCAATCCAGACTGCTTCCGCGGAAACATTTCTGGATTGCTTCGCTGCGCTCGCAATGACGGAGAACTTCGTCGCCAGCGTTGCCCAAACGCACGCACAACAGAATTAAACGGAGGCCCCCATGAACATCCGCTCCAACCCCGAAAAGACCATCCCCGCCGTCACCACCGGCCCGCTTCCCTCCTCGCGAAAAATCTTCGCATCCCCTGACGCCGCGCCCGACCTGCGCGTGCCCTTGCGCGAAATCATCCTCTCCGAAGGCGCAGGCGAGCCGAACCTGCCGGTCTATGACACTTCGGGCCCCTATACCGACCCGAGCGTGACCATCGACGTCAACGCCGGCCTTGCGCGCAACCGCAAGCAATGGGTGCTGGAGCGCGGCGGCGTCGAGGAATATGAGGGCCGGCAGATCAAGCCGGAGGACAATGGCAGCGTCTCCACCGACAAGGCCGCGCGCGCCTTCTCGGCCTATCACAAGCCCTTACGCGGCCTCGACGGCCACAAGGTGACGCAGCTCGAATTCGCCCGCGCCGGCATCATCACCAAGGAGATGATCTACGTCGCCGCCCGCGAGAACCTCGGCCGGAAGGCACAGCTCGAACGCGCCGAAGCGGCCCTCGCCGACGGCGAAAGCTTTGGCGCCTCCGTGCCCGCCTTCATCACGCCGGAATTCGTGCGCGACGAGATCGCGCGCGGCCGCGCCATCATCCCCTCCAACATCAACCACAGCGAACTCGAGCCGATGATCATCGGCCGCAACTTCCTGACCAAGATCAACGCCAATATCGGCAACTCGGCAGTGACGTCGTCGGTCGAGGAAGAGGTCGAGAAGATGGTGTGGGCGATCCGCTGGGGCGCCGACACCGTGATGGACCTCTCCACGGGGCGCAACATCCACACCACGCGCGAATGGATCTTGCGCAACTCGCCGGTGCCGATCGGCACCGTGCCGATCTACCAGGCGCTGGAGAAGTGCAACGGCGATCCGGTAGCGCTGACCTGGGAGCTCTACAAGGACACCCTGATCGAGCAGTGCGAGCAGGGCGTCGACTACTTCACCATCCACGCCGGCGTGCGCCTGCAATACATCCACCTCACGGCGAACCGCGTCACCGGCATCGTCAGCCGTGGCGGCTCGATCATGGCGAAGTGGTGCCTGGCGCATCACAAGGAAAGCTTCCTCTATACGCATTTCGACGAGATCTGCGACCTCATGCGCAAGTATGACGTCTCGTTCTCGCTCGGCGACGGCCTGCGTCCGGGCTCGATCGCCGACGCCAACGACCGCGCGCAGTTCGCCGAGTTGGAGACCCTCGGCGAATTGACAAAAATCGCGTGGGACAAGGGCTGCCAGGTCATGATCGAAGGCCCCGGCCACGTGCCGATGCACAAGATCAAGATCAACATGGACAAGCAGCTCAAGGAGTGCGGCGAAGCGCCGTTCTACACGCTTGGACCGCTGACCACCGACATCGCGCCGGGCTATGACCACATCACCTCAGGCATCGGTGCCGCCATGATCGGCTGGTTCGGCTGCGCCATGCTCTGCTACGTCACACCGAAGGAGCATCTCGGTCTGCCCGATCGCAACGACGTCAAGACCGGCGTCATCACCTACAAGATCGCGGCGCACGCCTCCGATCTCGCCAAGGGCCACCCTGCCGCGCAACTGCGCGACGACGCGCTCTCGCGCGCCCGCTTCGACTTCCGCTGGACCGACCAGTTCAACCTCGGCCTCGATCCGGATACCGCCAAGAACTTCCACGACGAGACCCTGCCGAAGGAAGCCCACAAGGTCGCCCATTTCTGCTCGATGTGCGGGCCAAAATTCTGCTCGATGAAGATCACGCAGGACGTGCGGGACTACGCCGCGACGCTGAACGATCCGAACTCGGTGGGGATGTCGATGGCCGGCACCGTCGAGGACGGAATGGCCAAGATGAGCGCGAAGTTCAAGGAGATGGGGAGCAACGTTTATCTGGATGCGGAGAAGGTGAAGGAGAGCAATCGGGTGTTGTGAGGGGCGTCGACGCAACGACCGATGCAATCGAGAACTGATGCGAGGGGAGGGCCCAACGGGCCCCCTCCCAACGGCAACCACAACCTGTTTGCCTTCCCTTTGTGAATCGCTATTCTAAGTCGCAGCTTGGGGGAGATTGCTATGGGGCTTTCGGACATCTACTATATAACCGTATCTATTTCCGCAGTTGCAGCGACCGCCGCCTTCATTATCTCTGTAATTGATCAAATCCGCGAGCGACGCGAGCTGGCAGTACAAAAGTGGCGCCGCGCTGTTATCCAGCAAATGTTTCAGGGATCGAGTCGGGTACTCCTTCGATGAGATTGCTCAGCGGTACCGGAATGAAGCTGTTGGTTATGCCAGCTACAATCTCAAAGCAGATGAACTATCACCTCAATCCTTGCGGCTAGTTCTCTTGGAGATGATCCATCAACTTATCCTCGAGCAGAGAAAGGAGGATAAATATAGCCTCAGATCATTCGACAGCGGCGTCGAGAGTTACAAGGAGGCTCAAGCCGAACTTATGAGTTCCCACAGTACGGCGATGGCTGCCCTTCAGGATTCGAATGCGGCAAGAATGATCTCGGAAATGGGCAACCAGCTGCAAACTCACATTGCCTTTGTCGGTCGAATATCGAATGAAGTATTCAACCTCATAGGGGATGAACCGTTTCGGTACACCATCTCAGATCTTTCGATAAAGGTATCTCAAAAATTGAACGCCCCAATTGAAGTGGTCCGCGGCCAAATTGTGCAATTGGTTGCTCGAAAGATGCTGCAGGCTGATGAGCGTGGAAGAGTCGGTTTGGGGGCCAATGTAGACAGATCAGCCATATCGGACTTTGAGCCGGACGATTAAGGGCTACCATTCCCGGCTAGCGTTGCCCGCATGAGCGGAGCGACATTCGCAGTCCTTACAGTCGCATATCACACCGCTCATGCGAGCTACAGCCGCGGATGATTCGCTTGCCCGTAGCCATCCTCCACCGCCTCCCCGACCAGCTCCGTCCCGACCTCCGCCTCGTCTTCGTCGGCACCGCCGCCTCGACGCGCTCGGCCGAGCTCGGGCACTACTACGCCCATCCCGGCAACCGCTTCTGGCGCGCGATCCATGAGGCCGGGATCACGCCGCGGCGCTATCAGCCGGGCGAGTTCGCTTCGCTGATCGCGCTCGGGATCGGCTTCACAGACCTCTGCAAAACGGGCGCCGGCATGGATCACCAGATCGCGTCGGAGACGATCGACGTACCTAGCTTCAGGGCCAAGATCGAAAAGTATCGGCCGCGGACGATTGCGTTCACGAGCAAGAAGGCGGCGAGCTTGTTTTACGGCAGGCCGTCGCGGGGGATTGTCCTGGGGCGGCAGGCGCGCGATGAGTGTCCAGGGGAGGTATTCGTGCTGCCGTCGCCATCGGGAGCAGCGTCCGGGCATTGGACGCTGGAGCCGTGGCGCGAGCTGGCGGCGTGGATCAAGTCGTAGCGCGGGCAAAGGCGCTTTTGCGCCGTGCCCACCATCTCTCCACGCAATCCGGTAGAACGTAGGGCTATCGCATATGCATTTCGCGGGGGCCACCCGCGAGTTTGCTCCGCCTCTCCCGCTTGCGGGAGAGGCCGACGCGTCCCGGGCGATGCGAAGCATCGTCCCGAGCGCGGCGGGTGAGGGCTCTCACCGCACTGGGATCGCCTCCGCAATTCTCGATAATCCCGACGCGGAGGCACCCCCACCCCAGCCCTCCCCCGCAAGCGGGAGAGGGAGCCCACTGCCGATGCCGAAGCATTATTCACGCCATATGCGATAGCCCTACGGTAGAACGGTGGGCACGGCGCGCGAGGAACGCGCCTTTGCTCACCCTACGAGACCGTTTGCGAGGCGGGCAGCTCACCCCGCACGCCCACTCGTCGTCCTGGCGAAAGCCAGGACCCATTACCCCAGGGAAAAGTTTGGCGAAGACTCGTGGTCCAGTACTGCAATCGTGCGCAATCGATAGATTCCGCGGTATGGGTCCTGGCTTTCGCCAGGACGACACCGGTGGATTGGCTGGCAACTCGTAGCCCGGATGAGCGAAGCGATATCCGGGGTCGGCGGTTGACCCGCATGTCGTTCGCTCATGCGGGCTACAGGTTCTATGAAGTACCCTGTCGGAATCCGCCCCACCCGTTCGTCCTCTGGATACATCACGCCCGGAGCGCCCCGATGCCCACCATTACCGCCTTCGAAAACTCGCCCGACCGCGGCCGCGGGCAGGCCCGAGACATGCGGGTCCGCTGGGCGCTGGAGGAAGTCGGCCAGCCCTACGACGTCCGCCTCCTCTCGTTCGAGCAAATGAAGCAGCCGGCGCACCGCGCACTGCATCCGTTCGGGCAGATTCCGACCTTTGAGGACGGCGATCTCGCCTTGTTCGAGTCCGGCGCGATCGTGCTCCATATCGCCGAACATCATGCCGGACTGCTGCCAGTCGAGCCGAATGCGAGGAGCCGCGCGATCGCGTGGATGTTCGCCGCGCTCAGCACGCTGGAGCCGCCGATCATCGAGCTCGCGATGGCGATGCTGTTCGAGCGCGACAAGAGCTGGTACGCCGAGCGCCTGCCCATGCTTCAAGATCGCGTCCGTATCAGGCTCGGCGAACTGTCCCGCCACCTCGGCGAGGCCGACTGGCTCGATGGCGCGTTCAGCGCCGGCGATCTCCTGATGGTGACGGTGCTGCGGAGGTTGAACACGTCGGGCCTGCTGGGTGAATATCCTGAAATCGCCGCCTATGTCGCCCGCGGTGAGGCGCGGCCGGCTTTCAAGCGGGCGTTCGATGCGCAATTGGCGGTGTTCACCGCGGCGTCGCGTTCGTAGGGGGCGCCGCTCCGCGTTCAGCCGTCGTCCTGGCGAAAGCCAGGACCCATTACCCCAGCGCAAAGTTTGGCGAAGACTGGTGGTCCGGTACTACGACTGTTCGCAACCGATAGATTCCGCGGTATGGGTCCTGGCTTTCGCCAGGACGACAGCGCGGGTTTGACAAATCCCGTCCACCCATTGCGTCTGCCACGGCGCCCCTGCATGCTGGCCTCCGCCAACACAGAGGAGCCGCCGCCCATGCTGACCCTCTACTCCTACCCAGAGCTGTTCGGCGTCGCCGACAACAACGGCTACGGCCTCAAGGTCTATGCCTTCCTTAAGCTCGCGGGCGTGCCGTTCGTGCACGAGCACGTCTTCGATGCCTCCGCCGCGCCGCGCGGGCAGCTGCCTTACATCGTCGACGACGGCGAGACCATCGGCGACAGCGAGACCATCATCGCGCATGCGATCGCGAAATATCTCCTCACCATCGATGCCTTGCTCGCACCGGAACAGCGGCGCACCAATCATCTCGTCACGCGCATGCTGGACGATCTCTACTGGGTGATGTCGTATTCGCGCTGGAAGGACGAGCGCTTCTATCCGGCGTTCCGCGATGCCTTCATCGCGCAGCATCCGCAGATCGACGCGGCCGGCTTCGAGAAGGCCAAGGCCTACAACGCGCAGCGCTATCATTTCCAGGGCATCGGCCGCTACACGCCCGAGCAGGCTTACGCGCGGGGGCTTGCCGATCTCAAGGTGCTGGCCGAGATCGTGCCGGCTGCCGGCTACATGCATGGCGCGGCGCCCACCAGCATCGATGCCGGCATCTACGGCTTCATCGCCAACATCCACTACTTTCCGATCCCGACGCCGCTGAAGGCCTTCGTCGATGCGCACGCAAACCTCGTCGCGCATTGCGAGCGGATTCATGCGGCAGTGAGCAGGACGTAGACTATTCCGTCATTGCGAGCGCAGCGAAGCAATCCAGAATCTCGCCGCGGGGACGGACTGGATTGCTTCGCATCGCTCGCAATGACGGCGTTGAAGCGGCGTGCCCTACCGCATCGTGATCGCAAGCCCGCTGAGATCCGCATTCGCCATCAACCCGACCTGCCGGCCGGTCAATTCCAGCACGGCGCCCTTCTGGTTGGTCAGCACGATGGCGCGGGCGCCGGCGCCGACGGCAAGGCCGGCACCGGCGGCGCCGTAGACGCCGGCGACATCCGAGGGGCGATTGATGTTGGAGACGCGGCCGCGCAGCACGGTTTTCGAGCCGCCGAACACGAGGCCGTAGTCGAGCCCGCCCGTGGAGAGCCCATAGGTGCGACCGCGGAAATTGAGCACGCCGCTCCCGCCCGAGCCGCCGATGATCCAGCCAGCCTTGTAGATCGTCAGCGTCACGAAACCGCTGTCGGCCCGTGCCGCCGTCGAGAGGCCAGCCAGGGCGGCGATGGCGACCAGCGCGGCGCGGAAGGTGGATGCGAGCTTCATGGGGATCTCCGGGGGCTACTTTTCAAGGCAGGAATCGAATCAGACGCGACAAATCTATCCGATCGATCGCGGCGGCAACATGATTGCGGCGCGTGAGGAGTGAGGCGTGAGGCACGAGGCGTGAGGCGTGAAATGCGGCAACGCATTCAACCGTCATCGCCCGCGCAGGCGGGCGATCCAGTATTCCGAGACGGTTGTGGCTGAACCGAGAGGCCGCGGCGTACTGGATGCCCCGCCTGCGCGGGGCATGACGACGGAGTTTGGAGCAGCAAGCCGGCACTGCGCCATGATGCAATTCATGCCAGTGTTTTGCCCGACGAGTCAACTTTTATTTCGGACTTTTCGAAAACGCTGATAAGCTTGGCCTTTTCTACTGTGCATGGGGTTGTTTTCGCATTTTTTGTTTTGAGCGCCCCTCGCCTGCCGGTACGCTCATGCGTCTATCGACCGTCCCCGAGGTGATCCCATGCCGATCCAGCATTTCGCGCCCCCGCCGCATGTCAAGGCGCCGCCGCTGTCTTTTGCCACCCGCGTTGGCAATCTCCTGTTCGTCTCCGGCATTCCCGGCTTCGACGCCAATGGCGCGCTGCCCGATGGGTTCGAGTCGCAGTTCGCCAACGTCGTCGTCAACATCAAGCGGGTGCTGGTCGATGCGGGCGCGAGCATGCACGACCTCGTCAAGGTCAACGTGCTCTTGACCCGCGCCTCGGACGTGGCCGCCATGAACGCGCTCTATGCCGGCGCCTTCGGCCCGCCGCCCTACCCCGCGCGCACGACTTGCGTGGTGCAGGCGCTGCCCGATCCGAAGATGCTGATCGAGATCGAGGCGGTGGCGTCGCTTTCGAAGTGAGCAACGCTTAAGCACGTGTGACTTGTCGGGCACGCGGCCAAACCAAATGCGCGGCAGCAACTGACATGTCCGTGAACGGCCGCTCCCCGGCTTGCAAAGACCCTGCTTTTCCCGCACGAATTTTCGGATCCCACTTCCCCCACAAGGAGATATTTCATGCGTCGCGCGCTCGCGCTCTGTGCCGTTGCCGGCATCGCTTCGTCCGTGTTCGCCGTGCCCGCCTCGGCGAAGGTCGGCTATTACGTGATCCGCTGGGACAACACCGGCATCTGCCAGGTCTGGAACGAGGATCTGCAGTACAAGCCGTTCCAGTGGGGGGTGTCGACCTATAAGATCATCAGCAAGCCGCTCCCGACTTTCCAGGAGGCGTCGGACCTCCAGATCAAGATGCGGTCGGAGCGACGCTGCACGCTCTGAGCTGACGCAACGGATCGAATTTGAAGGGCGGGTCGCGCGAGCGATCCGCCCTTTCCGTTTTGCACGCGCATTTTCCCGCGCGCCCGCTTTGAACCTGACCGGCTGGCGGAACTACTCACATCTTGTCCGGGGCGCAGGCCCAAAAGCGTCCCGCACCGGCCTTCCCATCATTGTCGGGAGGCGCATCCCACCTTTCATTTTGAGGAGCTGATCATGCGTCGTATTTCCGTGCTCTGCGCTGCCGTCGGTCTTGCCGTCACCGCGTTCGTCGCTGCGAGCCCTGCCGAAGCCAGCTATCACCTGATCCGTTGGCAGGACACCGGCTTCTGCCAGATCTGGGACGAGAGCATCCCGACCACGCCGTGGCCGTCCGACTACTCCCGCGTCAGTGCGACCGTGCCGACCTTCGGCGATGCGCTGATGTTGAAGGATCAGGCGCTCATGAACGGCCACTGCACCTGGTAACAATTCGATCGACGGACGAAGAGCCGGGCAAGGACCTCGCGTCCTTGCCCGCGCTTTTTTTCGAGCTGCGTGAACAGAGATCGTAGGGCGGGCAAAGCGGAAGCTTGCCCACCGATTCCATCCGTGAAGAAAATGGTGGGCACGGCGCTTTGCGCCTTTGCCCACCCCTACGAGATATCGCCAGGCGCTCTCACGCGTCCTTGTGCGCGCCGGGATGGATCAGGATGTCGCGCGCGGCGGCGAGGTCGATGAAGGCTTGCGCGCTGCCGCCATGGTCGGGATGCATGCCCTTGGCGGCGCGGCGATAGGCCTGATTGATATCCTCGCACGTGAGCTGCACAGCGAGCGGCAGGCCGAGCACCTTGCGGGCGCGATCCTCGCTCGACAGCTTCTTCGGCATGGCATTGCGGCGACCGAAGCGCGGCGCGGTCAGATCATGAATGACCTCGAGCACCACGCTGATGCGGCGCTGAGCTGCCAGTGCGACGCTGTGATCGTCATTGTCGACGGCCTGGCGCAGTACTGGTAGCGCCTGCTCCGCCGCCTGGCGCAGCGTGACGTCAGTGCTCATCCGCGCGATCTCGGCCACGAGCCGGCCGGCCTCGGCCCAATCGGCAGATTGCGCCGACCGCAGGCGTTCGAGTGCGAGTTTCCAGGATTCAAGCCGTTCCATCATGCGCGCAACGTTTAGCAATGAAGATCAGTATGCCAAGGCCGCCGTTTCCGACCCCTTAATTTCGAGTTAGCTTTTCGTGAAACTTCGAAACGAAAACGGGAGGAAACTGTCATGGCATTGCTCGCAAACCACATCGCCGTCGTCACCGGCGCCGGTTCCGGCATCGGCCGGGCGATCGCAGCCGGCTATGCGCGGGAAGGCGCGCAAGTGGTGCTGCTCGACGTCAATGCCGACACGGTGGCGGAGGCCGCCCAGGAGATCCGCAAGGCTGGCGGCAAGGCCGAGAGCTTTGCGCTGGACGTGACCAGGCGTGACGATTGCTTCGCACTGGCAAAGCAAGTCGCGGACAAGGTCGGGCAGGTCTCGATCCTCGTCAACAATGCCGGCATCACCCGCCGCAACGCCTTCACCGCCGAGACCGAGACGGTGGCGAAGGACTGGAGCGACATCATCTCGCTCAACCTCAACGGCGTCTTCAACATGACGCAGGCGTTCCTCGCGCCCCTGCGCGCAAGCAAGGGGCGCATCGTCAATATCGGCTCGATCCAGTCCTTCGTGCATCTGCGCACGCCGAGCTCGGCGGCCTATACGACCTCGAAGCACGGCGTGCTCGGCTTCACCAAGGCGCTCGCGGTCGAGCTCGGCAAGGAAGGCGTACGCGTCAATGCGATCGGGCCCGGCTTCATCGAGACCAACATCAACGCCAATGTGCGCGCGACCAATCCGGCGCTGGTGCAGGCCTTCGTCGATCACACTCCGCTGGCGCGCACCGGCAAGCCCGAGGACATCGTCGGCCCCGCGATCTTCCTGGCTTCGGATCTGTCGGCCTATGTCACCGGAACGATCGTGATGGTGGACGGCGGATATCGGACGGTGTGAGCGAGCGCGGAAGCTCTTACCACTGGCTCAGTGTCATCGTCCGCGCAGGCGGACGATCCACTATCCCAGAGACCGTTGTGGGATACGGAAGGGCCGCGGCGTACTGGATGCCCCGCCTCCGCGGGGCATGACAGCGGAGGATGTGGCAGCGCGGGGCATGACAGCTGCGTCGCGCAAGATAGGCCCGCATCACCATGCATCCCGCGCCAATCGCGGCGGCTTCGCGGCATTCCTGAGGTCAATTGGTGCGATCGCCCGCGGTTAACTTTTCATTAACCAAACCGGACCACCGTAGATTCACGGCTTGGGGGTCGTTTGTTCTCGATCCGCTTCCAACGGTGGAAGCGGGCGTTGATCGGGGAGTGTATTGATGACCACTGTTCACGTCGCTGCGTCCGAGCCGGGCGCGCAATTCCTTGCACCGAACCAGATCGTTCCGCTGCTGATCGGCGCCACCGTCGACGAGGTCGAGCGCGAGCTCGTGCTTCAGACGCTGGCGCGCTGCGACGGCAACCGCACGCGCGCCTCGCGCGTGCTCGGCCTGTCGGTGCGCACGCTGCGCAACAAGATCCGGCTCTATGCCGCCTCCGGAATCGAAGTGCCCGCCTATCAGGATTAGCGCGCGGTGCCGATCGATGTTGAGCGATCCCGTGCGATGGGCGGGCGGAATTGCTGCTGTCGTCAAACGCCGCTAAGTAGCTTGCTTCCGTGAAAGGGGAGCAGTGGCGTGGCGGACGATCAGGGACGACGGCAGGGACCTCAGGGACCGCGCGGGCGGCAGGGCGAACCGGGACGGCCGGGACCGCAGGGTCATCCGGGCCGGCGCGGCCCCGACGGCGCGCGCGGCAAGCCGGGTCCACAAGGCAAGCCGGGACCGATCGGAAAGGCCGGACCGCCAGGCAAGCCCGGTCCGCAAGGTAAGCAAGGCGAAGCCGGTCCGCGCGGACCGGCCGGCGCGCAGGGGCCTGTCGGACCGCAGGGGCCCGCAGGGCCGCAAGGCCCGCGTGGCGAGGCCGGGCCGCCCGGTCAATTGCCGTCGATCGAACAGGTGCTGCCATGGCTCGAGCAGCTGTTCGACGCCTGGGATGAACGCCGCCGCCAGCGCGAGCGTGAAGCCGCCGAGCGCGAGGCGCTGGAGGCCGCCGTGCAGGAGACTGACGAACCGATCGCCGATGATGGGAGCGACGAAGGCGAAGGCGACGATCTCAGGAAGAAGAAGAAGAAAAAGAAGAAGCGCGGCAACAAGGGCTAGCAGACGAGCCTATTCCTCGTGTTCGCGTCGCGGGAGCATGCCCATGCGCTCGAACTGCCAACGCATGGCCCGATACCAGAGATAGCCGACCGCGGCGCCGCACAGGGCGAGGATGATCGTGTTCACGCTCGAGAAGGAGCCGCTCCACCACATCATCCAAGCGGTCCACAGTACCGTGAGGGTGACGGCACCTGCTTTCAAGGGAAGAAGGGGGCGGCTCATGATCATGCTCCGGGTTATCAAAACCCCGGCGGACATCATCGCGCAGTAAGTGGGCCCTCTTCCGTGAGCCAGATCACGGAACGGGCTCTCTGGGATCGCTAACCGAACCGCAGCCGCGAGCGCTCCTTGGCCTTTTCCGCCTCGACCTCGCGGTCGCGCGCCGGCGCATGGGTGTGCAGCGAGCTCAACAGCCGCCGCGCGGCCTCCGACACCTCCGCCACTGCGCGCTCGAACACCTCCTCATTGGCCTGTGACGGCTTGTTGAAGCCGGACAGCTTTCGCACGAACTGGAGCGCGCTGGCGTGGATCTCGTCCTCCGTCGCCGGTGGTTCGAAGTTGAACAGCGTCTTGATGTTACGGCACATGCAGTCTCTCCGGATATGTCCAAGGACGATCGGCGGCGACGAAATCCTACATCCTTCCCCGCACTTCTGTTAAGTTCCGCGGCAACGCGGCCGCCGAATACGAGCCGCACGGGGAGAGGAACATGAGAACTTCTTGCGCGGCCTTGTCGGCCGTTCTGCTATCCATCTCGACGTCGATATGGGCAGCCGACTATCCGGCGCCAAAGCAGGGCGACTGGATCGCCAAGGATTTCAAGTTCCACACCGGCGAGACCATGCCCGAACTGCGGCTGCACTACACCACCGTCGGCGAGCCGAGCGGCCAGGCTGTGCTGGTGCTGCACGGAACAGGCGGCTCGGGCGCGAGCATGCTGTCGCCTGCTTTTGCCGGCGAGCTGTTCGGCGCCGGGCAACCACTCGACGCCTCCAAATATTACATCATCATTCCGGACAGCATTGGCCACGGCAAATCGTCAAAACCGTCCGACGGCATGAAGACGAGCTTCCCGAAATACGACTACGACGACATGGTCGAGGCGCAATATCGCCTGGTGACGGAAGGCATCGGCGTCAAGCATCTGCGGCTCGTCATCGGCAATTCGATGGGCGGCATGCACACTTGGCTGTGGGGCGAGAAATATCCGAAAGCAATGGACGCGCTGATCCCGATGGCCTCGCAGCCAACCGAGATGGCCTCGCGCAACTGGATGCTGCGGCGGATCATGCTCGACACCATCCGCAACGATCCCGACTACAATGGCGGCAATTACACCAGCCAGCCGCGCATGATGAAATACGCCATCACGGCCTATGGCATCGCCAGCATCGGCGGCACGCTGGCCTATCAATCGCAGGCGCCGACGGCAGCGAAGGCCGACAAGATCGTCGACGATCGGCTCGCGACGCCGATCACGGCGGATGCCAACGACTTCGTCTATCAGTGGGAGTCCTCGCACGACTACAATGCCGGCGAGAAGCTGGAGCAGATCGAAGCGTCGCTGTTGCTGATCAATTCCGCCGATGACGAGCGCAATCCGCCCGAGACCGGCATCACGGACGCTGCAATGAAGCGGGTCAAGAACGGCCGCCTCTTCCTGATCCCCGCAAGCGCCGAGACGCGCGGCCACGGCACCACCGGCAATGCGAAATTCTACAGCGAGCAGGTTCGGCAATTGCTGAAGACCGCGCCGCAGCGGACCATGTAGGAGCACCACGCGCGCCATCTCGCAACGCATCATATGCAGCGCTCGACGCCGCATATTATTTGAGCATGCATTGCGCTGACGGCTCGGGCTTAATCGCGCCAACGAAACGAATCGATGCGCGGGACAATCGCGCGCCATTGGTACACACGCGATGAGGAGGATCGCATGCACAGGCTCGCACTGTGCGTTTGGCTGGCCGCGCTGACGAGCGCCGCGCTCGCGTTCGACAACGGGCAATATGACCACGTCTCGCCCGACATCCGCGCCTGGTTCAAGAGCGTGATCGCGCCGAACGGCGTGCCCTGCTGCGACATTTCCGATGGCCATCGCACCGAATACGACGTACGCGGCGGCGCCTATTGGGTGCCGATCGAAGGACAATGGATGGAGGTGCCCGAGCGCGCCATCATCCGCGACCGAGGCAATCCGGTCGGTCAGGCCGTGGTGTGGTACGTCCACCACCGCGGCGCCATCATCATCAGCTGCTTCGTGCCGGCCGATGCGGTGTAGCGCGCTGGATTTCGTTGGCTGCAGGCGCCCGATCGGTTAGCTTGAGGCCAAGCCGAAAGCGGAGGCACGCCGTTGACCGATCTTAGCGCCGAAGACCTCGCCACCATCTATGCCAAACCGTCGCCGCGCGTCATTGCGAAAGCGCGCCCGGCGATCGATGCCCATGCGAAGAAATTCATCGAGATGTCGCCGTTCTGCGTGCTCGCGACATCGGGAGTGGACGGCAGCGTCGACGCATCGCCGCGCGGCGGCGGCATCGGCTTCGTCCACGTGGCCGGTCCCAACCAGCTGTTGATGCCCGACCGCTCCGGCAACAACCGGATCGACAGTTTTCGCAACGTCGTCGAAGGCTCGGGCTTCGTGCATCTACTGTTCTTCGTGCCAGGGATCGACGAGACACTGCGCGTCGGCGGACGCGGCACGCTGTCGGCCGATCCGGATCTGCTCGCCGCGATGGTGGAATTCGGCAAGCCGCCGCGCGCGGTGCTGAATGTCGCCGTCAGCGAGGTCTATTTCCATTGCGGCAAGGCGCTGATGCGCTCGAAGCTATGGTCGTCCGAGAAGGTGCAGCGCTCGGTGATGCCGAGCATCATCGAGGTCATTCACGACCAGACGGGCTTGGGTGAACCGCAGAGTCAGGAGAGCGTGGAAGAGCTCTACAAGACGCAGTTGTAGGCGGTGCGACAACCACAGTGTCGTCCCGGACAAGCGCAGCGCAGATCCGGGATCCATAGCCATAGGGAGTGGTTTGGCGAAGACTCGGAGTTACCAGTTGCGCGCTACGACCACTTCCTGTGGTTATGGGTCCCGGCGTTCGCCGGGACGACAAGGGAGTATGCGGCCAGTGCCAGGGCTCAGTGCCCCTCGCCTTCGAGACCGCCGACGTGCTTCTGGGTGTAGAGCTCGAGGCCGATACGGCCGATCAGGTCAAGCTGGGTTTCGAGGAAGTCGATGTGGTGCTCCTCGTCGCTCATCAGCTTCTCGAACAGGTCACGCGTGACGTAGTCCTTGGCGCCATGGCAGTAGGTCGCCGCTTCCTGGTAGAGCGCCCGCGCGCTCATCTCGGCGGCGAGGTCGCATTCGATGATCTCTTTGACGTTCTGGCCGATGCGCAGGGGATCGAGCACCTGCATGTTCGGGAAGCCATCGAGGAACAGGATGCGCGCGGTGAGCTTGTCGGCGTGCTCCATCTCCTCAATGGACTCCTTGCGCCAGACCTTGGCCATGTCCAGGAGGCCCCAGTTATCGAGGAAACGGTAGTGCAGCCAGTACTGGTTGATCGCAGTCAGCTCATGACGCAGCGCCTTGTTGAGATAGTCGATGACTTTTGGGTCGGCCTGCATGGTTCACTCCAGCTCTTGCAATCCAAATCGGCCCCAAACCGAATTTAGAATGCTTCTAAATGAATTTGCGGACGACGGCAACCGGCTGGGGGAACGCAGCCGGGGGAAAGCTCAGCCAGCGTTGAGGAAGTTTTCAGCAGGCCGCGAGCGCGAACTGGGCCGGTTCGGCCGTCTCGTCGTTGGCGGCCACGGCGAGGCTGTGCGGACAGCCGGCACAGCAGGATTGGGCGCAGGGGCCAAGCGCTTCGTCGATGATGGTCTTGATGGTCCGGGCACAGCGGCCGCATTCGGCGCTACAACCGAGACATCCATAAACCTGCTTGGCATGGCGCACGGCGTCGTCGGACTCGGCGACGGCGGCGCGGATGTCGTCATCGCTCAGCACGTTACAGGAACAAACGATCATGGAAGCGGCAGGCCCTTCGGTGATGCACCATCATCGATATTTAAGGGGCCGGCCGGATGCAAAAGGAAAAACCGGTATTTGAAGCTATTCCAAACTGGCCCGCAAACAACCTAGAACGACTCTAAAATAGAGCGTTGCGCTGGATCAAGATTGCGGCGGACCTAGTCGCCACCACCGCCTCCCCCGCCATCACCGCCGCCCCCGCAATCCCCGCCGCTGCTGCCGCTATCGCTGCTGGAACAGCTGCCGCCATCAGTCGAACGCCCCGAACTGTCACTGGAAAACCAGCTTCCCAGCGAGAAGCCATCGCTCGTCCCCGAATAGCTGTCGCCGCCGCTACTCCCTCCGTCATTGCCGGCCGCGGCGCGGGAGCGCCGACCGCGGTTCTGGAGGTGTGTGATCCAGCCGTAGCCAATCGCGAAAACGATCCCGGCAGCAATCAATGCATTAATCATCGCGTTGCCCATCATCGTCTCCTGGGTGGAGCTGCGGTCCATACCAATCTGTCGTAGCCGGCAAGGGTGCCGTTCATTGATCATTCAAGCGAAGTATGGAACTCTGCTGCCAAAGAGTTCCCGCGTGTTTGTGTGAAAGGTCAACAATGAAGAAGTCGCTCCTGGCAATTGCTGCCATCGTCACTCTGGCCCTGACGGCCGGAACACCGGCCAATGCGCAGCGCGGCGTCGCTGCAGGCGTGGCGGCCGGGATCATCGGCGGCGCCATTGTCGGTGGCGCGCTGGCTTCTCCGTACTATTACGGACCCGGCCCCGGCTATTACGAACCCGGCTACTATCCGCCCCGCTATTACGCCCCTGGCCCGGGCTATGTTGTCGACGACTATTACGGCGGCGGCTGCGTCTGGCAGAAGCAGCGCTTCTGGGACGGCTACGCCTGGCGCGTCCGCCGCGTCAGAGTCTGCGGCTGAGTCGCCCTTGAAACCGGTTCACTACGGATGCGGCGTTCATCTCTGGGCCTGAAAAAGACCGCTTTTTCTCGTCACAGCTCCGTGTGCGTTTACCGTGGATTGACCATTTGCGCGCTTGCTAGCCCAACGGCCAATTCCATCAGAGTGTGCGTGAACTTTTGAAACCCGGGCACCTCTAACAAGGGGAGCCCATCTCCCAGGAGAGCCCTGAGCATGAAGAAGACTTTAGTTGCCGCCCTCACGGTTGCGACGGTCGCCGGTTCGCTGGTGACCGCCACTCCGCCCGCCAAAGCCGGTGACGGCGTCGGCGCCGGCATCGCAGCCGGCCTGATCGGCGGCGCGATCGTCGGCGGCGCCATCGCGTCGAGCCGCCCCGCCTATGGCGGCCCCGTTTACGTGGCCGAGCCCCCGCCGCCGGCGCCCTGCTACTGGCGTCGTGAGCGGTATTGGGACGGCTACGGCTGGGTCAGCCGGCCGGTTCGCGTCTGCTACTGATCTGATCGTTACGCGCGCATGCGCGCCGCGATCGAAGCCCGGCCGAGCATCTCGGCCGGGCTTTTTCTTTTGGCCGAAGTCGAGAACAGTTATCGCGCAGCCTGGATCGAGCGCAGCACCTCTTCACTCGGCCAGCAATCGACCTTGAGGCCCGCCGACTTCTGATAGGCACCGAGCGCGGCGCGGGTCTGCATGCCCGCCTTACCGTCGATCTTGTCCTTGTAAAGTCCGGCGCGCGTGAGCCCGCGCTGCATGGTCTCGACGTCTTTCGTGCGCAACTGCTTCGAAGCCGACCAGGGCGTTGCGAACGGCAGCGGACTCATCATGCGGTCGCTGAGATGGCCGACGAACAGCACGTAAAGATCGGAGAAATTGTACTCCTTGATGACGAAGTAGTTCTTCGTGGTCAGGAACGACGGCCCGTAGATGCCCTCCGGCTGCAGCAGCGAAGCGGGCTGCGCCTGTTCGGCGGCGCTGAGCTTCTGCCCACGCACCGGCACAAAACCCTCGCGCAGCCACTGGCCGATCGGCTTCGTCACCTCGGGCACACCGGCGGTGCAATCGACCTTGGCCGGCGCCTGCACCTCGTAGGCCCAGCGCACGCCGCTTTGCCAGCCCTTGTTGACGAGCTGCTGCGCAGCGGACGCCAGCGCATCCGGCACCGAATGCCAGATGTCGATGCGACCGTCGCCGTCGAAGTCGACGCCGTGCTTGTAATATTCGGAAGGCAGGAATTGCGTGAGACCAGTCGCGCCGGCCCAGGACGAGCGCATGTCCTTGCGCGTGACCACACCCTCGCCGAGGATCTTGAGCGCGAGAATGAACTCGTTGCGGTACTGATCCTTGCGGCGTCCGACATAGGCCTGCGTCGCCAACACGCGGACGAGATCGTAAGGCAGCGTGTAGCGGCCATAGTCTGTCTCGCGGCCCCAGATTGCGAGCATGACGGTCGCAGGTACGCCTGAGCTCCTCTCGATCTCAGTGAGCGCGGTGCGATATTTTTGCAGCAGCCGCTGCCCCTCGCCTGCAAGCCGCGCGATCGAGCCTTCCTTGACGTAGTCGGCGGGCACCTGCACGAACTCGGCCTGCGACGGTGCGCCGGTCGCGGGCCGCCCCGGCAGGATCAGATCGGGCAGCTTGTAGTCCGGCTCGAGCCCGCGCGTCTGTTCGTCGAACGTCGCGCGCGACACGCCTTCGGCCTGCGCCTCCGGCCAGAGCGAGGCGATGAACTGCGTGAACGCGGCGTCAGCGGCGCGGGCGGGCGACAGGGCACAGGTGATCGCGATCACCGCGGCGATGAGCGCCCGCCACATCATGCCGAAATCACCGCGTCAGCTTCTTGTACTTCACGCGGTGCGGAATGATGCTGTCCTGGCCGAGACGGCGCATCTTGTCCTTCTCGTAATCCTGGAAGTTGCCCTCGAACCATTCGACGTGGCTGTCGCCTTCGAAGGCCAGAATGTGGGTCGCGATGCGGTCGAGGAACCAGCGATCGTGGCTGATGATGACGGCGCAGCCGGCAAAATCCTCCAGCGCCTCTTCCAGCGCACGCAGCGTGTCGACGTCGAGGTCGTTGGTCGGTTCGTCGAGCAGCAGCACATTGGCGCCGGACTTCAGCATCTTGGCGAGATGGACGCGGTTGCGTTCACCACCGGAGAGCGCACCGACCTTCTTCTGCTGGTCGGCGCCCTTGAAGTTGAACGAGGAGCAATAGCCGCGCGAATTGACTTCCTTCTTGCCGAGCAGGATCAGCTCGTTGCCGCCGGAGATCTCCTCCCAGACGGTCTTCTTGCCGTCGAGCGCGTCGCGCGATTGGTCGACATAGCCGAGATGCACGGTCTCGCCGACCGTGATCGTGCCCTTGTCCGGCGTTTCCTGCTCGGTGATCATCTTGAACAGCGTGGTCTTGCCGGCGCCGTTGGCACCGATCACGCCGACGATGCCGCCGGGCGGCAGCTTGAAGGTGAGATCGTCGATCAAGAGGCGATCGCCATAGCCTTTGCTGAGGCCTTCGAAATCGACCACGTTGGCGCCGAGGCGCTCGGCGACCGGGATGATGATCTGCGCGGTCTGGGTCTGCTTCTCGCTCGCCTGCTTGAGCAGCTCCTCATAGCGCTGGTAGCGCGCTTTTGATTTGGCCTGGCGTGCCTTTGGCGAGGACGCCACCCATTCCTGCTCGCGGGCCAGCGTTTTCTGGTGCGCGGCTTCTTCGCGGCCTTCCTGCTCCAGGCGCTTCTGCTTCTGCACCAGCCAGGACGAATAGTTGCCCTCGTAGGGAATGCCGCGGCCGCGATCGAGCTCGAGGATCCAGCCCGTGACATTGTCGAGGAAGTAGCGGTCGTGGGTGACGATCAGGATCGCACCGGGATAGTTGCGCAAATGGCCTTCGAGCCAGGATACCGATTCTGCGTCGAGATGGTTGGTCGGCTCGTCCAGCAGCAAGAGCTCGGGCTGGTCAAGCAGCAGGCGGCACAGCGCGACGCGGCGGCGCTCACCGCCCGAGAGTTTCGTCACGTCGGCATCGTCGGGCGGGCAGCGCAGTGCGTCCATGGCCTGGTCGACCTTGCTGTCGAGATCCCAGAGGCCCTGCGCCTCGATCTCGTCCTGCAGCTTGGTCATCTCGTCGGCAGTCTCGTCCGAGTAGTTGACGGCGAGCTCGTTGTAGCGGTCGAGGATCGCCTTCTGCTTGGCGACGCCCTGCATGACGTTCTCGCGCACGGAAAGCTTGGGATCGAGATGCGGCTCCTGCTCGAGATAACCGACGCGGGCGCCTTCGGCGACCCAGGCCTCTCCGGTGTATTCCTTGTCGAGGCCGGCCATGATCTTGAGCAGGGTCGACTTGCCCGAGCCATTGACGCCGAGCACGCCGATCTTGGCGTCCGGATAGAAGCTCAAATGGATGTTATCGAGCACCTTCCGGGTCGGGTAGCTCTTGGTCAGGCCCTGCATGAAATAGATGAACTGGCGCGCCATCGGTCCCGTGAAACCTTCGATTTGAGGAAATTTGCTTGCCGCCGATGTAGCGATCCCGCCCCCAAAGGGCAATGTTTTCCGTCCGTTCACCACGGATGAATACGGTTCGGACACCATCCGGACTCAGATCCGGACAATTGAAACCATCTTTTAATAAATCAGGCCAAAGCTCGGTTTCGCGCGGAAACAGCGCCACCCGCTCAGAACGAACGGGAGCACAGCGAGGCCGCATCATGGCTCTGATCGAGACCAACTCTTTTCATGTTCCGGCAGAAGCCGGCCGCGTCTCCGGATTCGTCTCCGAGATCCAGAGCTTCTGGAAACGCTTCTTCGCCACCGCCTTCAACCCGTACCGGCCCGAATTGCACTACATGCGCGGCCCCGGCCCGGCCTGGCGCGCCAAGCACGGCATGGACGCACCGTTCCGCCTGAAGCCCCGCGACCTCTGAGCCCGCCCCTATCGGATTTTTGAAGACGCAGGCTGCTTGCGCGCGAGGCTGATTGCGCGCAACCATGGCCCGGTTCCGACGAGGGCGCCCCCGCTCGCGCCGTCACCTCTCGCCATGGATGAACGCTGATGACGCGCCTGCGCTGTGCAATTCTCGACGACTATTTCAACCTCGCCCTCGACGTCGCCGACTGGCCAAAGCTCTCCGACCGCATCGACGTCACCGTGTTCAGCCACCCATTTGCTTCCGAGCAGGCCGCGGCGAGCGCGCTGGCCGATTTCGAGATCATCTGCGCGATGCGCGAGCGCACGGCATTCCCCAAGGGCCTGTTCGACAAGCTGCCGAAGCTGAAGCTGCTGCTCACGTCTGGCATGCGCAACGCCTCCATCGACATGGAGGCCGCGAAGGCGCGTGGCGTCGCCATCGGCGGCACGCAATATTCGCGCGATCCGACAGCGCCGCTCACCATGGGCCTGATCCTGGAGCTGACCCGCGGCATCGGCCGCGAGAATGCGCGCATGCATGCCGGCGAGCCCTGGCAGACCTTTGCCGGCGTCGAGATCGAAGGACTGACGCTCGGCATCGTCGGGCTCGGCAAGCTCGGCAGCAAGATGGCGGGGATTGCCAAGGCATTCGGCATGAACGTGATCGCCTGGAGCCCGAACCTCACGCCGGAGAAGTGCAAGGAGGCCGGCGTCGGCTACGCCAGCAAGGAGGGGCTGTTCGCCAAGGCTGACATCGTCACCATCCACGTGGTGCTGAGCGAGCGCTCGCGCGGGCTGGTCGGCCGCGCCGATCTCGCGCGGATGAAGCCGACCGCCTTCCTCGTCAACACTGCACGCGGACCGATCGTGGACGAGCAGGCGCTGCTCGAGGCCTTGCAGCAAAGGAGGATCGCAGGTGCAGGCCTGGATGTGTTCTCGGTCGAGCCGCTGCCGGTCGACCATCCCTTCCGCAAGCTCGACAATCTCGTGCTGACGCCGCATCTCGGCTACGCCACTGCGGACGGACTGCGCATCCATTACGGCCAGATGGTCGAGGCAATTGACGCCTTTACCAAAGGCAGCGAGCTGCCGCGGAAGCTGGCCTGAAACGACACTGGCCTGAAACGACGATGGCCTGAAACGACAATGGGCGTGCCAAGGCACGCCCATTGCAATTCGAATGCTCGCGAAGCGCTTAGCGCACGGTGACCGGCGCGGGCAACGGCGGCACCACCGTCGGCTGCGTGCCCGGGACCGGGCCAGCCTGGGCGGCCATCGGAGCTGGACCAGCAGCACCGGGCGCAGCAGCTCCCGGTGTCGGCGCGGCGGAGGCGGTCGCCGTTCCCGGCTGCGGGCCGCCCGGCAGCACCACCACACGGGTGCCGACCTTGACGCGGTCGAACAGGTCGGAGACGTCCTCGTTCAGCATGCCGATACAGCCGGAGGAGACGAACTTGCCGATCGTCGAGGGCTGGTTGGTGCCGTGGATGCGGTAGACGGTCGAGCCGAGATACATCGCGCGAGCGCCGAGCGGATTGCCGGGGCCGCCGGCCATGAAGCGCGGCAGATAGGGCTGGCGCTCGATCATCTCGGTCGGCGGATGCCAATCCGGCCACTCGGCCTTGCGGGTAATCTTCTGCACGCCGGTCCAGGTGAAGCCGTCGCGGCCGACGCGGACGCCGTAGCGGATCGCACGGCCGTTGCCGAGCACGTAGTAGAGGTAGGTGTTGGGCGTATCGACCACGAGCGTGCCAGCCGGCTCCTTGGTCTGGAACGCGACTTCCTGGCGGCGCAGGTTCTGCGGCAACTGCGCCGGCGCAGCATCAGGCTGCTCCTCGGGCGGCAGCGACGCGACCGTCATCGGCCGACCGTCTGCGCCGACGGGCGGCTGCCCGGCCTGGACCGTACCGGTCGCGGCGGGACCACCGACGGCCTCCGGCGGACGCAGGCCGTCATTGGCCGGTGCCTGGCCCTGGGCCGGACGATCGGCATAGATCACCGGGGGCGGACCGGCGGGCCGGCCGTAGCGGGGATCGTCGGGCGACATCACGGGGCCTTGCGGCGCCGCGGCCGAATAGGCCGGAGCGCCGGCCGGACGGCCATAACGCGGATCATCCGGTGACATCACCGGCCCCTGCGGCGGGGCCGCCGAATAGACCGGAGGCGCGCCGGCCGGGCGGCCGTAGCGCGGATCGTCCGCCGGGCCGGGCGCCGGCAGCGAGGTCTGGGGCATCGCGTCGTCGTCTTCGTCCAGCGCGTCGAAATTCGGCGTGCGGTCGCCTGGGCGATATTCAGCCGGGGCGCCATAGCTCGGCGCCTGCTGGACCGGATAGCTCTGAGCCTGCGCGAGCGAGGTTCCCGCCGCAGCGACTGTCGCGGCAGCGCATATCGTCAGAAAATGTTTGATCATCATCGCTCTTGTATAGTCCCCAAAGCCCGACCGGACCGTTAACGGCCAGATGACCGAAGATAGCGGCACATTCAAGACATATCAGGCGTATTTGCGCCGGATTTGCCGATTTGTGATCCGCAAGACTACCGTTGCCCCATTGCATCACGGGGCAGAAATCGCATCGCGCCGTCAATTGCCGGAGTCCTCGGGCCCGAATTTTAGGGAACGGCGGAGAGGCGTTGCGATATGGTCGAATCAGCCTGATTCGTCACCGCTTTGAGCTCCGATCCCGGCGTGGCGAACGCGGCAATCAGTACCGTCACCGCGTTCAGATGGCTCATGGGCCCTGGCCCCAACCCGGGGCGGAAATTCGTAACCCGACCGATGCTTCCCGGCTTTCGCTTCCTGTTTGCCGCGATCCTGCTGTCAACCTCCATCCTGGTGTTCGGCCTAGGCGCCGCCGCGCTGCTCCGGGCGAGCCATGAGCAGTATGCCAGCAACCCCGCCTGGCGGAACGGCCCGCAGGAGCAGGTGTTTGCGCAGGCTCCCGAGCCGGCTCAGCCGGTGCTCGCGGTATTACAGCCGGAGCCGGAAGTGACCGCCGAGCCCACGCCGTCGCTGCGTGACCAGATACCGACCATCGGCTTGCCGGCGAACGGGCCCGAGCAAGCCGCCACGCCGACGACCGAGACCGAAGTTCAGCCTCAGGTCACTGAAGCCGTGTCTGAAGCCCAGGCTCCGACCACCGAACCGGCCACACCCGAGCCGACGACGGAAGCCGCAGCGCCAACGGCCACCGACACGCTCACCCCGGCCGACACCACGGCATCGATTCCCGAGACGCAGCCTGCTGCCGCCGCGACCGCCAGCGAGCCGGCGCCGGCTGATTCCAGTGTTGCCCCTGATGCCAGTGTTGCCCTGGCCTCCTCGGCGCTCGATGCCGCCGCGGCCAAGATGGCCGCGCTGAACGATCCGGCGGCGACGAAGGACACACCGACGAAAGCCAAGGCGGACATCAAGGCGGACAGCAAGGCGACCAAGCGCAAGGCGAAGGCCAAGAAACGGCACCGCGTGGTGCAGCGTCCGCCGCCTCAGCAATTGCAGCAACAGCTCAATCCGTTCGGACAGCAGCAGCCGGCCTTCGCCACAACGACCGCACGCACGCGCTGACGCTCCTTCTTCGCCTCTCCCCGCAAGCGGGGCGAGGGAGTGAACCGTCGCTGCGGCGACGAGGTTACGCCGGCCCGGTCGCGATCGGCGGGCCGCCGGCCTGGCCCCATTCCGACCACGAGCCGTCATAGAGCGCGGTGTCGGTGATGCCGAGGCGATAGAGCGCCAGCGTCAGCACGCCGGCCGAGACGCCCGAGCCGCAACTCGTCACGATCGGCTCGTCTAACTTGACGCCGGCGCCGGTGAAGGCTGCGCGGAGATCGTCGAGCGGCTTCATCGTGCCGGTCGCGGCATCGAACAGGAGATTGTAGGGCACGTTGCGGGCGCCGGGGATGTGGCCGGAGCGGATGCCCGGCCGCGGCTCCGGCGCGCGGCCCTCGAAACGATCGGCGGCGCGTGCGTCGATTACCTGCTCGGCGTGACTTGCGACGTTGGCGATCAGCTGCTGCATGCTGCGCACGCGTTTTGAATCGTAGCTCGCCTTGAACGTCGCGGGCTTCGGCTTCACCTCGCCGCTCTCGACGGGGCGGCCCTCAGCGCGCCACTTCTTCAGGCCGCCATTGAGGATGCGCACATTGCCGTGGCCATAGGACAGGAACATCCACCATGCACGCGGCGCCGCGACCCAGCCGCCGGCATCGTAGATCACGACCGTGTCGGCATTGGAAATGCCGAGATTGCCGATGTCACGGCCGAACTGCTCGGCGCTCGGAAACATGTGCGGCAACGGATTGGAATGATCCGACACCGCATCGACGTCGAAGAACACGGCGCCGGGCAGACGCGCGGCGAGATAGTCGTCCTTCGGCAGCGGCAGCACGCCGGGGAGCTTGAAGCTGGCGTCGAGCACCTTGACGTTGGCCTCGCCAATGTGCGCTGCGAGCCATTCGGTAGAGACGAGGGGGTCGGTGGGGGTGGTCATGCGATGTCTTCCTTGTCATTCCGGGGCGTGCGCAGCACGAGCTCTGATGCGCAATTGCGCATCAGAGAATCCATCGTGCGACAGCGTTGGTGGATGAATGGATTCCGGGCTCGCGACTTCGTCGCGCCCCGGAATGACGGATGAGAGAGTGGTGTGCGCCCTCACCCCTTCTTCTTCGGCTCCCACTGCTCGGTCGGCCCGCCGGCATCGCGCCAGGCGGCGTAGCCGCCGGCGATGTGGGCGACGGGCTTGAGGCCCATGTCCTGCGCGGTCTTGGCGGCGAGCGCGGAGCGCAGGCCGCCGGCGCAGTGGAAGACGAACTTCTTGTCCTCCTGGAAGATCGGTTTCGCGTAGGGGCTCTGCGGATCGATCCAGAATTCGAGCATGCCGCGGGTGCAGGCGAACGCGCCCGGGATGCGGCCCTCGCGCTCGATCTCGCGGGGGTCGCGGATGTCGACGATGACGACGTCACCGTTCTTGGAGATCTCGATGGCGTCCTTGGCGCTGAGCGTCTCGATCTCGGCATTGGCCTCGTCGATCAGCGCCTTGATGCCGCGGGTGATGGTCTGGGCCATATGGTTCTCCCTCTTGTTACGTCGTCACCCCAAGCGATCTGCCGGAGGTGGAGGTCACCTCTCCCGCTTGCGGGAGAGGTCGACGCGCCCCGGGCGATGCGAAGCATCGTCCCGAGCGCGGCGGGTGAGGGCTCTCTCCTCTTGGGGAAGCCTCGCTCGTGGAGAGACCCTCTCCCCAGCCCTCCCCCGCAAGCGGGGGAGGGAGCGCAGTCCCGTCGCCGATCGAGCCGGACTAACTATGCATCAGTGCGTCAATTCCTTCATCGCACCTTCCAGACCTTCGATCGTGATCGGATACATGCGGTTGGCGAAGATGCGTTTGATGATGGTGGTCGATTCCGAATAGTCCCAATGCTTCTGCTGCACCGGGTTCAGCCACACCGCATGCGGATAGGTGCGGATGATGCGATCGAGCCAGACCGAGCCGGGCTCCTCGTTGACGTGCTCGACCGAGCCGCCCGGCACCATGATCTCGTAAGGGCTCATCGAGGCGTCGCCGACGAACACGACCTTGTAGTCGTGCGGGTATTTGTGCAGCACGTCCCAGGTCGGCGTGCGGTCAGTGAAGCGGCGCTTGTTCTGCTTCCACACGCCTTCATAGAGGCAGTTGTGGAAGTAGAAGTATTCCATGTGCTTGAACTCGCTCTTCGCCGCCGAGAACAGCTCCTCGACCTGCTCGATATGCGCGTCCATCGAGCCGCCGATGTCGAAGAACACAAGCAGCTTCACCGCGTTGCGCCGCTCGGGGCGCATGTGCACGTCGAGATAGCCGTGATTGGCGGTCTCGCGGATCGTGGTGTCGAGATCGAGTTCGTCAGGCGCACCGGTGCGCGCGAACTTGCGCAGGCGGCGCAGCGCCACCTTGATGTTGCGGATGCCGAGCTCGACATTGCCGTCCAAGTCCTTGAACTCGCGCTTGTCCCATACCTTCACGGCGCGGTTGTTGCGGTTCTTCTCCTGGCCGATGCGCACGCCTTCAGGGTTGTAGCCGTGCGCGCCGAACGGCGAGGTGCCGGCGGTGCCGATCCACTTCGAGCCGCCCTGGTGCCGGCCCTTCTGCTCCTCGAGCCGCTTCTTCAACGTCTCCATGAGCTTGTCCCAGCCCATGGCCTCGATCTGCTTCTTCTCTTCCTCGGTGAGGTATTTCTCGGCGAGCTTCTTCAGCCACTCCTCGGGGATCTCCGCCTTCTCCATGGCATCGAGCAGGCTTTCCAGCCCCTTGAACACCGTGCTGAAGACGCGATCGAACTTGTCGAGGTTGCGCTCGTCCTTCACCAGCGAGGCGCGCGACAGATAGTAGAAATTCTCGACCGTGTAGTCCGCGAGGTCAGCGTCGAGCGCCTCCATCAGCGTGAGGTATTCGCGCAGCGTCACAGGGACCTGCGCGTCGCGCAGAGAGGTGAAGAATTGCAGGAACATGGATGACAGATTGCCCGTCGGGTGGCGAACGTCAAGGGGCGGAGGCCACTGCTCCGCGCTGGACCGGGAGGCTTTTTGCTCTAGAATTGGTGGCCATACGGGGCTGTTTTGGGGGACGTTTGCAATGGGAATTGTCGCAGCGCTCATCATCGGCGCAATCGCCGGCTGGCTGGCGGGCAAGATTGTCCACGGGGCGGGATTTGGGCTGATCGGCAACATGGTCGTCGGCATCATCGGCGCGCTGGTGGCGAGTTGGGTGCTGCCGCAGCTGCATATCGCGCTCGCCACCGGCACGGTCGGCGCCATCGTGGACGCCACAATCGGCGCGGTGATTGTGCTGGTCATCCTTTCGCTGATAAGACGGGTCTGAAAGCCTGACCGAACCAGGAACGGCCGCCACGCGCGGCCGTTCCCTTGTCGCGACCGGGGCCTGCGCCTCACGCCGACGATACCCAAGGACACGCAATGAAATTTACGGGCACCAAGGACTATGTTGCGACCGACGATCTCAAGGTCGCCGTCAACGCCTCGATCGTGCTGGAGCGCCCGCTCCTGGTGAAGGGCGAGCCGGGCACCGGCAAGACCGTGCTGGCCGAGGAAGTGGCGAAGGCGCTGAACGCGCCGCTTTTGACTTGGCACATCAAGTCCACCACCAAGGCGCAGCAGGGCCTCTACGAATACGACGCGGTGTCGCGCCTGCGCGACAGCCAGCTCGGCGATGCCCGCGTCTCCGACATCAAGAACTACATCAAGCGCGGCAAGCTCTGGGAAGCCTTCACCAGCGAGCAGCGCCCGGTGCTGCTGATCGACGAGATCGACAAGGCCGACATCGAGTTTCCGAACGACCTGCTGCTCGAGCTCGACCGCATGGAATTCCATGTCTACGAGACCGGCGAGACGATCAAGGCCAAGCAGCGCCCGATCATGATGATCACCTCCAACAACGAGAAGGAGCTTCCGGACGCTTTCCTGCGCCGCTGCTTCTTCCACTACATCAAGTTCCCCGATGCCGACACCATGGGCCGCATCGTCGACGTCCACTTCCCCGGCATCAAGAAGCGCCTGGTCGAGGAGGCGCTGCGCATCTTCTTCGAAGTGCGCGAGGTGCCGGGCCTGAAGAAGAAGCCGTCGACGTCGGAGCTTTTGGATTGGCTCAAGCTGCTGCTCAACGAGGACATGAGCGTCGAGCAACTGCGCGAGCGCGACCCGCGCAAACTGATCCCGCCCCTGCACGGCGCCTTGCTCAAGAACGAGCAGGACGTGCACCTGTTCGAGCGGCTGGCGTTTTTGAGCCGAAGGGAGGTGTAGACCTCGCTGCCGACCACACTCTCGGTGTCGTCCTGGCGAAAGCCAGGACCCATACCGCGTGATCTATCGATTGCGGATAGTCGGCGTACCGAACGACCAGTCTTCGTCAAACCGCTCCCTGGGTAATGGGTCCTGGCTTTCGCCAGGACGCCGTCGCAGAAGCATTCGCGTTCTCTCCCCTTCGTCATTGCGAGCGTAGCGACTTGTCCGCCGAAGCCTTGGCGTAGGCGGAAGCAATCCAGAATCCCTCCGCGGAACGATTCTGGATTGCTTCGTCGCAAGGGCTCCTCGCAATGACGGAGCGAGGGGCAACGGCGTCGTTCTCCACTTCACATCTGCGTTGCAGACACGGCTTCGCATCCTCGCGGCGCATTTCGCCCGAGCTTTGCTCTCTCCATCGCCCCCAAAGAAAGAGGGCGCAGGGAAGGCCGGGTGCCGGCTGGCACCCACGGTCCGCTGTGCGAAGGCACACGCAGAAAAACTGCACAGCGGCATACAGGTGAAGCCGAACACACGGCCTTCCCTGCGCAGTGGTCGGACGGCTTATGCCGCGCTCTCCCGGGAGCCGAGTTCCTTCTGGCCTCCCTCACCCCAGCGAAAGTCGCCGGCATCGCGCCGGTTGACGCCAATGCCGCATCCGCCAAGGCTTGACCGTAGCAACGACGGCCAGGACCACACGGTTTTGCCGTACGCACGGTTCGCTATGCGCCGCAGTTTTTCCAACCCTGTCGACGGAGCCGGAAACTTGCTGGCGAGACGAACCTGACAGCGCCGCTCGTCCGCACGAAAGCCTCGGGCTCACGGAGAGCAATCCGCCCTACCCGCACATCTCGTGCACGACGCTGCCGCGTCCACCGCAACCCGGCCCGCGTTTCGAACGACCTCGCGAACCGCCCCTCTTCCTCGGGGCCGGGCTGTTTCGACTTATGCCGCAATTCCGAATTTCGGTAAAGTGGAATATTCTTATGCGGAGGGGTTGACGAACGAGCGACACAGCAAAATTCGTAGGGTGGGTTAGCGTCAGCGTAACCCACCTCTTTCGTTTCCACACTGACAGAAATGGTGGGTTACGCCAGCGGACTGCGCTTTGCGCAGCCGCCCGCTAACCCACCCTACGCTGCTGTGCCCACCGCAGTCTCCGGAATCCTTGCCGCTTCCATCGGCTGCTTGCCGCGGATCAGGTCCGAGGCGCGGTCGGCGATCATCATGGTGGACGCATTCAGGTTCGCCGAGATCATGCGGGGCATGACGGAGGCGTCGATGACGCGGAGGCCCTCCAACCCGTGGACGCGGAGCTGGTCATCGACGACGGCCCACGTGCTCTCCGCCGGGCCCATCCGGCAGGTGCAGCCGGGGTGGAAGGTTGTGGTGCCGCGCTGGGTGGCGGCGTGCAAAAATTCGTCGTCGGTGTTGACGTTCGGGCCGGGGAAATCCTCGTAGGCGTAGTAGGGCGACAACGGCGCGGACTTCAAAAGGCGCCGTGCGAGCTTCATGCCGCCGACGATGACGCGGCGGTCGAGCTCGGCATCGAGATAGTTGGTCTGGATGATCGGCGGCGCGAACGGATCATTGGAGCGGATGCGGACATAACCGCGGCTCTCCGGGCGCTGCTGCCAGGAGGCCACCGTCATGCCGGGCTCGTCCTCGAGCTGGCCCTGCACGCCTTCCTTGTAGCTCGCCGGCGTGAAGGTGAGCTGGAGATCGGAGCTCTCCGCGCTCTCGCCGGAGTGCCAGAAGCAATAGACCATGGTCGGCGACAGCGAGAGCAGGCCGCGGCGCGCGGTCGCCCATTTCAGTGCCTCGATCCACAGAGAGAAGCCGCGGCGAAGCTCGTTGATGGTCTTGATGTCCTTCACCCGCGCCACCGTGCGCGGCGCGTAATGGTCCTGCAGGCCCTCGCCGACCGGCAGCGCGTGGCGCACCTGGATGCCGTGGGCCTGCAACAGATCGGGCGAGCCGACGCCGGAGAGCTGCAAGAGCTGCGGCGAATTATAGGTGCCGCCAGACAGGATCACTTCCTTGTTGGCGCGCACCTCGACGGGATGACCGCCGCGGCCGCCCTTCATGTAGCGCACGCCGACGGCGCGCTTGCCCTCGAAGATGATCTCGGTCGCATGCGCGTGGGTGTGCACATGGACGTTGGGGCGCTTCATCGCGGGCCTGAGGAAGGCGGTGGCGCCGGAGACGCGCAGGCCGTTGTTGATGGTGCGCTGGCAGTAGGAGACGCCTTCCTGGGTCTTGCCGTTGTAATCGGGGTTGCGGGGGATGCCGAGCGAGACCGCGCCTTCCATGAAGGCCTCGCAGAGCGGATCGCGCCACTCCATCGTGGTGACGGTGAGGCTGCCCTCGCGGCCGCGATAGAGCGCCTCGCCCTCGCCGACGCGCTTCTCCAGCCGACGGAAATAGGGCAGCACGTCGGCATAGCCCCAGCCGCGATTGCCCATCTGCGCCCAGGTGTCGAAATCCATGCGCTGGCCGCGATTGTAGATGTGGCCGTTGATCGAGGACGAGCCGCCGAGCGTCTTGCCGCGCGGCGCATAGATGCTGCGGCCGCCGGTCCAGGGCCCCGGCTCCTGCTGGTAGGCCCAGTTGATGCTCTTCATGTGGAAGGTCTTGATGAAGCCCGCCGGCAGGTGGATGTAGGGATGCCAGTCGGAAGGGCCTGCCTCCAGCACGCAGACGCTCGTGTTGGGGTCTTCGCTGAGCCGGCTGGCGAGCACGCAACCGGCAGAGCCCGCGCCGACGATCACATAATCAAATCTGTCCATGGTGGCAGCGTCCTTGGCGCGCAATGAGTCTCAATTGAATCGGTGCCGGAAGCGGGCGCTCTTCACCTCTCCCCATGGGAGAGGTGACTGAGCAAACAGCAAATCTGGAGCACATTATAGCTAGCGCGGCTTGTCGTTGAGTTGAAATTCGAGATGCGCCTGTACCGTCGGCCATTCGGCGGCGGTGATGCTGTAGACCACGGTGTCGCGCAGCGTGCCGTTCGGCCCGACCTGGTGGCTGCGCAGGATGCCGTCCTGCTTGGCGCCGAGGCGCTCGATGGCGCGGCGGCTCTGGTGGTTGAAGAAATGCGTGCGGAACTCGACCGCGATGCAGTTCAGGGTTTCGAAGGCGTGCCGCAGCAGCAGGAGCTTGCACTGCGTGTTGAGCGGGCCGCGCTGCGCGCTCTTGCCGTACCAGGTTGAGCCGATCTCGACGCGGCGGTTGGCGGCATCGATGTTCATGTAGGTGGTCATGCCGACGATCCTGCCGCCGGCATCGAACACGGTGAACGGCAGCATCGAGCCTGCGGCCTGAAGGCCGAGGCGACGGTCGATCTCCTTGCCCATGTTCTCCGGCAGTGGGATCGCCGTGTACCAGAGTTTCGACAGCTCGCCGTCCTTGACGGCCTCGACCAGCCCCTCCCGATGCTGATGCGACAGCGGCTCGAGACGGGCGTGCTGTCCGCGCAGGGTGATGGGGTCGGGCCAGGGCATTGAAAGTCTCTCCTTGTGTCATTGCGAGCGAAGCGAAGCAATCCAGAGTCTTACGGCGGAGGCAGCCTGGATTGCTTCGTCGCCAGGGCAAAATTGCTTCGCAATTTTGTCGCGGGCTCCTCGCAATGACGACTTGTCTCACTTGTTCAAGAAATTCAACGGCAAACCGCTGCGCGGCCAGTCCATGGCGATCAGCTCGCCCTTGCCCGACAGGGTGATGTAGGCGGTCTTCAGCTCGGGGCCGCCGAAGGCAATGTTGGTGGTGACGCGGTCGCCGGTCGGCACCTGTTCCACCAGCGTGCCGTCGGGCGCGATCACCGAGATGCAGCCGGAGACGAGGGTGGCGACGCAGACATTGCCGTTGGCCTCCACCGCGAGCGAGTCGAACATCTGGTAGCCGCCGAGGCCGCAGATCGGCTTGCCCCGCTCGCCGCGATAGATCACCTCGCGCGGCTTCAGCGTGCCCGGCGCGGAGAGCTCATAGGCCCAGAGCCGGCCCGTCGGCGTCTCTGCGATATAGACCGTGTTCTCGTCCGGCGAGAGCCCGATGCCGTTCGCGGGCAGCACGCCATGCACGATCTCGACGATCTCTTTCATGCCGGGCTTGAGATAGTATATGCCGCCAACGTCCATTTCGCGCGCGCGGCGTTTGCCGAGGTCGGAGAACCAGAGGCCGCCCTGCTTGTCGAACACCAGATCATTGGGGCCGCGCAGATCGTGCTCGCCGCATTTGGTCACGACGGTCTCGACCTTGCCGGATTGCAGATCGACGCGCTGGATCGAGCCGCCGCGGTAATCGTCCGGTTGCGGGCCCGGCATGATCATCTTGCCGGCCGGAAGCCAGGAGAAGCCGCCATTGTTGCAGATGTAGATCTTGCCGTCGGGCCCGAGCGCGGCGCCATTGGGGCCACCCGGCACCTTCGCGACGATCTCCTTGCGGCCGTCGGGATGAACGCGGGTCAGGCGCTGGCCGCGGATCTCCACCAGCACGACCGAACCGTCCGGCATCACGACCGGCCCTTCTGGAAATTCGAGGTCGGTGGCGAGAACGCGGACGTTGGACATGTTGGGACCCTCCCGGCTGCTTGTTATGACTTGCACGGGATGTCCGGCACGGGCCCACACGCAAGATTTGCCTGCGGTTATGACAAAGTCGCCGGGGCTTGCCAAGCAAGCGGGACGGTATGCCAGCGTTGCGGAAGCCCCCTACTCCCTCACCGGCATCCAGATCTCGAAGCCGCCATTTCCGGTTGCTGGATCGAACTTCTCGTCATAGCGCTCGAAGTTCGGTGCGTCCGCGGCTTTGAGGCCGGAGGCCGGCAGCCACTGATTCCAGATCGTGTTGACCGTGCGGCGGATCGAGGCGACGTGATCGGTGTGGGTAAAGACGGCGTAGCGCTGCTCGGGGATGCGGATGCGGCCGAAGCGACGCGGCAGGTCCGAGAAATCGGCGACCTCGACGCCGGCGATGTAGTCGAAATTGCCGGCATCATCGCCATTGCAGCAAACGCCGTAGGCGACGTTACCGACGCGGGCGGGAATGTCGGCGACCTCCTGGTGAAAGCGGTGCCATAGACCGGGGATCATGGCGCCATTGTCGCAGGAGATGCGCTCGGCGGGACCGGCGACCAGGAAGGCCTTTGCGGTTTCGAAACGCGGCGGGGCAAGATGGTCGAGCATGGTGGAGTCCATGAGGATCGGCTCCTGAAGCTTGAGGTGGCTGGCGCATGTCGCGGCCCGCACTGCTTCGGGCGTGGTGCCGAACTGGTCGCGGAACGCGCGGGTGAATGCTTCGTGCGAGCCGTAATCCGCCTCCAGCGCCAGTGACAGGATGTCAGGCGCACCGTTCGCAAGACTGCGCGCGGCTTCCGTCAGCCGCCGCGCGCGCACGTAGCGCATCACCGGAAGACCGGTGGCTGCGGCAAACGCGCGCACGATGTGGAACCGCGACACGCCTGAGATCGCTGCGATCTCGTCAAGCGTCATCGGCTCGGCCAGATGGCTCTCTATATACCAGAGCGCGCGCTGGGCTGGGTTCACGGTGGTCGTCCTCGTTCGAAGCGCGGTCATGATGCGCAGCAATGCCGCCGGCCCGCTTGATCGGCATTGCGGTCCTGGCACGAGGATAGCCGGGCAACGGCTACTGGCAACATCCGGGCATCCGTGGCTACACTCCCGGGGTCGCTGAAACCGCTCACCAGAAAGCACGGAGGAACCGCGTCATGGAAATTACAGATGTGCGGGCGCACCATATCCGCATCCCCTATGACGCCGGTGTCGCCAGCTTTCGCCAGGGCGCTTCCGCAATTACCGCGCTCGACATGGTGCTGGTCGAGGTCAGGACCGATGCCGGGCTGACCGGCTGGGGCGATGCCTTCGCCTATGTCTGCCCCCGCACCACGCGCAGCGCCGTCGAGGAGATGATCGCGCCGCAGGCGCGTGGGCTGAAGGTACCTGATGCGGCCGGCATCCCAGGGGTCATGGAGCAGATCCAGCGCAATCTGCATCTGTTCGGCCGCTACGGCATCACCATGTTCGCGATCTCTGGACTCGACATCGCGCTGTGGGACCTTGCCGCCAAGGTGGAGGGCGTGCCCGTGCATCGCCTGCTCGGCGAGACCAGGCGCACGGCCATTCCCGCTTACGCGAGCCTGCTGCGGATCGGCTCGCCCGACAACATCGCCGCCGAATGCAGGAAGGCGCTCGCGCTCGGCTATGGCGCCATCAAGCTGCACGAGACCACGACACCTGCGGTGTTCGCTGCACGCGAGGCGATCGGGCCAACCATTCCGCTGATGGTCGACATGAACTGTCCTCTCACCGCCGAGCAGGCGATCGCGTTTGCGAAGACATGTGCGGACGCGAAACCGATGTTCCTGGAGGAGCCGGTCTGGCCGCCGGAGGATTTTTCTGCGCTCGCCGACGTCCGCAGCACGGGCGGGCTCGACATTGCCGCCGGCGAGAATGCTTGCACGGAATATCAATTTCGCCAGATGATGAATGCGGGCGCGGTGAGCCATGCCCAGCCCTCAGTGATCAAGATCGGCGGCATCACGGAGTTCCTGAAGGTCGCGGCGCTGGCCGATCAGTTCGGCGTCAAGATCGTGCCGCACTCTCCCTATTTCGGTCCGGGCCTGCTGGCGACGCTGCATCTGTTGGCACTGCGCGAGGACGGGCTCGTCGAGATGTTCTATTTGAAACGCGAGGCCTGCCTCTGGGGCGGCCGCGCCGATGTCGATGCGACCGGCCATGTCGCAGTGCCGAATGACCCTGGACTTGGCTACGAGCCCGATCGCGGCGTGATGGAGCGATATCGCGTCGCGTGATCGCCGCGCTTATTTCGCAGCGTCCTTCGCCGCCGCCGGCGCGTCCTGCTTCTTCTTCGCATCGTCGGCCGGCTTCGCTTGCGCGGCCTGGAGATCGGCGAGCGTCTTCTGCAAGCCGGCGAGACTCGTCTTCAGCGTGTCGATCTGGCGATTGGCCGCGTCCAGCTTCTGCTGATGATCGAGCGTGAGCTTGGTGATAGTCTTCTGCAGGAAGTCGACATTGCTCTGGAGGCAGCTCGTGCGCCGCTCCATGGTCTTCTCGACGGTGCAGATCTCGATGCCGGGCACGTCCTGCGCGCGGAGCGATAGCGGCGCCAGCGCTGCGAGCAGCAACATTGCGAAACAGACGCCGGCGCTTCGGATCAGCATGAAAGGTTCCTCGTCAATCGATCACATCAATGTGCGCTTTTTGCGCGCAAGCGCGTGAGGCTACCACACTCGTACCGCATTCTCGCGTGAGCTTGCGCCTGTTCCCTGGGACGGGGAACGATGATCGGCACGCGGAAAGAAGTGGGCGTTCTTTCCGCGGCTTTGTTTAGGGGAGATTTTTGGAATGGCAACGCGGGATAGACGTCTGGCGGAATTCGATGGCACCGGAGAACCACCACCCGGCCTTGCGGTCGAAGTGTTGTGCGAGGACCACAGCGGAACGTATCAGCTGCCGTTCGCCTGCCGTTATGTGGAGGGACGCTGGCGCAACCACGAGGCCGGCATCGCGGTCGAAGCCACCGTCATCGGCTGGCGTCTGCCGCGCGTGAAGCAGCGCGGCGCCGCCTGACGGCGATCTGTGTTTCAAAATGCGACGGAGCCGCGCTTCCGCTTTAACCTTCGGAACGCGGCCCGAACAAATCACGTCCGAATCGGCCGTAGGGCTTCGTACGCATCTGTTCACGGCTAGATGTCGCCAGCCGGCCGCCCGCGCGCACAATATCTGCGCAGCGCCGGATTGGATTTGGGCCGCGTATTGGCGGCAAAAGTTAACCGCATCAAGGGCATGGCGGGGGCACGCCATGTGCCTGCCGGGCGACGGCTCCAGCCCTCGAAACGCGCAGGACAGCGCGAGACCTGCCTAATATTCCACCTCGAGCTCCTCGATCTCGGCCGGCTCTTCCCGCGCCGCCGCGATCCATTCCTGCATCTCGGTCATCGCCATAATGGTGTCGGCATAGGCCTTCAGCGGCGGCGCAAGCTTGACGTCATAGGTGACGAAGCGCGTCACCACCGGGGCGTACATCGCATCCGCCATGGTGCGCCGCTCGCCGAACAGGAACGGGCCGCCCGATTTCTCCAGGCAGTCGCGCCAGATCAACCAGACACGGTCAATGTCGGCCTGCGCGCGCGACCAGATCTTGAAGCCGGGAAAGTGTCCCTTCAGGTTGACCGGCAGCGAGGCGCGCAGCGTGGTGAAGCCGGAATGGATTTCGCCCGAGATCGAGCGGCAATGCGCGCGCTGAATGCGGTCATCAGGCAGCAGCCCGGCGTCCGGCATCACCTCGTTGAGATATTCGGCGATCGCCAGCGTATCCCAGACCACGGCGCCCTCGTGCCGC
Source organism: Bradyrhizobium zhanjiangense (assembly GCF_004114935.1). Classification (NCBI taxonomy): domain Bacteria; kingdom Pseudomonadati; phylum Pseudomonadota; class Alphaproteobacteria; order Hyphomicrobiales; family Nitrobacteraceae; genus Bradyrhizobium; species Bradyrhizobium zhanjiangense. The sequence continues at coordinate 8,069,924 of NZ_CP022221.1, forward strand.
AGGCACGGCACCAGGATCGAGGACGACAGCAGCAGGATTTCGGCGCGCGCCGAGGGATCATCCGGCGCTGTGACGATCTCCTCGAAATCGAGCCCGGAAAATTTCGTCAGCAGCCAGCCACGCAGCGACCAGGACGAGTAGTTCTTGCTGCTGATGGTCAGTGTCGCCTTCGCCATTTGGCCCTTCCCTGCGTCTGATCTCGACACCCGCTCGCCCCGCGGGCGTGCCCATGAGCTGTGCTTCCCGCAAGATGAGGAGCAAGCGATGTGCCAGTTTCGAGGGCGGTCCGCTCCCGTCTGGCTTCGATATTGCATAATCGCCGGGGACAAGTGGGCGTTTCAGTATGATGTCGATGTATTATCAGGCCTTCCAGAACCATATGGACCTGACCGCGCCATGGCGGGCGGGGGCCTCGTCCGCGCTCAAATTCCTCAACCTAGTACCGCAGGGCGTCTCGCATCAGGTGGTCGGCCGGCTCTCGGCAGCGCTTGAACTGATCTCGCGCTCCACCCTCACCTATGATCGTCCCGCCTACGGCATCGAGAGCGTGATGGTGGGCAACCGGGAAATCGCCATCACCGAGGAGATCGCCTACGCGACGCCGTTCGGCTCGCTGCTGCACTTTCGCAAGGACGGCGTGGGCGAGCAGCCGCGCATGCTGCTGGTGGCGCCGATGTCGGGCCATTTCGCAACACTGCTGCGCGGGACCGTGAAGACGCTGCTCCAGGACCACGACGTCTACATCACCGACTGGCACAATCCGCGGGACATTCCCCGCAGCGAGGGCCGCTTCGGGCTCGACGACTACACCGAGCATCTCATCGATTTCCTCGGACAGCTCGGCCCGCGCCCGCACATGGTGGCGATCTGCCAGCCATCGGTCTCCGCGCTCGCGGCCGCCGCGATCATGTGCGAGGACAACCACCCCTCGCGGCCGGCGACGCTGACGCTGATGGCCGGGCCGATCGACACCCGCATCCAGCCGACCAAGGTCAACGACTTCGCCAAGAGCAAACCGATCGAATGGTTCGAGCGCAACCTGATCAACTACGTGCCGATGCAGTGCCGCGGCGCCTTGCGCAAAGTCTATCCCGGCTTCGTGCAGCTCACCGCCTTCGTCTCGATGAATCTCGAGCGCCACATCAAGCAGCATCTCGACCTCGCCAACCACATCGCCAAGGGCGAGAAGGACAAGGCCGCCAGCATCAAGACCTTCTACGATGAATATTTCGCGGTGATGGACCTGCCGGCGGAGTTCTACATCGAGACCGTGCGCGACGTGTTCCAGGAGCACCTGTTGCCGCAGGGTCGGCTGATGCATCGGGGACGCCCGGTGAACACCAAGGCCGTCAGCCGCATGGGGCTGATGACGGTCGAGGGCGAGAAGGACGACATCTGCTCGATCGGCCAGACCCTCGCCGCACAGGACCTCTGCACGGGCGTGCGCGCCTATCGCCGCGTCCATCACATGCAGGCCGGCGTCGGCCATTACGGCGTGTTCTCGGGCAAGCGCTGGAACAACGAGATTTATCCGCTGCTGCGGGATTTCGTGCACGTCAATTCATGACCATCATTGCCTGGCCCCCAAGGCGCCAGCCGGGTCACGGCACGTGCTCTAATGCTCTTGCTTGAGCAGCTCTTTCGCTTCTGTGATTTCGGGAAGATTTCGCTCCACATCGAATTCGGCGAGCACAGGAACGAGCAGTTCGGATGCCGCGCCCGCTCGACCATTCCTCTTGTGCAGACGCGCAAGTCCAAGGGCGCTGCGCAGCTCGAAAGTCTTCGCCTGCTGGCCTCGTGCGATGTCCAGCGCTCGCGTGAGGGCATTCTCGGCACCGGAATCGTCGGGAGGGTCACGGCGCAACAAAAGCTCGCCGTGGACGCGGTGCAGCTCGGCATCGAGCCAACACTGACCGGATTGTTCCACCCATGCAATCAGCTCATTCAAGATTTCGAGCCCGGTTTCGACTTGGCCCACCTCTGCGTCCGCCATGGCGACATGCATTCCCCAAAACGGTTCACAGAGGTAACAGTCATTCTCGTGCAGCAAGGTCCAGCCGCGACGCATTTCTGCCAATCCGGCCATTCGCTCGCCAGCACGCCACTTGGCGAGGCCATTCAGGTAGGTGCCGGCGGCCACATAGAGCGGCATCGTGTGGTCGCGCGCGAGACCGAGCGCCAGGATCGTCTCTGTTTGCTGCAACAAGCCCCCGCACAGTCCGTCGAACACAGCGCGATGAACAAGCGCATTGGCCTGGGAAAGCGCCCGTTGTTCTCCGGAAGCGCGCACCGCTTCGGCGGCGAGCTGGCGTGCGCGGCCGATGCTGCCCAGCGGCCAGAGTACCAAGGCAAGAAACCTCTCGATCACGAACGGAAGATCCAGCGCCGAAGCCCTGAACATCGCCGGATCCGGCTCGGCACCATAGATATCCAGTGCTTGCTCGAGATGCCCCCGCGCATTCAAGTAATCACCGCCGAACCAGCAGGTAACCCCGCCCGTCCAATGGGCAACGATGGCGGCCACCGGTGAGTTCGGCCGTCGTTCAGCGGCGCTCATGATGGCATCCGCCAGCTCCCGCATCGGAGCGAGCTCGCCGTGTGTCAGGCAAGCATTGAAGAGGCCCGAATGGACCGGCGCAAGTTCAACGGGATCATTGATGTCGGCAGCGAACTGTCGGGCGCGCGTCCATGCGGCGACCGTTTCGGGGGCGCTGTGCCCGAGGCTGCCCCGCAATGCACGGCCATATGCGATTTGAAGATGCAGCCTGCTCATCACCCGGCGGGGCTCATCGGGCAGTTGATCCGCCGTCGCAACCGCCTTGCCGAGATGCGCGATCGCCTCGGAATAGGCCGAGCGTTTTAGCGCCTGCTGGCCCGCCTTGCGCCACCATTCGAGCGCGACCTCGCTCAGCCCCGCCTCGGTGAAGTGATGCGCCAGAACTTCCGGCTCAGTCTCGGCCACGATCGGAAACTTCTCGCGCAGGACATCACCGATGCGCTTGTGAAGCAGCTGCCGTTTGCTCCTGAGCAGGCCCTCATAGGCTGCTTCCTGAACGAGAGCGTGCCTGAAGCTGTAGTTTGCTTCGGGCGGAGCCCCGTGACGCACCAGCAGTTCCGCCTCTTCGAGCTGCGCTAGCGCGGCGGTCAGCGTCAGATCATCGCGTCCTGCCACATATCTCAGCAGCGCATATGAAAAGTCGCGGCCGATCGCGGCGCCGATTTGCGCCACCTCCTTGACTGGAGCCAGCCGGTCGAGCCGCGCCATCAGCGAATCCTGCAGGGTCGCGGGAATAGCGAGCGGCGGGAGCGGACTATCGAGGCGATAACGCCCGGCGTCTTCGACGAGCAATCCGGATTCCAGCACCATCTTGGTGAGTTCCTCGACAAAAAGCGGGACGCCATCCGTCTTGTCGATGATCTGCTTCATCATCTCCCGTGGCAGCTGGCGGCCGACGGTCACCTGCTCGACCAGCGCACGCGTGTCCTGCGGGTCTAGTCGGTCGAGCCGCAACAGACTGACGTTGGCAAGGCCCGACCATGAGGGCTCGAACTCTGGCCGGGATGTCGTGAGCACGAGTATCGGCAGTCCCCTGATCCGATCAACCGCAAGATCGAGCAGTTCAAGTGTCGTGGCATCGGCCCAATGCATATCCTCGCAGATGATCAACAGCGGCTGCTCGCGCGCCAGCCCCTCAAGCTGATCGAGCAGGGCGGCAAATGTCTGTCGCCGCTGCTGCGCCGGGCTTAAGCCAAGCGGCGGACAATGTTCGCCGGTCGGAATCGAAAGGAGGGCTGCAATCAGCGGTGTCGCTCGGGCGACCTGCTGCGTTCCAAGCGCCAGCATGGCCTCGAGCTTGTCGAGCTTTTGCCCGGGCGTGTCGTCCGAGCGGATGCCGGCGGCGCGCTCGAGCTGCGCGACAAAGGGATGAAGCGCACTGTTGGTGTGGTAGGGCGAACACTGATATCGCACCCGGCGGTGCGTCCCCAACGCGGGGCTTTCCGACAGCGTTGCGACCATGCGCGACTTGCCGATGCCCGCTTCGCCCGAAATCAGGACCATCTGGCCTCGGCCCTGCCATGCCAGTTGCTGGCGTGAGAGCGCGAATTCGATCTCCTGCTTGCGGCCGACAAAGCCGATCGAGCGCGCAGCACGAACCGCCTCGAAGCGACTCTCCGATGCGGTCGTTCCCTCGACCGCCCAGACCGCAATGGGTTCGGCTATCCCCTTGACCTCGCGGCGGCCGAGATTACGAAGCGCGAAGAGATCGCCCAGCAGCCGGCGCGTCGACGAGGCAACGACGACCGCTCCCGGCTCCGCCAGGCTCTGGAGCCGGGCAGCGAGGTTCGGTGTATCGCCGATCGTTCCATGCTCCTCTGACGCATCTCCGCTGACGAGGTCGCCGACCACAACAAGTCCGGTCGCGATTGCGATCCGCAGTTCGACCCTTTCGTCCGCGCCTGTTTTGAGTTGCCCGACCGCAGAGATGATGTCGAGGCCCGCTCGCACTGCCCGCTCCGCATCATCCTCGTGGGCGCGAGGATAGCCGAAATAGACGAGTATTCCGTCACCAACGAACCTGGCTATCCTGCCGTCGTAAGCAGCGATGACGCTCGCGCAGGCGGCGCGGTAGGCGCGGATCACTTCCCACATATCCTCGGGATCGAGCCGCGCCGAGAGCGCAGTCGAACCGACCAGATCGCAAAACATAACGGTGAGATGACGCCGCTCGGCGTCTTGAGGAGGAGCGGGCGATGCGATCAGCGCGGCTGGATCGAGGTCGGCAATAGCACGGAGCATTTTGCGGCGATGGCCGAGCAGCACTCCGAGCTTCTCGAAATCGTCATCCATCAGTTCGGGAAGGACACCCATGTCGATCCCATTTTGGACAAAACGCTCTGCGTATTGCCCAAGCCCCAGCTTCTCGAGCCACTCCGCAATCTGCATTGGCTCCACCGATCGTGTGGTTGGCGGTTAGCAGAATTTTGGACCACGGCACGCAGGGACAATATCCCAACGCCACCATGATGACACGTCTTGTTTGTTGCGCGACAAGTTAGGCTGCGCAGGACCGATACGCGTCCAAGCAGGAAAGTCGTTCGATGCGAACGTTTGCGCTACTAAAAATCGTCTGCACGTAGCGTCGAACGACAGAGGTTGCGATCGTCAATGACTCCTTCAGATCTGAAGCCGAATCCGGCACCCGGGCTTTTGCCCACGCCAAGATGCCCGGCATGCGCTTTTTCCGTGAGGACAGTCGTCTTCACTCCTTGTCCATGGTCACTTCGTAGCTGCGCGCCATCGCTCCTGCCGCAACTTGAAGCGAAGAACCGACGATCCAACAGGCCGCAACAAAGACAATCAGGCCATCGGGAAGGCTTTGATCAAGGACAAGGATGCTGACGGACAGAGCTGCTGCAATCGCCGCGCTGAACGTCCCGGCCGCACTCATGATCTCAACCGCCTCGGACCCATTGTATTGCTCCGAGGTGCTCGAAATCGACTTCCGAGCGAACGTACGAGACAAATCAATTCCAATATAGAAGCTGACAGCTCCGTAGATCATCATGAGCAGCACGATCCAGCCGCTTTCAAACAGTCCGCCTTTCTGACGTAACACGGTCGCACCCACATAGAGGCCGCAAGTGGCCCCAACGGCTGCGAGCCCAATTCTTTCAAGAAGATGGGCCGCCTTGATAAGGCTCGAACGGGCGATCCGATAATTGCCGGCGTGTCTTGTCGGCGAAAATGCACTGGAAACTTCGTTGCTGATCTTCATTGGGGGCTCCTTGGTAAGTAGCAGCCTACCGGCCGACCCCGAACAGAAGCTGCGTAAACACGTTTCGCGATGCCCTGATTCCAATTTTTGAAAAGATCTGTGCTGAGTGTTGGGACTGGCTTGCTCGTGACCAAGACGAGAGCCAATCCAAAGCTGCGAGCATCCGGCTTCGCAGGCATTGCATCTCACCCGTGTCTGTCAGTTAGCTCCGGGTGTGGCAATTTCTTGCGGGAGTAATAGCTCGAAAAGAAACTGATGGAATATGAGACGGTTCACATGCCGCAGTTCCCTGTCGCTCCATCCAGTCACGATTTCAGGAGCCTGTATCATCGCGCACTCGGCAGCAGGAGCAGGAGCTGAAAGGTGCCCTCGATCAGGCCAACCATTCCTCGCCCCAGACCTGGACGACGTGGCCAGGCGACAATTCGCGATATTGCCGGCGAGGCGGCTGGTAGTCCGGCGCGCGCACCGGGCTTCTGATCTCGTCGTTGGAAGCCTCGCGCCTGGTGCCGCGGCGCGATGGATCGGGCACCGGCACGGCAGCCATCAGCTTCTTCGTGTAGGGATGCTGCGGATTGCCGAACACTGCCGCGCGCGGACCGATCTCGACGATCTCGCCGAGATACATCACCGCGACGCGGTGGCTCATGCGCTCGACCACCGCGATGTCGTGGGAAATGAAGAGATAGGCAAGGCCCATGCTGGCCTGAAGGTCGAGCATCAGGTTCACGACCTGCGCCTTGACCGAGACGTCGAGCGCCGAGACCGCCTCGTCCGCGACGATCAGCTTCGGCCCCAGCGCAAGCGCACGCGCGATGCAGATGCGCTGGCGCTGGCCGCCGGAGAATTCATGCGGGAAGCGCGCGGCCATGTCGGCAGTCAGGCCGACGCGCACGAGCAGATCGGCGACCTTGTCGCGCGCCTGCGACGCCGACGCGAGCCCGTTGGCGAGCAATGGAGCCGCGATCGCCGTTCCCACCGACATGCGCGGATTGAGGCTCGCGAACGGATCCTGGAACACGATCTGCATGTGCTTGCGGAAATCGCGTAAAGCTCGGCCGTTCATGGTGAGCACGTCCTGGCCGTCAATCAGGACGGTGCCACTGTCCGGCTCGAGCAGCCTGAGAATCGAGCGGCCTGTCGTCGACTTGCCGCAACCGGATTCGCCGACCAGCGCCAGCGTCTCGCCGGCGCGCAGGGTGAAGGAGATGTTCTCGACCGCGTGGACACGGCCCGAGACCTTTCCGAACAGGCCCGAGCGGATCGGAAAGCGCGTGGTGAGATTGGCGACTTCGAGCAACGGACGCTCGGCGGTCGAGACCGTGTCGGGCGTCTCCATCGGCTGATCCGAGGTGCCCGTGACCTTGTCGACGATGGGAAAACGCATCGGCCGCTCACGTCCGTCCATCGAGCCGAGGCGCGGCACGGCGGCGAGCAGTGCGCGGGTGTAGGGATGCGACGGAGCGGCGAAGATGCGCGACGTCGCGTCGGTTTCGACCGCCTGCCCGCCATACATCACCACGGTACGATCAGCGATCTCGGCGACCACGCCCATGTCGTGGGTGATGAAGAGGATCGACATCCCCTCCTCCTGCTGAAGCTCCTTCAGCAGTTCCAGGATCTGGGCCTGGATGGTGACGTCGAGCGCGGTGGTCGGCTCGTCCGCGATCAAAAGCTTCGGCTTGCAGGCCAGCGCCATCGCGATCATCACGCGCTGACGCATGCCGCCGGAGAAGCGATGCGGATGCTCGTGGAAGCGCGATGTCGCCGCGGGAATGCGGACGCGATCGAGCAGGCGGATGGTCTCGGCCTCCGCCGCCGCGCGCGACAGGCCGCGATGCTGGATCAAGGCCTCGGCGATCTGGAAGCCGATGGTGAGCACCGGATTGAGGCTCGTCATCGGCTCCTGGAAGATCATCGCGACGTCGTTGCCGCGAATGTCCTTCATGCCCGCTTCGGGCAGCGCGAGGAGATCGCGGCCGGCCAGCATGATGCGGCCCTCGACGCGACCAATCTCCTGCGGAATGAGCCGCATGATCGAGAGCGCGGTGACGCTCTTGCCCGAACCGGACTCGCCAACGATCGCGACGGTTTCCTTGGGGGCGATCTCGAACGACACGTTGCGGACGACGGGAATCCACTGCCGCTCGAGCATGAAGGACGTGGTGAGGCCGGCAACCGACAGCACCGGCGCCTGCGCTTCGGCAACGAGTTGATCAGGTGCGTTTGCGGTGCTCATGCGAAGCACCAGGAGCTTTGCGAGATGAGACTGGATCGTGCCGCAAGGAAGGTGCGCTCCCTCCCCCGCTTGCGGGGGAGGGCTGGGGAGAGGGTGCTTCCACAATGAAAGACCCCCAAGAGGAGAGACCCCTCACCCGGCGCTTCGCGCCGACCTCTCCCGCAAGCGGGAGAGGTAAACTGAGCTCGTGGCTGCGCCGATGTTCCCATCACCATCTCAACCTCAATAACCGCGGCTACGGTCAACGAGTCCCGGCAATTCTTCGCCGCGGCGGTGGCGTGCGATGACGTCGAGCACGAAATCGACGGCCGTATCCGGCGTGGTCATGCTGGCATTGTGCGGCGTCAGCAGGATGCGCGGATGGCTCCAGAACGGATGGCCCGCGGACAGCGGCTCCGGCTCGGCGACGTCGAGAACGGCGCCTGCGAGCGCGCCGCTGTCGAGCGCGGCGAGGAAATCGGCTTCGACGAGATGCGCGCCACGGCCGACATTGACGAGAGAGGCACCGCGCGGCAGACGCGCGAACAGGTCCGCGTTCAAGATACAGCGGGTCTCGTCGGTCAGCGGCAGCAGGCAGACGAGGATGTCAGTCTGCGACAGAAAGTCCGGCAGCGAGCCCGCGCCCGCATAGCAGGTTACGCCCTCGATCTCGCGCGGCGAGCGATTCCAGCCGAGCAGCGGAAAGCCGAACGCCTTGAGCCGATCGAGCACGGCCTGGCCGAGTTGGCCGAGCCCCATCACGCCGACACGCCGCCGCTTCGCCGGCGTGATCCGGATCTCGCGCCAGACCTGCTCCCTCTGCTGGGCGATGAAATGGAGGAGATCACGATGCAGGCCGAGTACCGCCATGGTGACGTATTCCACCATGGTCTCGGCGATGCCGGGCTCCAGCATGCGGACGAGAGGAATATGCGCGGGAAGCTTTGTGGCGTCGAATTGATCGACACCCGCGCCGACCGAGAAGACCAGTTCGAGATTCGGGAACGTCGTGGCGATATCCTCCGGCGGCACCCACGCCACCAGATACCTGATATCAGCGGGGTTGCCGATGTCGGGCCAGAGCCGAAACGGCAGATCGGGTGCGCGCTCCGCAAAGAAGCGCGCCCACTCGGCGCCGCGAACCATATTGGCCTTGTAGAGAACCGTCATGCCGCCTCAAAACGGGCTGACCGGCGCGAGCCGCCGGCCGTCGATCATGCGCTTGTGGCTGTAAGCCACCGGGTCGACCAGTGGTGTCGAGCCGGTCACGATATCGGCGGCGAGCTTGCCGGCCGCGGGACCAATGCCGAAGCCGTGACCGGAGAAGCCGGTGGCGAGGAAGAAGCCGGGCAAGGCATCAACCGGCGAGATCACGGGGATGGTATCAGGCGTGCAGTCGATGGTGCCGCCCCAGGCTTCCGCGATCTCGATGTCCTTCAATTCCGGATTCGAACGGATCAGCGACGCCAGCGCCGCATTGACCAGTGACATGTCGGGGGCCGGATCGCGCACGCGTTCGGCTTCGAACGGCGACGGATTATCAAAGCTCCAGCTGGTGCCGCGTACGATCTGGTCGAAGAACGACTTGCCGAATGACAATTTCAGCCCGTTCTTGCGATGCTGATAGGTCGGCCAGAAGGTGCGGGCGTAGCGGAACAGGTCGGGCGACAGCTCGACCGTGCCGCGGTTGCGCAGCGCCAGCGTAAAGCCGCCGTCGAGACGGCGGCGGATGCAATAGAAATCGGTGCCGAGCGCGCCGGAGGTGATCTCCGGTCCGGGGGTGGTCCGGCATGCCGTGGCGTTAACGAGACCGATCGGCAGCTCGATGCCGTGACGGCGGCAGAACAGCGACGACCAGGCACCGCCCGACAGCAGCGCGGATTGCGTGCGAATGGTGCCCTTCTCGGTGACGACGGCGCTAACCCGGCCTCCCAGAGTCTCCAGTCCGCGCGCGGCGCAGCCCTGATGGATGGTGACGCCGTGCTTTCGCGCGGCCGTGGCGAGCGCGGGCACGGCCATCGACGGCTCGGCGCGGCCGTCGCTCGGCGTGTGCAGGCCGCCGACCCATTTGTCGGCATTGCCAGGCATGCGTTCGGCGATCTCGGCCGGCGTCAGGATGGTGGAGTGGACCTGCTGCTCGCGCGCGACCGCGGCCCAACGTTCCCAGCTCGCAAGCTCGTCCTTGCTCTTGGTCAGGAACAGCACGCCGGTGCGGCGGAAGCCGGCATCGACGCCGGCGTCGTTCTGCATGTCCTCCCACAGCCGCAGCGCCTCACGTGCCAGCGGAATCTCCTCGCGCGCGCGGCCCTGTTGGCGGCACCAGCCCCAATTGCGGCTCGACTGTTCGCCGCCGACATGCCCCTTCTCGACCAGCGCGACGGAAAGACCCTTCTTCGCCAGATGATAGGCCGCAGACACGCCGATCACGCCGCCGCCGATGACGACGACATCCGCCTGTGCCGGCAGGCGTTCATCGCTGTTTATACGGTTGAGCGGCGGGGACATGGGGCACTCCTGGACTTCAGTTCGAACGGACCTGGGCTCGTCATGGGATGTTCATTCGCGGATCGAGCGCATCGCGCAGGCCGTCACCGAGGAAGTTGAAGCTGGTGACCGCCAGCGTGATGGCGACGCCCGGCGCGATCGCGAGCCAGGGCGCGCTGGTGAGATAGATCTGGGCGTTGTTGAGCATGTTGCCCCAGCTCGCGGCCGGCGGCTGGATGCCGTAGCCGAGATAGCTGACATAGGATTCGAGCAGGATCGCCTTGGCGACGTTCAGCGTCGCCGCGACCACGATCGGCGCGATCGCGTTGGGCACGAGCTCGCGGAACATGATCCGCAGGTTCGAGGAGCCGAAGGCGAGCGCGGCGACCGCAAACTCACGCTCCCGCAGCGATCGCACCTGCGCCTCGACGACGCGGGCAACGGCCATCCATGCAGTTGCCGCAATCAGCACGGTGGTGGTGATGAGACCAGGCTCGGTGAGCGCCGCCAGCGCAAGCAGCAGGAAGATGGTCGGGAAGCACAGCACGGCGTCGACGAGCCGCATCAGCACCGCGCCGGCCACGCCGCCATGGAAACCGGCGAAGGCGCCGACGACGATGCCGACCGCCATCGCGATCACCATCGCCACAATGCCGATCGAGAGCGAGACGCGGCCGCCCATCATCAAGCGCGCGAGCACGTCGCGGCCGAGTTCGTCGGTGCCGAGGATATGCGCACCCGACAGCGGCGGCGCGAACCGCTTCATGATGTCGATATAGGTGTCATCGAATGGCAACAGATAAGGACCGAACGCCGAGCCGAGCACGAGCACCAGAATGATCACGGCACCCGCGAGTGCGAGGCGGTGCCGGCGGAAGCGCCGCCAGGCGGCCTGGCCGGGGGCGGGCTGGACTGTGGAAAGGGTCGCCGTCGCCATCGCCTAGCCCACCCGGATGCGCGGATCGACGACGGCGTAGAAGATGTCGGCGAGCAACGAGCCGATCAGCACCATGGTCGCCGAGAACATCAAGATGCCCATCACCACGGGATAGTCGCGATAGCCGATGGAATCGAGGAACAGCCGGCCCATGCCGGGCCAGGTGAAGACGGTCTCGGCCACCAGCGCGCCGCCGAGCAGCGTCGGAAACTGCAGACCGGCCACAGTGATCATCGGCAGCAGCGCGTTCCGCAGCGCGTGCACGGTGAGGATGCGCCACTCCGGCATGCCCTTGGCGCGGGCGGTGCGGATGTAGTCCTGGTCGATGACTTCCAGCATGGAGGAACGCATGAAGCGGCCCCACATCGCAGTCTCGACCAGCGCCAGCACCATCGCCGGCGCAATCAGATGATGCACCAGGTCGAGGAATGAGCCATCGCCGACGGTCTCGCGGTTGCCGGCCGGCAGCCAGCCGAGCTTCACCGAGAAGACATAGATGGTGACGAGCCCGAACCAGAAGGTCGGGATCGACAGTGCGATCATGGCGCCGACGGTTGCGAGCGTGTCGAACAGCGAATAGCGGCGCAGCGCACCCAGCACGCCGATCCAGCAGCCGAGCAGCACGGCGATGATCGTCGCCGTCGCCATCAATTCGAGGGTTGCGCCGAGATGCGAAGAGATCACCGACAGCACCGCCTCGCCGTCGCGATAGGAGCGGCCCCAATCGCCGCGCACCATGCGACCGAACCAGTCGAGATACTGGATCGGCAGCGGGCGATCGAGCCCGAGCTGCTTGGTGACGCGGTCGAGATCCTCCTGCGTCATCTGCGCGGAGGCCGCGAATTGCGAGAGCGGACCGCCGGGCGCCAGGTGCAGGATGGAAAAGCCGATTCCCGAGACGATCACCAGCAGCATGATCGCCTGGGCCAGGCGGTTGACGACGTAACGGGCCATCTCAGGCTGCCCTGCACACCTGATAGATCAGGCCCAGTACCATTCGCGGATGTTCCAGCAGTTGATGGAGGTGTTGATGTTGGGACGGAAGCCTTGCAGCCCCTCCTTGACGCCCTCGGCAATGAACCCCTGAAACAGCGGCAGGATGGCGAGATCGTTACGGATCAGCTTCTGCAGCTCGCCATAGGTCGCCTTGCGCTGTGACAGATCGAACTGCTTGGCGCCTTCGGCGAGCAGCCGATCGGCCTCCGCGCTCTGGTACTGATAGGTGTTGTAGCCGCGGCCGCCTTTGGCGGGAATGGAGCCCGAGCCGAAGCGCGGCGTCACGTCGGGGTCGCTGCCCAACATGAAATTCACGCCCACGATCACCGAGTTGAACTTCGACTGCTGCCAGAAGTCGCCCCAGATCACGGCCGCCGGCATGTTGTTGACGCGCATCGCAGCGCCGATCGCACGCCAGTCCTGGATCAGAAGCTGCTGGGTCTGCTCGCGCACCGCGTTGCCTGACGTCGTGGAGTTGGCGAATTCGAGCTTGACGCCGCCCTTCTCGCGAATGCCTCCGGAGCCGCGAACCCATCCGGCGGCATCGAGCAGCGCGTTGGCCTTGGCCGGATCGTATTTATGCTGCGGCAGTCCCTGTTGGAACGACCAGGCCTGCTGCGGCACGAAGCTCTCGGTCTGCTTGGGCAATCCGTAATTGAGCGCATCGATGATCGCTTGCTTGTTGATGGCGAGATAGAGCGCTTCGCGCACCGCGCGGTCGGCGAAGGGACCGAACTCCAGATTGGGCGCGATGTGCTCCACAGAGGACGTCGAGGAGACAACGATCTTGCGCCCCTTCAGCGTCTTCGCCTCCTGCACGAAATTCGGCAAGATGCCCTGCAGGCCGGTGTAGTCGACCTGGCCGGTGCGGAACTGGGTGTAGAGAACGGTGAGATCAGGAATGTATTTGAAGACCACGCGTTCGACGTACGGTCCCTTGCCGTGATAGCCGGTGTGGGCATTGAGCAGGATGTGGTCGCCGGGCACGCGCTCGCCCCAGCGGAACGGCCCGGTGCCGACAGGCGCATTGTGGAATGGTGAGGCGTTCGGATCGGAGACCTTCTCCAGGATGTGCTTGGGCACGATGAAGGTCAGCGATCCCAGGATCGACATGTAGGGCGAATAAGGCGCTTCCATTCGCCAGTGGATCTCGTCGGGCGCGACGACCTTGATGTCCTTGACCAGGCTATGGCCGACGCGGCTGCGGGCGCGAAAATCGGGATTGTTGATCAGCTCGAGCGAGAACTTGACGTCATCGGCCGTGAACGGCGTGCCGTCATGCCACTTCACGTCGCTGCGCAGCTTGATCTTCCAGGTCAGACCGTCGGCCGACAGACCGCCATTCTCGATGGTCGGGACTTCGCGCGCGAGGTCGGGAACGAAATTGCCGGCGGGATCGATGAACCAGAGCAGAGAGAACACCTGCCACCAGACGCCCTGATCGACCTCGATGCCGGGCATCAAGGGATGAAAGACGGTCGGCTCCTGCGACAGCGCTGCGATCACCTGCCCGCGCGGCTTGTCCGGCGGATTGGTCGGGCGTTCGACCTGCGCGAAGGCGTTGCCTGCAAGTGTCCATCCTGCCGCGGCGCCGGCCCCAAGCTGGAAGAATTGACGGCGATTCGGAATGCCGAGATGCACTGCTCCAACGCCGAACTTGCCGGTGCCGTCTGCCATGGCCACTCTCCGTTGTCGCACGCGGCACCGTCCCCCGCGCCCCGAGACCCCGGCGAAGGGACAGGAGTGGGCTTTAGTGCTTCTAAATTTTTCAGCCAAAATTTCATCACGACTAAATACAGCTGTCAATCGCATTGCTAGAATGCGCGACCTTTTCACTCCGACTAAAGCCAGGGCCTAGTGGTCCGAGGCTGAGATGATGCATGGGAGAGCGACATGGATGGTCGCGGCGATACGAAGGATCCGAAGGACGCCCCGGCGATCGAGGCCGACGATGCGGTCGACCAGCGCCTCGGCGAGACCGTGCGGCTGCTGCGTCAGCGCGCCAGCCTCTCGATCCAAGACGTCGCCAACAAGACCGGCCTCTCCACCGGCATGATCAGCCAGCTCGAACGCGCGCGTGCCATGCCGTCGATCCGCACGCTGCGCCTGCTCAGCATCGCGCTCGACGTTCCCATCTCCTATTTCTTCGAGAGCAGCGATCCCGCCGACGTGCAGCGCTACATCGTGCGCAAGAATAACCGGCGGCTGCTGCGGCTCACCGCCAGCGGCGTGGTCAAGGAAGCGCTCACGCCTGACGGCAAAGGCCAGCTCGAGCTCTACGAGCTCACGCTCAATCCCGGAGCCTCCTCCGGCACCGACTTCCTGCAGCACACCGGCGAGAAGGCGGGCTACATCCTCTCGGGCAGCCTGCGGCTGTGGCTCGACAACCAGGCTCATGTACTGGAGGCCGGCGACAGCTTTCGCTTTCCGAGCATCGTGCCGCACATGTTCGACAACCCGACCCAGCAGGTGGCGCGCGTGATCTGGGTGACGACGCTGCGCCAGACCGATCCGCCGGCGGGATGATACGGTACTCCCTCTCCTGAGGGGCCCCGCCGCCCGCTACCACCGTAAATTGCCCCTCGACGGAGCCACGCGGAGTCTGTAGCTCACATCAAGCCGGACGAAGCGGCCGGGCGGTCCGCGGTTGGCGTCTTTGGTGTGAGACCATGAAACTCAGGGGGCTTCTGACACTTGCGATGGCCGCCCAGGTCATCGTGACCGCTGCGGCCCTTCTCGCCTCCTATGCTGTGACTGGCAGCGCAGGGTTCGGCACGGCCCAACTCATTGCCCTGCTGGTGAGCGCCGCCGTTGCAGCGCTGCTCGCGCGGCTCTGCACGCGGGCCATCGAAACATCAGAAGCAAAACGCGCCGCCGCGCAATCAGCCGCACTGTCGCAAGCGCGCAGCGACAGTGCGCAGATGACGCAAGCCGTCATCAGGACCGCACTCGATGCCTTCATTCAGATCGACGACAGCGGTGTCGTGCTGGAGTGGAGCCTTCAGGCCGAGGCCCTGACCGGATGGACGCGCGAAGAGGCTCTCGGCGCCGATGTCGTCGATCTCATCGTCGCCGAGCCGCTCCGCGCCGCCTTCAGGCAACGCATGGCGCGACTCGTTCCGGAATTGTCGGCCGCACCAAGCGGCATGCGCTTCGAGGTCAGCCTGATCGACAGGAACGGCGACCACATCCTGACCGAGGCGTCCAGCACGGTGTTACGGGTAGGAGAGCGCTCCATCATCAACACCTTCGTCAGGGACATCACCCATAAGCGCGCTGCCGAGGAGCAATTGATCCAGGCCCAGAAGATGGAGGCGGTCGGCCAGCTCACCGGCGGCATCGCGCACGAATTCAACAACATGCTCACCGTGATCACCGGTACGATCGAGATCCTCGCCGACGCCGTCAAGGACAACCCGCCGCTTGCGACCATCACCAAGCTGATCAGCGAAGCCGCCGACCGCGGCGCCGCGCTGACATCGAGCCTGCTGTCCTTTGCACGCAAGCAGGCGCTCCAGCCGGCCGAGATCGATGTCAACGAGCTGATCGAGGAGCTGGCAAAGCTGCTGGCGACCTTCGACAAGAAGGTCGAGATCGTGACCAGGCTTGGCGGCAACGTCTGGCTCGCCTACGCCGACCGCGGCCAACTGAGCTCGGCGCTGCTCAACCTCGCAATCAACGCTCGCGATGCGATGCTGGACGACGGCAAGCTGACGCTGACGACGCGCAACGTCGTGTTTGGCGTCCGCGAGGCGGTGGCGGTCGGCGCCGGCTATGCCGGCGACTATGTCGAGATCGAGATCGCCGATACCGGCACCGGCATTCCGCGGGCCATCCTCGAGCGCATCTTCGATCCGTTCTTCTCGACCAAGGAGGTCGGCAAAGGCACGGGGCTCGGGCTCAGCATGGTGTTCGGTTTCGTCAAGCAGTCCGGCGGCGGCATCAAGGTCGCGTCCGAAGAAGGAAGCGGCACGGTTTTCACGATCTACCTGCCGAAGGCGGAGACGAGCGCGCTTCGCCCGACCGGCTATGACGACCGCAAGATCGTCGGGGGTAAGGAAACCGTCCTTTGCGTCGAGGACGACCGCGACGTCCGCCGCTACGTCACCGTCCAGCTCGAGAGCCTCGGCTACAAGGTCATCTCCGCCGCCAATGCGGCCGAAGCGCTGGCCGTTTCGGCCGAAGGCACCGCGTTCGACCTGCTCTTTACCGACATCGTGATGGCCGGCGGCATGAACGGACGGGAGCTCGCCGAGCAAATGGTGGCCGCGCGGCCGTCCCTGCGGGTGCTGTTCACATCCGGATATGCCTATGATTCGCTGCACACGCAGGGACGCGCCACGATGGCGCCGCTGCTGAGAAAGCCCTATCGCAAGGCGGAGCTCGCACGCATGCTGCGCCGCTGTCTCGACACCGCGGTCGATTCCGCCGGCGATGCGATCCCGACGCCCTACTCCGTGCAGGCTGACGTCGAGGCTTTTCTGCGCAGGCAGGCGGCCGAAGACAACGGCACGACGCGGCCGCGGAGATAGGCGTCTCGCTTCAGCTCATCCTTCGCCGCAACGTCGCCGAGGGCGTCTCGCCGAATTTTTCGCGGTAGGCCCCCGCCATGCGGCCGAGATGGGTGAAGCCGAGATCGAAAGCGATCTCGGTGATGGAGGCATCGGGCGAAGCCTGCGCGAGGCGGGCGTTCAGACCGGCGAGGCGCATGTCGAGCAGCATCTTCGAGATCGACAGGCCGAAGTGACGGCGGAAGCCGAGCTGGAGCGCGCGAATGCCGATGCCGGAGGCGCAGGCGAGCTGCGCGAGGTCGAGCGGCTCGCCGGCATTGTCCGCAAGATGATCCCGCGCGGCGCGGAGCGCGCGCGGCAGACGCTCGGCCCGGCCCGAAAACGTCCTGATCGCATCCGACAGGTCATGCCGCTGGCCATTCAGGAGGTGATCCAGCAGAACCTCGCGCCAATCGGCCATCGCGACCGGTGACAGTCTGCCGGCGGGACCGAGACGTTCGGCAAGCGTCATCAGCTGGGCAAGGCTGGCCCGAAACGCCCGCCCCGACGGCGCGTCCAGGTCGATCACAGGATCGAACTCGACCGTGCCGGCCGCCCTGCCCGACAGCGCCGCGACGCGCTGCTCGACCATGCGACGATCGAGCAGCAGGATCGCTTGCGCGCAGTCGGCCCAGGTCATGCGCGTCGGGATCGTCGGCGACAGCAGTGACGCCGTCCGGTCCGGCACGGCATCGAGCTCGCAGGCGCCGGCACGAATGCGGGCGGTGCCCGTGAGCGGGACTTGGACCAGGAAAAAGCGTTCGAGGCAGCCGGGATCAATGCTGACCGATCCGCCATAGGCGACATAGTTGATGGAAAAGCCTGCGAATGCCGCGCAATTGTGCCGGGCGGAGAAGCCGGCGGCACGCGCACGCGTCGGCTTGAGATCGTGCGGACAGAAGATGCGTCCGATCTGCTCGGCTGCTTCGTCGACATCGTCAGTGGTGACGCGGGCGAAATCCGCAAGCCGTTCGGCTGCGGTTGGTCTCGCGCTCATTTCCAGCACGGCTGCGGACATCGTCGACCACGCTTCGCGTCACGAAATTACTTTAAGCCTATAATAGTTCCGTGACAGCGAAAAGGGCCGCATCCACAAAATCGTCGTGCTGCATGGCAACAGCCGTTGCGGATTCGTTTAGCGGATAGACAGGCGGGCCACGACTGGCCGATGCTCCATCCCCGCCGGAATCCATGAGGAGGCGAGCATGACTGCACTCGAAAAGGGCATTACTGCAAACGGCACGGGCTATGGCGGCAAGAGCTGGAACATCCTGGGCCAGGTCTATTTCCCCAAGGCCGTGACCGACTCCACCTTCGCGTTCGAGACCAACAGCGATCCCGGCCAGTTCGTGCCGGTGCATATCCATCCGACCCAGGACGAGTTCATCCTGGTGCAGGAGGGCACGCTCGACCTCAAGCTCGACGGAAAATGGGTCAAGGCCCATGCCGGCGACCTCGTGCGCATGCCGCGCGGCATCCCGCACGGCTATTTCAACAAGTCCGACAAGCCGTGCCGCGCGCTGTTCTGGGTCTCGCCGATGCAGAAGCTGGAGGCGCTGTTCAACCAGCTGCACAACCTGACCGACCCTGCCGAAGTCGTACGCATCTCGGCGCTGCACGAGGTCGACTTCCTGCCACCAGAGGCGAACGACTAGGCAGCCCGCCTCCTCGTCACTTTCATCTGCTTGCAGCTCCGCCGGCCGCGCCTTGCGGCCGAACGTGGCCGCTTGCGCGCGAAACACCACTGATTGCGAGCAAACCCATGATCACTCCGAAGCATGTCTGCGTGATCGGCGCCGGCGTCTCCGGCCTTGCCGCCGCAAAAGCGTTCTCCATCCGCGGTCACCGCGTCACCATCATCGAGCGCAGCGGCGATCTCGGCGGCGTCTGGGAGCCGGCGCGCTCCTATCCCGAAGTGCAGACCCAGAGCCCGAAGGAGCTCTACCGCTACACCGACCGCGCCATGCCGGACGCCTATCCGGAATGGCCGACCGGGCCGCAGGTCCACGCCTATCTCGCCGACTACGCGAAGAGTTTTGGCCTCGACCGCATGCTGCGCCTCAACACCGAGATCGCCGGGATGGCGCGGCGCGCCGACGACAAACCGGGCTGGGCGCTGGGGCTGCGCGGCAAGGACGGTGCGACGTCGCAGGAAGACTTCGATTTCGTCGCGGTCTGCACCGGTCAATTCAACGAACCGCGCGAGCTGCATTGCCCGGGCGAGGACGGCTTTGTGGCAAACGGCGGCCAGATCCTGCATTCGTCGAAATACAATGATGCCGCCCTGGCAAAGGGACGCCGCGTCGTCGTGCTCGGCGGCTCGAAATCCGCGACCGATATCGCCGTGAACGCAGTCAAGGCAGGCGCGCGCGAGGTCACCATCGTGATGCGCGAGCCGGTCTGGCGCATCCCCTATTTCATCGGCGGGCTCGTGAACTTCAAGCGCATCCTCTACATCCGCGCGCAGGAGGAGATGTTTCCGGGCTGGGGCATCAGCACGATGGCCCGGCTCGCGCACCGCCTCGCCGCGCCGCTGGTTTGGGCGAACTGGCGCGGGCTGGAGAGCCTGTTGAAGGCGCAGCTCAAGCTCAACCGGTGCAACATGGTCCCGAAGGAGCGGATCGAGGACGGCGTCAACTGCTCGGTGCCGATCGCAACGCCGGGCTTCTATCCCATGGTCGCCGACGGCCGCATCAAGGCCGTGTTCGGCACGTTCGATCATTATGACGGCGACAGCATCGTGATGAGCGGCGGCGAGCGCATCGGTGCCGACATCGCGGTGCTCGCGATCGGCTACAAGCTCGGCGTGCCGTTCCTGCCCGCGGCCTACCAGCAAAAGCTGGTCGATGCCGATGGGCAGTACCGGCTCTATCGCCTGATCGCCAACCCTGATCTGCCCGAGCTCGGCTTCGTCGGCTTCAATTCATCGTTCTGCACCGTGCTCTGCGCCGATCTCGCCGCGAACTGGCTGGTGCGCTATGCCGATGGCCAGCTCGTCAACCAACCGACGGCGCAAGCCATGCGCGACAACATCGAGATGATGCTGCACTTCAAGCGCGTCGAACGGCCGGCCGCGGGCGTCTATGGCGGCCTGTGCGTCGCGCCGTATCACTACCGCCATTTCGACGAGCTGATGGCCGATATCGGCGCGAAGAACCAGAAGCGCGGCGGGCTCGCCGGGCGCTTCTCGCCGCCGGATGCGGATGCCTATGCCAAATTCTTGGCCACGGCGCCGGACTATCGCGCGGCGTAAGGCGTGTCGGACATCGGCAGCACCGTCTCGAGATCCGAATCGATCACATCCGCCGTGCGCTGATAGTGCTGCTGCAG
The DNA here is from genome assembly GCF_004114935.1 of Bradyrhizobium zhanjiangense. Lineage (NCBI taxonomy): Bacteria > Pseudomonadati > Pseudomonadota > Alphaproteobacteria > Hyphomicrobiales > Nitrobacteraceae > Bradyrhizobium > Bradyrhizobium zhanjiangense. The sequence goes on from NZ_CP022221.1 coordinate 8,090,216, forward strand.
CAGCGCGACGGCATCGTCGGTCTTCCGGTCGAGCACGGCCTGGAGGATCTGTGCATGCTCGGTCCCGATCTTCCGGACCGGGTAGGCCTTCGCGATCGACATCATGCGATAGCGGTAGAGCCGGTCGGCAAGCTGCTCGCAGAAGCCGAGCAGCGGGCGCGAGCCGCACAGGCCAATCAGCGTCGCGTGAAACGCGCGGTGCGCCTTTTCCCACTCGGGATTGTCCGCGAACTTTTCCGGATCGAGCGAACGCGGCGTGCGGTCGAGGCGGTGATGCGTCACCAGAAGCGCCTCCTCCCATTCTTGCGTCGCGTTCTGCATGGATTCGCGCAAGGCCAGCCCTTCGACCCAGCAGCGCGTCTTGGTCAATTCCCGGAGCTCGTCCTTGCTGACCGGCTTCACGTAGAAGCCGCGCTGCTCCATGCCGACGACGAACTCCTCGGTGGTGAGACGGTTGAGCGCCTCGCGGAGCGGGGTCTGCCCGACATTGTAGTGCTCCATCAGAAAGCGCGACTGGAGCTTGCGTCCGGGCGCAAGGCGCGTGGTCAGGATGTCGGCCTTGAGGCGGGCATAGATGCTCGTCGCCAGCGTCGCCGGCGCGTCGGTCTTCGGGCTCGACAGGTCTGAGCTCATGGCGTCCCACTGATTCGTCGAGATTTTTTGTACATCAGGCGGCTAGCGCCAAATAATTTATAAATTTCGCCTTTACGGATAGATTTATATAGATTAGTCGTTCGCCAACAACAACCGGCTTGGTGGGCGATCCGCGGCTATTCGGGTGCGGCCCTCTGCCTTGACGAGGAAGCCCGATGTCCGATTTTCCGGTGGTCGCGTTGCGCAGCGTCGAGATTGCGACGCCGCGCCTTGGCGTCTCCGCCGACTTCTATACGAAGGTCTGGGGCCTCGATGTCGCGGCCGAAGCCGAGGGCACGGTCTATCTCGCCGCGACGGGCGCGGATTTCCACGTTCTCGAGCTCTCGCAGGGCGAGCGGACTGCGCTCTGCAAAGTCACTTTTCGCGTCCGCTCGCGCGACGATCTCGACCGCCTGTTCGCGCGCGCACGCGAGGCGGATTGCGAGATCATCACGCCGCCCGGGCCATCGCACGCGCCATCGGGCGGCACGCACTTCGCGATCCGAGAGCCGCAGGGCTGCTGCATGGAGTTCGTCCACGGCGATCGCACCAAGACGGCGCGCATCGTGGCTGACCGCCCCGAGCGGCTCGCCCACGTCAACATCAACAGCGCCGACATCGAAAAGCTCTCGACGTTCTACCAGCAGGTGCTCGGCTTTCGCCTGACCGACCGCTCGAAGCTGATGGCATTCCTGTGCTGCAACAGCGATCACCACGCCGTCGTGCTCGCGGAAGCACCAAGCAACGGTCTCAACCACGTCGCCTTCTTGATGCCGGATCTGGAGTCGGTGATGCGCGGCTCCGGCCGCATGATTGATCACGGCTTTCCGATCGGCTGGGGAGTCGGCCGGCACGGGCCCGGCGACAACGTGTTCGCCTATTTCATCGATCCGGACGGGGTCGTCATCGAATACACCGCCGAAGTCCTCCAGGTCAACGACAGCTATCGCGCGAAGGGGCCCGCGGAATGGGTCTGGCCGCCGGGACGCACCGACCAATGGGGCATTGCGCCGCCCAAGAGCGAGGCCTGCAAGACCGCGCAACTCTCCGTGCTCTTCGATAGGGATCGCCGCGCATGATGATGTCCGCCGCCACCGCGGATTACGATGTGCTCGTCGTCGGCTTCGGACCGACCGGCGCCGTCGCGGCCGGACTGCTCGGCCGTCTCGGCCATCGCACGCTCGTCGTCGATCGCCTCACCGACATCTACGACAAGCCACGTGCGATCGCGCTCGACCACGAGATCTTTCGTCACTTCGACAATATGGGATTGGCCGATGCGATCGCGCCCCATGTCGAGCCCTTCACCGCCTCCGAGCATTTTGGCGTCGACGGTCAATTGATCCGGCGCGTCCACATGGTCGAAAAGCCCTACCCGCTCGGCTACACGCCCAGCATGGTGTTCAGCCAGCCGCCGGTCGAGGCCGAGCTGCGCCGCCACGCCTTGAGCTTTTCCTGTGTCCGCGCCGAGCTCGGCGTCGAGCTGGTCGATCTCGTGCAGCGGACAGACCGCGTCGGGGCGACGTTGAAGGATGCGGCAGGACAATCGCGGACGGTGACGGCGCGTTACGTCCTCGGCTGCGATGGTGCCTCGAGCACGGTGCGACAGATCGCCGGCATCGTGCTCGAAGACCTGATCTTCGATGAGCCCTGGCTCGTGGTCGACGTCCGGGTCAATCAGGCCGCGCTCGCAAAGCTGCCGCAGAACTCCGCGCAGTTCTGCAATCCGGCGCGCCCCGTCAGCTTCCTGATCGGCCCTAACAACCATCGTCGCTGGGAGATCATGCTGCTGCCGGGCGAAGACCCCAGGCAGACGGCGCGGCCGGAAAATGTATGGAAGCTGCTCGCACCGTGGCTCGCGCCAGAGGATGGCGAATTGTGGCGCGCGGCATCCTATCGTTTCCACGCCCTGGTGGCCGCTGATTGGCGCAACGATCGCATCATCATCGCCGGCGATGCCGCGCATCAACAGCCACCCTTCATCGGCCAGGGCATGTGCCAGGGCCTGCGCGATGCGACCAATCTCGTCTGGAAGCTCGATTCCGTGCTGAGGGGCGCCTCGCCCGACATCCTGCTCGACAGCTACACGGCCGAGCGCAAGCAGCACGTGATCGAGCTGACCGGAAAGATCAAGGCGATCGGCCAGTCGATCTGCGAGCGTGATCCGGCCGCCGCGCGACGCCGCGATGCGCAGATCCTGATTGCAGGCGGCGGCAAGCCGCTCGAAATCACGCGGCAGGAGATCATCCCGCCGCTCCGTACGGGCTTCCTGGCCGATCAGGATGGAGCCGCGCGCGGCAGCCTGTTTCCGCAGCCTCAGGTCCTGCACGATGGCGCGCCTTGCCTGCTCGACAAGATCACCGGGCCCCGCTTGCGCGTGCTCATCGACGGCCGCCGCAGCGAGGCCCCCTCCCTCATGGCGCTCTGCGCCGCGCATCCGCAGTTGATCGCGACGGCAATCGCGCCTGCCGGCGCCGGTGCATCCGGCGTGCTGGAAGAGACCGACGGCGTGCTGGCCGGCTGGTTCGACCGCCACGGCGTCGTGGCCGCGATCGTACGGCCCGATCATTACGTGTTCGGGGCGGCGCGCAACGCGGCCGAGCTCGGCAGTCTCTTGCGCGAGATCAGCTCACGCCTGCACGGCCATCCCGATCCGGATTTCAAAATGGAGAAGACAGCATGAAACTCGCGACCGCTGCGATCGACGGACGGACGACCTGGGGCCTTGTCGAGGGCAGCAATTTCCTCGATGTCGGCGCCGTGCTCGCCACCCGCTATGCCGATCTCAGGGCTGCCATCGCAGGTACCCTCGCAGGCGTCGCGGACGCGAAGCCCAAGGCGGCCGCCACGCCGCTTGCGGGGCTCAGCTGGCTGCCGGTCGTTCCGAACCCGGACAAGATCCTGTGCGTCGGCCTGAACTACGAGACGCACCGGAAGGAAACCGGCCGCCCCGAGGTCGAGCACCCCACCATCTTCTCGCGCTATTCCAACAGTCAGACCGGGCATCTGAAGCCCATCATCCGGCCGCGCGTCTCGACCCATCTCGACTTCGAGGGCGAGCTCGCGGTCATCATCGGCAAGGGCGGACGATACATCTCCCGCAGCGAAGCGATGGGTCACGTTGCCGGCTACTCCTGCTACAACGACGGCAGCATCCGCGATTTCCAGCGCCACACCCACCAGTTCACGCCGGGCAAGAATTTTCCCGATACCGGCGCGTTCGGCCCGTGGATGATGACGCCGGACGAGCTCGGCGAGCTTGGCGAGCTCAAGCTCATCACACGTCTCAACGGGCAGGTCGTGCAGGAAGCGCAGATCAAGCACATGATCTTCGATATCCCGTGCCAGATCGAATATTGCTCGACCTTCACCCGGCTCGAGCCCGGCGACGTCATCGTCAGCGGCACGCCCGGCGGTGTCGGCGCCAAGCGCACCCCGCCGCTCTGGATGAAGCCCGGCGACGTCGTCGAGGTCGAGGTCGAGAAGCTCGCAATCCTGCGCAATCCCGTCGTCGACGAGGCGCGGTGAGCGATCCATTCCCTGGCGGCGGCGAGGCCTGCCTCGTTCCGCCGCCAGCCCGGCGCGCCCGATGTGAGACGACATAAGCAAAAGCAGAGAGGGGAAACGTATGAGCAACACTGCCGAGGTCATAACCGGGGCGACCAGTCGCGCCGAGGCGGCGCCAATCACGCCGGCGTTCCGTAAGCTCGTGATCGCATCCTCGCTCGGATCGGTAATCGAACACTACGATTTCTTCATCTACGCTTTCACCGCTCCCATCGTGTTCGACCGCTTCTTCTTTCCAAAGATGGATTCGACGGCGAGCATGCTGGCGGTCTATGCGACGTTTGCAGTCGGCTTCATCGCCCGCCCGCTCGGCGGCATGGTGTTCGGCCATTACGGCGACCAGCTCGGCCGCAAGGCGATGCTGACGATCACCTTCGTGCTGATGGGTCTCGCGAGCTTCCTGATCGGCTGCCTGCCGAGCTACGATTCGATCGGGCTCCTGGCGCCGATCGCGCTGGTCGCCTTGCGCTTCGTGCAGGGGTTTGCCTTCGGCGGCGAATACATGAACGCGGTGTCGCTGACGCTGGAGAATGCGCCGTCGGCAAGACGCGGTTTCTTCGCTTCCTTTGTCAACGCGTCCGGTCCGATCGGCGTGATCCTGGCCTCCGGCTTCATCGCCTTGCTCGGCTTCGTCTCGACCCCGCAGGATTTTGCGCAATGGGTCTGGCGCGTGCCCTTCGTGCTCAGCCTCGTCCTCGTGGTGCTCGGCACCTACATCCGCCTCCAGGTCGACGAGTCGACCCTTTTCAGGGCGGTCCAGGCCTCAGCCGCGCGGCCGAAGGCACCGCTGCTCGACGTGGCGCGGTCGTGGAAGAAATCGGTGCTGTTCGGCTGCCTCGCCAATATGGCGCACAGCACGTTCCAGTACATGAGCACGGTCTTCGTGCTCGGCTACGCCGTCAAGACGCTCGGCATGGCGCAATCCAGCGTCACTTTCGGGACCATGGTCGCCAACGTCCTGGAAATGTGCATGGTGCCGCTGATCGCGGCCTATTCGGACCGCTTCGGCCGCCGTCCGTTCATCGCGATCGGCATCCTGCTGGCGGCGGCGTGGTACCCGATCTACTTCCAGCTCGTCGCGACCAAGGACCCGACACTGCTCGTCATGGGCCTGGTCGTCTCGATCGGAATCATTCACGCCATGATGTTTGCGCCGGAAGCAGCCTTCACGGCGGAGCAGTTTCCGACAGAGGTTCGCGTCAGCGGCTCCTCGCTCGGCAAGCAGCTCGGCATCATCCTGGGCGGCGGCATCGCGCCCCTGGTCGGCACCGCCCTGATGGGATCGAGCGGCAGCTTCACCCCTGTGATCCTCTACTTCGAGGCGATCGCGGCCTGCGCCTTCATCGGCATCCTGCTCGCCCCGGAAAGTTCGAAGCGCGCGCTATAGGTGGAGAGGGCAGCCGTCGGCTCGGGAGAGATTGCATCTCGCCAGCCTCCGCGTCTGATGCTTACGTTCCGTGGCGACGATTCGACAGCTGCCGGGGAACCGCATGGGACCGAGATATCTTGTTGCCGCTGCCTTGACGGCGCTCGCCCTCTTGACGGCACCCACCGTCGGACAGCAGGGCACGCTCACGGCAAAACAATCCGAGGCGCTCGCCGCCTACGAGCGGGCGCTCGCCGACTTCAAGTCGGTCCTGGCCGAGCGGCGGCGCCAGATCGAGGCGAAGCAGCCGCTGCCGAACCTGCCGGGACAGGCGCTGTATCTGGCGCGCGTCGCCGTCATCAGCACCTACAAGGATCTCACTGACGCCATTCCCGCTAGAATCGGAAAGCCCAATAAGTTCGAGATTCCTCCAGCCTATTTCGACGCCGACATCGAACCTTTGATCGACGAATATTCGAAACTGTTCGACATCATGGAGGCGCCGCCCGCCAATGCGCAGAACTCGCCGACGCCGTTCAAGGACGTCGTCGATCTCGCCACGGCGATCGCGCGTGCCAAGGGACTTGCACCTGGCCACGCGGACGCTGCGGGGCGCATCAGCCTCGGGCTGTTCTTTGCAGAAACCAACGGCAAGCAGAATGTTCGCAACGGACGCTCGAACACCTATATGGGCAGCTTCCAGACCGGCCCGTCCGAGGACCGCAACGGCCGCAGGAAATGGGAAGCCATCAAGAGCGAGATCGCAGCGATCGATCCAGGGCTGAGCACGCGCGACGACAAGGAGGAAGCGCGGGCCCGCGGCACCGACCACCGCTTCAACCACTGGACCAACGTGCGCGACGGCCTGATGAACGCGCATGCCGATCTGTTCCGGGAGATCCCGGGAATCGTGAAGACGCTGCCCGACCCGATCGACCAGATGAAGCTATTCGAGCTGATCCAGATCGTGCCCACCCCGACCAGATCCGCGCTCAAGTCGGGCGATCTCCTGAACTACAGGGTGTCGAGCCCCACGATCATGAAGCACTTGCGCAATAACAGCATCTTTGCTTTCGGGCAGGCTGACCGGGCGCGAGCTTCGGCAAGCTTCCGCGAGATCCTTGCCGCGATGTGGCTGTTCAACCGAAAATTCGAGCGCGCGATGGCGAAGTACGCGGAGATCAAGGGGCGCTGACAGATCGGCGCGCCGCAACGTGGGTCATGCTACTCCGTCCGGATCGGCGAATCCTTCAGCCCGTTGTTGTCGTAGGCCTTGCGCAGCGTGCCGTTCGTCGTGGCCTCCGTCATGAATTTGGTGACCAACGCCAATGCCTGGCTGTGGCCGGGCGGGACGGCGACAGCGGTCACGGTCTTCTTGAAGGTCTCGTTGAGCACCTTTGTCCCCGGAATCTTCTGCGCCATCTTGCTGAGCTGGTCGCGCGACAGCGCGAAGGCATCGATCTCGCCGCTCTTCAGCAGGCCGAAGATCTCGTCATAGGTCTGATAGCCCGTGACCTTCGCGTTCTTCAGATGCGCGATGGCGCCGCGCATGGTGGTGGTGGCGTTGACGGCCGCGACCTTGACGCCCGCCTGGTCGAGCGTGGCGAAATTGGTGATGTTCGAACCGGGTTTGACGATATAGGTGGCGTCGGCGACCTCGTAGATCGGGCCGAACATCATCTTGGTCTCGCGCTCGGGATCCTTGGGAAGCCAGGTGACGTCCCATGTGCCTTTCGACCCGGCATCGGTGATCTGGCCGGAATTCTGGTGCACCACATATTCGACGGGCACGCCGAGTTGCGCCGCCAACTCCTTGCCGAGATCGACGGGAACGCCGGCATAGCCGGCCTCGGTCTTGGTCGACCAGAACGCACCGCCCGCCGGGCTGATCGCGATCGCAACCCGCAGCTTGCCGGTCGGTGCGATCTCGTCCTTCAGGCCATCAGCTAGCGCGAGCATGACGACCGCCGCTGCGAGAACGAGGCTGGCAAGGGCCGACTGGAGCGACGTGGGCATGTCATGGTCTCCTCACCTTTTCTTCTTCTGAATGCATCACGTCGGTCACATGGCCTTTGACACAATTCTGGTCGATCGTGCGCTCAGTGAAAAGCCATTTGTCATGACAAACCTGTCAAAGGCCACGCCGCCGTTTGCAGTGCAAGGCCGCTGACTGCCATGGCTATGGTGTTCCACGGACGGGCATTTGTTGGTAGCCTGCCGCACCGACAGACAGCAACCCGGGGGCCACCGAATGACGCGCGCGAATCCCGCATTTCCGGCACGATGTAAGGAAGCGTGGAGACATGTCGGGCGGGCCTTGGCAACGGCAACCGCCGTGATCGCGCTCGCCGGCTGCGAGGACAAGAACACCTTCGTGGCACCGCCGCCGCCCAAGGTGGACGTGGCAAAGCCGGTGCAGCGCGCCGTGACGCGCTATGTCGAGGCCACCGGCAACACCGCGCCGATCAAGAGCGTCGATCTCGTCGCGCGCGTGCAAGGTTTTCTGCAATCGATCGACTATCAGGACGGCAGCTTCGTCAAGCAGGGCACCCAGCTCTTCACCATCGAGCCGGAGACCTACAAGCTCAAGGTCGAGCAGGCGAAGGCCGCGGAGGTCGGCGCGCAGGCCACCGTCAAGCAGGCCGAAGCCGATTACAAGCGCCAGGTCGAGCTCGTGCAGCGCCAGGCGGTCTCGCAATCCACCCTCGACACGTCGACATCCACCCGCGACAACGCGCAGGCCAGTCTGCAGCAGGCCCAGGTCAACACCAGGCTCGCCGAGGTCAATTACAGCTATACCAAGGTGACGGCGCCGTTCGACGGCATCGTCAGCGCGCACTTGGTCTCGATCGGCGAGCTCGTCGGCGTCTCCTCTCCGACCCAGCTCGCGCAGATCGTCGCGCTGGACCCGATCTGGGTGAACTTCACGGTCAACGAGCAGGATGTGCTGCGCATCCGCGCCGAAGCGGCCCGCCGCGGGCTGACCGTCGCCGACCTCAAACAGTTGCCGATCCAAGTGGGCCTCCAGACCGAGACCGGCTATCCGCATGAAGGCCACCTCGACTACGTCTCGCCGACCCTCAATACATCGACGGGCACGCTCGCGGTGCGCGGCGTCGTGCCCAACGACAAGCGGGTGTTGCTGCCCGGCTACTTCGTCCGCGTCCGCGTGCCCTTCGACCAGGAGAAGGGCGCCCTGCTCGTCCCCGACACCGCGCTCGGCAGCGACCAGGGCGGCCGCTATCTGCTGGTGGTCAACAGCGACAACGTCGTCGAGCAGCGCAAGGTGCAGATCGGCCCCGTCGACAACGGCTTGCGCGTGATCGAGAGCGGTCTGAAGCCGGACGACCGCGTGGTGATTGCGGGATTGCTGCGGGTGATCCCGGGCCAGAAGATCGACCCGCAAGTGACGAAGATCGAGCAGCCGCAGGCCTCTGCCAAGTAGGAGCGCCGGCCATGATTTCAAAATTCTTCATCGAGCGGCCGGTCCTCTCGAACGTCATCGCGCTCCTGATGATCCTGATCGGCGGCGTCGCGCTGTTCAATCTCGCGATCGCGCAATATCCCGATGTGGTGCCGCCGACCGTGCAGGTCACCACGCGCTATCCCGGCGCCAGCGCCAAGACCGTGATCGACACCGTGGCGCTGCCGATCGAGCAGCAGGTCAACGGCGTCGAGGACATGCTCTACATGCAGTCCTACAGCGGCTCCGACGGCACCTATACGCTGACCGTGACCTTCAAGATCGGAACCGACCTCAACTTCGCGCAGGTGCTGGTGCAGAACCGCGTCTCCAGCGCGCTGGCGCAATTACCGCAGGCGGTGCAGAACCAGGGCGTCACCGTGCAGAAGCGGTCAACCTCGATCCTCTTGTTCGTGACGCTGACCTCGCCCGACGCGAAGTACGACAGCCTGTATCTGAGCAACTACGCCACCATCAACATCCGCGACGAGCTCTCGCGCCTGCCCGGCGTCGGCAACGTCACGGTGTTCGGCGCCGGCCAGTATTCGATGCGGGTCTGGCTCGATCCCAACAAGCTGCAAGTCCGTGGCCTGGTGCCGCAGGACGTCATCAACGCGATCCAGCAGCAGAGCCAGCAGGTCTCCGCCGGCCAGGTCGGTGCGCCACCGACGCCGCCGGGCCAGTCGTTTCAGTACACGCTCAACGTCAACGGACGGCTCGACGACACCAGCCAGTTCGAGAACATCATCGTCAAATCGGGCACCAGCGGCGACGTCACGCGGGTGCGCGACGTCGGCTGGGTCGAGCTCGGCGCGCAGACCTATAGCCAGATCTTCTCGCTCAACAAGCAGCCCGCGACCGGCATCGGCGTATTCCAGTCGCCCGGCGCCAATGCGCTCCAGGTCGAGCAGGCGGTCGAGAAGAAGATGGCGGAACTCGCCAAGCACTTCCCCGAAGGCATCAAATACGACACGCCGTTCGACACCACCAAGTTCGTGGAGGCCTCGGTGCACGAGGTCTACATGACGCTGATCGAGGCCGGCCTGTTGGTGCTGGTCGTGATCCTTGTTTTCTTGCAGGATTGGCGCGCCATGCTGGTGCCGGCAACCACCGTGCCGGTGACCATCATCGGCGCCTTCGCCGCGATGGCGGCGCTTGGCTTCACCATCAACATGTCGACGCTGTTCGCGATCGTGCTGGCGATCGGCATCGTGGTCGACGACGCCATCGTGGTGGTCGAAGGCGCAGCCCACAACATCGAGCAGGGCATGAACGGCCACGACGCCGCGATCAGGGCGATGGACCAGCTGTTCGCGCCGATCGTCGGCATCACCCTGGTGCTGATCTCGGTGTTTCTGCCGGCCTCGTTCCTCGCAGGACTGACCGGGCGCATCTATTCGCAATTCGCGCTGGTGATCGCCGCGACTGCGCTTCTCTCCGCCATCAACGCGGCGACCTTGAAACCGACGCAGTGTGCGCTCTGGCTGCGGCCGGCGGTGCCGCCGGAGCAGCGCAATTTCTTCTACCGCGGCTTCAACGCCGTCTATAACCGGCTCGAGCGCGGTTACACCCGCCTGATCGGCTTCCTGGTCCGGCACGCCACCGTCTCGGTCGCGGTGGCGCTGGTCCTGATCGGGATCGGCGGCTACGGCCTGTCGCGGGTACCGACCGGTTTCCTGCCGATCGAGGACCAGGGCTATCTGATCGCTGCCGTGCAGCTGCCCGACGGCGCCGCGCTGGAGCGAACCCAGACGGTGCTCGACAGAGCGAGCGAGCTGATCAAGGACACTCCAGGCGTCCAGCAGGTCATCACCATCGCCGGCATCTCCGCGCTCGACAACAGCGCCAGCCTTGCCAATGCAGGCGTCGCCTACATCATCCTGAAGGACTGGGAAGCCCGCAAAGGGCCCGGCGAGGATCTGCGCTCGCTGGTGTACGGGCTCAACGACAAACTCGCGACCATCATGGAGGCGCGCACCATCGTGCTACCGCCGCCGCCGATCCAGGGCATCGGCAACGCCGCGGGATTTTCGATGCAGGTCGAGCTGCGCGACGGCAACAGCGATTTCGCCAAGCTGCAGGCCATCACCGGGGCGATGGTCAGTAACGGCCAGAGCCAGAGCGCGCTGCAGCGCGTGCAATCCTCGTTCCGCTCGTCAGTGCCGCAATTCAACGTCGAGATCGATCGCGTCAAGACCCAGACGCTGCACGTCACCACCGATCAGGTGTTCTCGGCGCTATCGACCTACCTGGGCTCATCCTACGTCAACCAGTTCAACAAGTTCGGCCGCGTGTTCCAGGTCTACACCCAGGCTGATCCGGCCTTCCGCGTCACCGAGCGCGACATCGCCAACATGCAGGTGCGCAACTCGAACGGCGACATGATCCCGATCGGCACCGTCGCCAAGATCACGCCGGCCACCGGCCCGTCGCTGATCAGCCTCTACAACCTCTATCCATCGTCGACCGTCATCGGCCTGCCGGCGCAGGGTTATTCCTCCGGCCAGTCGCTGAAGCTGATGGAAGAGATCGCGGACAAGACGCTGCCGCCGGGCACCGGCTATGAATGGACCGCGATGTCCTATCAGGAGAAGGCGGTCTCCAACCAGATCTACTGGGTGTTCGGCCTCGCCATGCTGCTGGTCTATCTCGTGCTCGCCGGCCAGTATGAGAGCTGGTACGCGCCGATCTCGGTGATCCTCGCGGTGCCGCTGTCGCTGCTCGGGCCGATGCTGATCCTCAGCGGCCTCAAGATCGACAACAACCTCTATTGCCAGATCGGCTTGATCCTGCTCATCGCGCTGTCGGCCAAGAACGCGATCCTGATCGTCGAGGTCGGGCTCGAGCTGCACGGCCGCGAGGGCAAGCCGCTCCTGGATTCCGCGATCGAGGCGGCGCGCGCCCGCTTCCGTCCGATCCTGATGACTTCGTTCGCCTTCATCCTCGGCGTGGTGCCCCTGGTGCTCGCCACCGGCGCCGGCGCCAGCGCGCGAAAGTCGATCGGCATCACCGTGTTTTCGGGCATGCTGGCCTCGACCTGCCTCGCAGTGCTGTTCGTGCCGGCCTTCTTCGTGGTGGTGCAGCGCTTCGAGAATTGGCGCGCGTCGAAGAAAGCGCCGAAGGCGAAGGTGGTCGCGGAGGTGAAGACCTGAGAGTGTCGGTAGGATCAGCGGCGCGGCGTTCTCGGTGTAACCGCTCCCGCTTGCGGGAGAGGGAGCGCACCGTCTTCTACGCCTTCTCCGCCGGTGCCTGTCGCGCCTCGCCGCTCGAGACCAGCAGCACGGACACCTTCGACTGCCTCAACACAGCGGCGGCGACGCTGCCGAAGGAGAGATGCTCGGCCTGGATCCGGTCGACGCCCATGACCACGAGGTCGACGTCGGTGGTATCGATCTCGCGCAGGATCGCCGTCTCCGGCGCGCGGTTCACGCGTAGCGTCGTGGTGATGTCGACGTCGTAACGGGCGGCGAGATCGCTGGTGTCCTTGAGGATGCCCGTCTCCTGGCTCAGTCCGCGAGAGGTGCCGCGCTGCGCGCCCCTGTCGCGCGTCGTCGTCACATAGATCACCCGTAGCGAGCCTGAGCCGGCCTGCGCCAGCGCCACCGCGACCTCGGCGCCGCGCTTGGAGACGCCGCTGCCGGAGACCGGAACGAGGATGTTGAGCGCGTCGGGCACCGGCTGCTTCAGGTGCCTGCCCTTGGCCACCACGATCGCGAGCGGCCCCTCGAACTCGGCGGCGATGGCCTCGATCTTCCGGTCGAAGCGATCCTTGGCGGCAGCGACCTTGTCGATGCCGACGACGAGAAGGTCGAAGCCCTTGCGCGCTTCGTCGGCAATGGTCTCGCCGAGCTCCGCGCGCCTGGTCCGGGTGACGACATCGACGCTGCCGGCTTCGCCGTCACCATTGGCGGAGACGGTTGCGGCCGCCTTCTTCACCACGGCTTCGTGGCTCTCGCCCTCGCCCTTGTCCTGCTCCCTGGCGCGCTCGCCGATGTGCAGCACGGTGATCGGCAGGCCGCGCATGCCGGCGATCACGCCCGCGACATGCGCGGCGAAGGTGGCGTTGGCGCTCTCGTCCACCGCGAGCAAGGGACGTTCGAGATTGGCGATGAAGCCGCGCTTCTCGAATTCTTCCCGCTCCAGCCGTTCCTTCTCCTCCTCGTTCACCGGCAGCTTTGCCAGCGCCGCGCGCAGCATCGGCGGCATCGCCATCGTGGTCAGGATCGCCATGGTCACGATCATGGTGAACAGGTTCTGGCTGAGCACGCCGATGGAGAGGCCGATGGTGGCGATGATGACCTCGGTCGAGCCGCGCGCGTTCATGCCGCTGGCGAGCGCCAGCGATTCCCTCGCATTCAGCCCGCCCAGGGTGCCGCCGACGAACGCGCCGCCGAACTTGCCGACGCTGGCGATCACGACCAAGAGGCCGGTGAGCATCAGGAGATTGGGATCGCGCAGCACCGAAAGGTCGGCGCTGAGCCCGGCGAGGCCGAAGAACACCGGCATGAAGAAGCTCGAGATCAGGCCGCGCAGGCGCTCGTCGATCTGCCGGGTCAGGATCGGAGACTCCCCGACCAGGATGCCAGCGACGAAGGCACCTAGCACGGTGTGGACGCCGATCAGATGCGTGATCATTGCCATGACGCTCATTAGCAGCAGGATCACCGTGATGACGGCCGCCGCGCTGACGAGATTGTCGTTGGCCCAGCGGATCAGCTGGAACACCAGGCGGCGGCCAATGGTGAAGCTGACGGCCAGGAAGGCGAACGTTCCCAGCATGGCCTTGGCCACGGAGGCGATATCGAGCGTGCCGTGCGAGGCCAGGCTGAAGATGACGGCGATGATGATCCAGCCGATGGTGTCGTCGATGACGGCGGTCGCGACGATGATCTGCCCGACATTGCGGCGCATGAAGTTCATCTCGCGCACGACCACGGCGACGATCTTGACCGAGGAGATCGACAGTGCCGTGCCCATGAACAGCGAGGCCACGAGGCGCGCGTGCGGATCGGGCAGCAGCGCATCCGGCAGGAACTCGCCGAGCGCAAAGCCGAAGGCGAAGGGCACGAGGATGCCGGCAATCGAGATCGCGATCGCCGCCCTGCCGACCCTCCGGACCAGCTTGAGGTCCGTCTCCATGCCGGTCAGCAGCAGCAGCAGCAGAATGCCGAACTGGGCGATGCCGTCGATCATCGCCTTCTGCTCGGGCGTCTTCGGGAAGATCGCGTGCTGCGCCTCGGGCCAGATCCAGCCGAACAGCGACGGCCCCAGGATGATGCCGGCGAGCAGTTCGCCCATCACCGAGGGCTGGCCGATGCGCTGCATGATCTCGCCGAGACCGCGGCCGACCCCGATCAGCAAGACGATCTGCGCCACCAAGAGGAATTCGGACGGGCCGGCCGATTTGCCGCCCTCAGCACTCGCCGCAATGGTGGTGAGGACAAGCGCCGCGGGGACAAGGCCGACCGGTCGGAGCAGGCTCCACTGCATGCGGGTGTCATTCCCCCTTCATCTGCCCGGCGAAGCGCCGGCGCAACAGGAATAGAACCCGCCGGAGGCGGAGGGAGTTCCGGCCTTCCGCTGCCGGGCCTTGGGGGTGCTTCAACAAAAAATGCGAAAACAACCCCATGCACAGTAGAACGGCGTTGTTGGCGTTAAGGTTTTCCGGCGGCAACCGGCGTTTGACACGTCGGGCAAAACACCGGCAGAATGGCATCATCGGCAGGCCGTGCCGCCACATCCCCCATCATTGCGACTGTTCTCTGTCATTGCGAGGAGCTCTTGCGACGAAGCAATCCAGAGTCCCTCCACGGAAAGATTCTGGATTGCTTCGCTGCGCTCGCAATGACGGTGTGGCGTGAGCAGTGCACCTCACGATGGCGCTTCACGCCGCCTGAGGCGCCCGGATCTCGCGCGGCAGGATCAATGCGGCGGCGATCGCGAGCAGGCAGAGGGCGGCGAAGGCGTGCAGCATGGTGACGAAGCCGCCCTGCTCGTAGAGCCAGGCGACCAGGCCGACCGAGGCACCGGCCGCGGTAAAGCCGACGAAATAGCGCACGGCATAAGCGCGCGAGCGCCATTCTTCCGTGGTGTACTTGCCGACCATGGCGTCGTTCACCGTGACCTGCCCGAACGCGCCCATGACGATGCCGATCGAAACCACGATCAGCGGCAGATTGGACAGGCTTGCGGCCAAATACAGGAACGGCGCCAGCATGAAGGATAGCGGCAGCGCCACCGTCTTCAGCGAGTAACGGTCGAGTAGCCGTCCGATCGTGTACTGCGTCATCGCGCCGAACACGTAGACACCGGCCGCGATGACGCCGAGCAGCGCCGGGCTCTTGGTCAGGTCCGCGAGCCGCTCGGCGAACAGTTTCGGCAGCGCCACGGTGACGGCGTTGAAGGTCGTCGAGATCGCGACCACGACGATCAGCAGCGACAACACCACGCGCCACATGTCCTGCTTGGCGACGCGCGCCTGCGCCGCCGCCTGCTTGGAGCCCTTGCGGTCCTCGTGCACGACCGTCAGCGCAAACGCGATGCCGATCAGGATGGTGACGATGCCGGGAACGATGAAAGCAAACCGCCAGCCGAGATATTGGCCGATCACGCCGGTGACCAGCGCCGAGGAGGCAACACCGAGATTGCCCCAGACGCCGTTGAGCCCCATCTCGCGGCCGAGCTTGTCGGCATAGGACACGATCATCGCGGTGCCGACGGGATGATAGATCGAGGCAAACATGCCGATCGCGAGCAGCGCCGCGCCGAGCTGCGCCGGGGTCTGCACGAAGCCGACCGCGATCATGGAGGCGCCGATGCCGACGAAGAAGATCAGCATCATGTGGCGGCGGCTCCAGCGGTCCCCGAGCCAGCCGGTGAGCAGCGAGCCCGCGCCGAAGGCGACGAAGCCCGGCGTCGCGTAAGGCAAGAGTTCCGAATAGGCCATGCCGAGCGCCGGCCCCATGATGATGACGGCGGCGGCAAAGATCAGCATCGAATAATGGTCGATGAAATGGCCGGCATTGACGAAACTGATGACCCGGCTGGGGCTGTTCATACGAATCCTCTCCTGCTCCGAAATGAGTTATATGTCCTGGGCATGACGGGATGCTGCCAATGACTGTCGTCGAAACGCCAATCCTCCGGGAGGTCCGGGGCAACCACCGCTCGACCGCGGGCGTGCACCTGGTCGCGCGCGACTATCCCAAGGGGTTGCGGATCGACCCGCACTTGCACCGCGAGGCGCAGCTGATCTATGCCGCCAAGGGCACCATGCAGGTGACGACGCCCGGAGGGCGCTGGCTGGTGCCGCCGGACCGCGCGGTCTGGGTGCCCGCCGGGCTCGAGCACGCTATCGACCTGCTCGCCGACATCGAGATGCGCACGCTGTATTTCGATCTGCCCTGGCTGAAGCGCGAGCAGCAATATGAGGGACTGACCAGGGAGTTCGTGGTCCGGGTGTCGCCGCTGCTGCACCAGGCGATCCTGGCGCTGTTCGATGCGGGCAATACCGAGGCGCGGACCGAGCTGCTGGTTCGTCTCGTGATGCTGGAATTGCACCAGGCCGAGGATTCCACGACCTTCGTGCCGCTGCCGCGCGAAGTGCGCTGCCGCCGCGCCGCGATGATCGTGCTCGACGATCCCACCGGCCTGCACGACATCGACACGCTGGCACGCGAGGTCGGAACCTCCGCACGCACGCTGTCGCGGCTGTTCTCCACGGAAACGCAGCTGAGCTTCAAGAGCTGGTGCCAGCGCGCAAGGATTGCGGCGGCGATCCAGCGGCTATCGACGGATTCGAACGTGTCGGTAAAGCAGCTTGCGACATCGCTGGGTTATGCCAGCGTGCCGGCGTTCTCGGCGGCGTTCCGGCAGGTGACGGGGCGGACGCCGACGGAATTTGCGGGGAAGTAGGCTGCTATTCCAAATTCGGCGTCATTGCCCGCGAAGGCGGGCAATCCAGTATCCAGAGACGGCGCGGCTTGAACCGAGAAGCCACGGCGTACTGGATGCCCCGGTCAAGCCGGGGCATGACAGCGCGTTTGCGTGGCGTCACACAACCCTCGCGGGGCATGACAGCATTCTCGAAACGCACAGCCCAACTAAAGATGCCGCATTCCCCTGCTTGATTGTCATCGGCTTCCGCCTAAATCCCATGTAAGCTTCCGCATCGCACAAACCGGAATCGAAAAGTCCAGATGGCCAACGCCTTCTTCTCCGACCTGCTCGCCACCATCTCCGAGCGCGGCCGCACGCTGCTTCGCCGCGGCGACGGCTCGGATACCAAACCAGACGCCGCCGGGCTGATGGCGCTTTGCGACGCGCTGCTCTCGGGCCGGGGCGAAGCCTCGGGCACGGCGATGGCGCGCGAGGTGCTCGATCTCTACCAGGAGCTGGATGCGGCCGGACGCCGCGCTTTCTTCGAGGCGCTGGTGCGCGATTTCGGCCCCGATCGGGAGCGGCTGTCCAAGGCGATCGAGAAATGGCGCGCCCAGCCCACCGACGAGGACGCGAGCTCGCTGCATTTCGCTTCCGAGCCGCGACGGCAGGAGCTGATCCGCCGCCTCAACCGCGCGCCGGGCGGCACCGGCGACCTCGTCAGCATGCGGGCCGATTTGCTCGGCATGATGAACGGGCACACCGATCTCGCTGCGCTCGATCGCGACGTTTCACATCTTCTCTCTTCGTGGTTCAACAGGGGGTTTCTCGTGCTGCGCAGGATCGACTGGTCGACCCCGGCCAACATCCTCGAAAAGATCATCCGTTACGAAGCCGTGCATGAGATCTCCGACTGGGACGATCTGCGCCGCCGCATCGATCCGGTCGACCGCCGCTGCTACGCCTTCTTCCACCCTGCGATGGTCGACGAGCCCCTGATCTTCGTCGAGGTGGCGCTGACCGAGACCATCCCCGGTGCGATTGCGCCGCTGCTCGCGGTGGACCGCCAACATCTGCCGATCGAGCGCGCGCGCACTGCCGTGTTCTATTCGATCTCCAACACCCAGCGTGGCCTTGGCGGCATCTCGTTCGGCAGCTTCCTGATCAAGCAGGTGGTCGAGGAGCTGCGCCGCGAGCTGCCGAAGCTCGACACCTTCGTGACGCTCTCGCCGGTTCCGGGCTTCATGCAATGGGTGAAGCAGGACAAGGACCTGCCGCTGTCGGACGAGGACTGCGAGACGCTGAAGCGTCTCGACGATCCCAAATGGTTCGAGCATCCCGAGACGACGGCGCTGCTCCGCAGCTTGCTGGAGCCGCTCGCGGCGTACTATTTCCTGAGGGCACGTACGCCGAAGGGCAAGCTGATCGACTCCGTCGCCCGCTTCCATCTCGGCAACGGCGCCCGGCTCGAGCGCATCAACTGGCTAGGGGACCTCTCACCGAAGGGCATGCGCGAGTCCGCCGGTGTCATGGTCAACTACCTCTACCGCCTCGACGACATCGAGAAGAACCACGAAGCCTACGCCAACGACGGCGAGGTCGTGGCATCCAGCGCGGTGAAGAAGCTGCTGAAGGGCGAAGGACGGCGGCTCTTGGATATGCGCTTGTCGTAAGGGGCGCTTGCTCGCGCCACCGTCATTGCGAGGAGCACGCGACAAAATTGCGCAGCAATTTTGCGCTGATGCGACGAAGCAATCCAGACTGCCTCCGCAGAAAGCCTCTGGATTGCTTCGCTGCGCTCACAATGACGGAGTGTGTGGCGACCAGGCGGGCTACTCCGCCAGCGCCTTCATTTCCTTGTAGAGATCGGATTTGCCCTCGAAGCCGATGCCTGCCAGCTCCGGCATGGTGATGTGGCCGTTCTCGACGCGGACGCCGTCCGGGAAGCCGCCATAGGGCTGGAACAGGTCGGGGTAGCTTTCGTTGCCGCCGAGGCCCAAGCCGGCTGCAATGTTGAGCGACATCTGGTGGCCGCCATGCGGGATGCAGCGGCTGGGGGACCAGCCATAGGTCTTCAGCACCTCCAGCGTGCGCTGATATTCGCAGAGGCCGTAGGACAGTGCGCAGTCGAATTGCAGCCAATCGCGATCGGGGCGCATGCCGCCGTAGCGGATCAGGTTGCGGGCGTCCTGGTGGCTGAACAGGTTTTCGCCGGTTGCCATTGGGCCCGGATAGAACTCGGCGAGCGCGGCTTGCAGCGCGTAATCGAGGGGATCGCCGACCTCCTCGTACCAGAACAAGGGATAATCGCGCAGCATTTTTGCGTAGGCGATGCCGGTCTCGAGGTTGAAGCGGCCATTGGCGTCGACGGCGAGCTGTGCGTCCTTGCCGATCTCCTTCAGCACCGCCTCGATGCGGGTGCGGTCCTCCTCGATCGGCGCACCGCCGATCTTCATCTTCACGACGTTGTAGCCGCGGTCGAGATAGCCGCGCATCTCGCCGCGCAGCATCGAGAGGTCCTTGCCGGGATAGTAATAGCCGCCGGCGGCATAGACGAACACGCGCGGATTGGCGGTCACGCCGTGACGCTCGGCAAGCAGGCGGAACAGCGGCTTGCCCGCGATCTTCGCCACCGCGTCCCACACCGCCATATCGATGGTGCCGACCGCGACCGAGCGCTCGCCATGGCCGCCCGGCTTCTCGTTGGTCATCATCGCGGCCCAGACCTTGTCGGGGTCGAGATTGTCGCCGGCGGCATCGAGCAGCGAGTTCGGATCAGCTTCGAGAATGCGCGCGGCAAAGCGCTCGCGGATCAGACCGCCCTGCCCGTAACGGCCGTTGGAGTTGAAGCCGTAGCCGACGACACGCTTGCCGTCGCGCACCACGTCGGTGACGACGGCAACCAGGCTCGTCGTCATCTTGGTGAAGTCGATATAGGCGTTGCGGATCGGCGAGGAGATCGGTTTGGTGATTTCGCGGACGTCGACGATGCGGACGGACATGGGGGTTGGCCTTTCACTTTCGTCATTGCGAGCGAAGCGAAGCAATCCAGGCTGCTACCCGCGGAAGGACTCTGGATTGCTTCGTCGCAAGGGCTCCTCGCAATGACGAGGAGAGAGCGGCGCGCGCTCAGCTCAAACTATTTCTTTCCCCTGAAATACGGCTCGACGGGACCATGCACCTTGATGGTCAGCGGGTTGCCGTAGCGATCCTTGGCGTTGCCGGCGGTGACGCGGACCCAGCCTTCGCTGATGCAGTATTCCTCGACATTGGTCTTCTCGATGCCCTTGAAGCGGATGCCGACGTCGCGCGCCAGGATGTCCGCGTTGTAATAGGGGCTGTTCGGATCGACCGACAGGCGGTCCGGAAATTCGTCGCTCATGATTGTCTCGCTCACAGCAGTGTTTCGATTTGATTGCGCAATCCTTCGGGCCGCGCGGTCGGCGCGTAGCGCGCGACCACCTTGCCGGCACGGTCCACCAGGAATTTGGTGAAATTCCATTTGATGGAGGCGCCCAAGAGTCCGGATTGCTGCCGTTTCAGGTACTCATACAGAGGGTGTGCGTTGGCGCCGTTGACGTCGATCTTCTCGAACAGCGGAAAGGTGACGTCGTAATTGGTCGAACAGAACGCCTGGATCTCGTCCGCCTGTCCCGGCTCCTGCGCGCCGAACTGGTTGCAGGGAAAGCCGAGCACCGAGAAGCCGCGCGGCGACAGATCGCGATAGAGATTCTCCAACCCGCGATATTGCGGCGTGAAGCCGCATTTGCTCGCGGTGTTGACGATCAGCAGCACCTGTCCCTCGAAACGGCGCATCGGCACCTCGTCGCCGGCGAGCGAGTTGGCCTTGAAGTCGTAGATGGCGGTCATCGCTAGCCCACGGGATCGATCGGCGACGGCGGCACGCCGCCGGCCTCGATCGCTTCGCCTGCGAGCAAGCACAGATCCTCCCGGTAGCGGCCGGAGACGATGTGCACGCCGACCGGCGCCTTGCCGACGAGACCGGTGGAGACCACGAGCCCCGGCAAGCCCATGAAGGGAATCGCAATCTGCGGCAGCTGCGCTTCCCAGACGCGCTTGAAGGACTCGTCATCCTTGAGGTCGAGATGATCGGGGAACGGCAGCTCGCCGGAGACCGGCGTCAGCAGCACGGCATATTTTTCGAAGAACAGCATCCATTCGCGGGTTAGCGTCGCGCGGCGGGTCAGCGCCTTCGCGTAATTCGCCTGGTCCATCGGTGTGACCCTGCTGCGGTTGCCGCGTAGGCACGCCAGCGCGCCGGGATCGCCCTCGCGCTCGGCCGCCTCTAGCTGCGCCTCGTAGCCGTCGCCGAGCCACAGCTTGATCTGCCACTCGACCGCCTCGCGCGTCGGCGGCGTATCCTCGATGATGTCGACGGTCCAGCCAGCGCGCTCCAGCCGCTTGCCGGCATCGCTCACCGCCGCCTTCACCTCCGGCGTGGTGGCAAGGCCGCCCGGATTGAGACAGAGCGCGGCACGCTTCGGCCGTGCGGGGCCTTCCAGCGGCACCGGCACGAACCAGGGATCGCGGATGTCGCGGGCCGACATCGCGGCGAGCGAGATGCGCAAGTCGTTGACGGTGCGCGCCAGCGGGCCAGAGACCGCCATGATCTGCGGCCCGATCGGGCGCTCCGGCAGCGCGGGATTGAAAGCGGGAATACGGCCGAGCGTCGGGCGCAGGCCGTGCACGCCGCAGGCATAGGCGGGATAGCGGATCGAGCCGGCGATGTCGGTGCCGTGGGCGATGTGGCCGATGCCGGCCGCGACCGCCGAGCCGGCGCCGCCGGAGGAGCCGCCGGGAGTCAGCGAAGCATCGCGGGGGTTCTTGGTGTCGCCATGGATCAGATTGGTGGTGAACCAGCGGTAGGAGAAGGCCGGACAATTGGTGCGGCCGAGCAGGATGGCGCCGGCTTTGCGGAAATTGGCGACCACCGGGTTGTCCTCGCGCGCGATCGCGTCGCGCTGGAGTTTCAGGCCGTTGGTGGTGGCAAAGCCTTCCTGGTCGACATTCGCCTTGATGGTGACGGGCACGCCGGCGAGCACGCCGGGGTCCTCGCCCCGCGCGATGGCGGCGTCGACGGCGTCAGCCTGTTTGAGCACGTCGTCCGGCCGGTGGTCGATCACCGCGTTGAGCGCGGGATTGACGGCGTCCAGGCGGGCGAGACCGGCCTTGGCGGCCTCCCTGGCGGATACCTTTTTGGACTTGACGAGGGTGGCGAGGTCGGCGGCCGACAGGCGCCAGAGATCTTGCATGGCTTGCTCCGTATGACCGGCGTCTTTTAGCGCCGGGACCGCGGCAAAGCCATGCGGATTTCGCAGGGGCGAAGGGCGGGTTTGGTGCCGGAGTGGTGCCTCATTCTCCGTCATTTTCTCCGTCATTGCGAGGAGCCCTTGCGACGAAGCAATCCAGAGTCTTGCCGCGGAGGGATTCTGGATTGCTTCGCTACGCTCGCAATGACGTGGAGGGAGCCGCGCGCCCCTTACCCGTCCGCGGGCCTCAATGCCTTGTCGCGGACTGGTCCGGCATGTCCAGCAGCGCCTCGGTGAAGGGAAACTCCAGCACGATCTCCCCGTCATCGTCGGTCACCTCGATGACGGCCTCGAGCAGGGCCGGCTGGGCACCCTCCGACTTCACCACCTCCAGGATCATCTGGCGGGCGACCTCCCACGCGCGATCGGGGTTGCGCAGATCCTCGCCGTCAGGATCCACGATCAGTTCGTCGCCGATACGGGTGTTGAAGAAATATCTTGGCATGCCTGATCCAATGGGGTCGCCTGCGGCCGATTGGAAGCCGTTCTATACTCACAACTGCTTTATCCCGACAGGGATCACGACCTATCGGCGTTTTTTTGCGTCCGTCAGTAGCTGATCTTACGGCCACAATATGCTCTCTTTGCAGCGCAACAATTCCCGGCCTACTACCTTGGTCGGGAAAATTTCACTGGCGAACTTCTCCGCCCGCATTAACTTGAGCGCGGGCGGATACGTCCGGTTTCGCGAAAATGGAGAGCCAAATGGCCTGGAAAGCCCCGAAGATCGTCGAAGTGCCCTGCGGCATGGAAATCAACATGTATGTGAGCGCCACCCGCAAGTAAGCGGCGGGCGATTTCGCGTTCTGCGCCGGTGGATCTTTCAGTCACGACGCGTTGCCGAAAGAAAGAATCTGTGTCGGCATTTGCGTCGGCCTGAGATCCACCGGGTATGTTCCCTCCAGGAGACGGATCATGCTTCGCGTCGTCGTCCTGGGCGCCGCAGCCGGCGGCGGAGTGCCGCAATGGAATTGCGGCTGCGAGGGCTGCCGAGCAGCCCGTGCCAGCGGCCATGACCTCTTGCGAACCCAGGCGTCGGTCGCCTTCAGCGGCGACGGCGAGCACTGGTTCCTGATCAACGCCTCCCCCGACCTTCGCCAGCAATTGAACGCCACGCCGCAGTTGCACCCGAAGGCTGGCGCGCTGCGCCACACGCCGATTGCGGGCGTGATCCTGACCAACGGCGAAGTCGACGCGGTCGCAGGCCTGCTGTCGATGCGCGAGGGCTCGCCCTTCACGATTTACGCGCATGAGAAGGTGCTGGCTATCCTGAAGAGCAACAGCATCTTCAACGTGCTGAACGAGAAGAACGTACGGCGCCAGCCGACCGACATCGGCGAGCCGTTCGAGCCGCGACTGCCGGACGGCGCGCGTTCAGGGATCGAGGTGCTGCCGTTCGCGGTGCCGGGCAAGTCGGCCTGGTATCTGGAAGGCAAGGCCCATCCTGGCGGAGAGACCGGCGACGGCGATACGCTGGGCCTGAAGATCACCGACAAGACAAGCGGCAAGTGCTTCTATTTCATCGCCGCGTGCGCCGAGGTCACCGATGCGCTCAAGGCCGAGATCGACGGCGCGGCGCTGGTGTTCTTCGACGGCACGGTCTGGCGCGACGACGAGATGATCAGGGCCGGGCTCGGCCACAAGACCGGCAAGAGCATGGGCCATGTCGCGATGTCCGGCGCCGACGGCGCGATCGCGCGGCTGGCTGACCTCACTATCGACAGGAAGATTTTTCTGCATATCAATAACTCGAATCCGGCACTGCTGCCCGCTTCACCCGAGCGGAAAGCGACTGAAGAGGCGAGCTGGCAGATACCCGCGGATGGAACGGAGATTGTGCTGTGAATGCCGCGTCACTGACAGGAATGACCGCGCTCTCGATCGGCAAGGACATCAAGCTCACTAGCGCCGAGGAACTCGAGGCGTCGCTGCGCCATATCGGGGCGACGCGCTATCACAGCCTGCATCCGTTCCATAAGCTGCTGCATGGTGGCAAGCTGAACAAGGGTCAGGTGCAGGCCTGGGCGCTGAACCGCTACTATTACCAGAGCACGATCCCGATCAAGGACGCGGTCGTCATCTCGCGCTTCCGCGACCGCGCCACGCGCCTGGAATGGCGCCACCGCATCGAGGACCATGACGGCGACGTCGGCAGCGAGGGCGGCATCGAGCGCTGGCTCAAGCTGACCGAAGGCCTCGGCCTCGACACGGCTTACGTGGAATCGACCGAAGGCATCCTGCCGGCGACGCGCTTTGCGGTCGAAGCCTATGTCCATTACTGCCGCGAGAAGAGCCCGCTGGAGGCGATCGCCTCCTCGCTCACCGAGTTGTTCGCGCCGAACCTGCACGAAGAGCGCATCTCCGGCATGCTGGCGCATTACGACTTCGTCAACCCCGACATCATGAGCTACTTCAAGCGACGCCTGACTCAGGCGCCGCGCGATGCGGGCTTTGCGCTCGACTATGTCAAGGCGCATGCCACGACGCCGGAGCAGCGCGCGCAGGTGTGCAACGCGCTGATCTTCAAGACCAACGTGCTGTGGGTGCAGCTGGACGCACTCCAACACGCCTATGTCGAGGGTCACATTCCGCCGGGCGCCTTCGTGCCCAAGGAAAACTAAGAAGGCGAGCTAACGAGGAACAGCAATGGCCGAGCCGCGGAACATCAGCGTCAGCGAGGCAAGCCGCCCCGTGCTGCCGCGGCATGCCAAGCTGAAGTATGATGAGACGCGACAAGTCTGGGTGATCCTGGCGCCAGAACGGGTGCTGGCCCCGGACGAGATCGCGGTCGAGGTCTTGCAGCTCTGCGACGGCCAGCGCAATGTCGGCGACGTCGCCGATCAGCTGGCGGCGAAATACGCCGCGCCGCGCGAGGCGATCCTCGCCGACGTCATCGTCATGCTGCAGGACCTAGCCGACAAGGGCTTTCTCACGGAGGCCCGGGAGAAGACGTCATGAGCGATGTGCTCGGCAATCCCACCATCCCGCCAGATGTCAGCGACAGCCTCGCGGTCCTGGAGAAGCAGCGCTCGACGGCGGAGACCTTCGGCATTCCGCTCGCCGTGCTGCTCGAAATCACCCATCGCTGCCCGCTGCAGTGCCCCTATTGCTCCAACCCGGTCGAGCTCGACCGCTCGAGCAAGGAGCTCACGACAGAGGAATGGAAGAAGGTGCTGAGCGAGCTCGCCGAGATCGGCGTGCTCCAGGTGCATTTCTCCGGCGGCGAGCCGACGGCGCGGAAGGACCTGGTCGAGTTGGTCAAGCACGCCAGCGACGCCGGCCTCTATACCAACCTGATCACCTCGGCCGTGCTGCTGACGCGCGACAAGCTCAGCGATCTTGCGGATGCCGGGCTCTGCCACGTCCAGATCAGCTTCCAGGGCGTCGAAGAGGGCCTTGCCGATCGCGTCGCCGGTTACAAAAACGGTCACCGCAAGAAGCTCGAAGTCGCCAGATGGACGCGCGAGCTCGATTTGCCGCTCACCGTGAACGCGGTGATGCACCGGCAGAACCTGCACCAGCTTCCCGACATCATCCAGATGGCGGTCGATCTCGATGCCGACCGGCTCGAGGTCGCCAATGTGCAATATTACGGCTGGGCGCTGAAGAACCGCGCCGCGCTGATGCCGACCGTGGCGCAGCTCGACGAATGCACCTGCCTCGTCGAGGAGGCGCGCGAACGCCTGAAGGGCACACTCGCGATCGACTACGTCGTTCCCGACTATTACGCGCTGCGGCCGAAGAAATGCATGGGCGGCTGGGGCCGGCAGTTCTTCAACATCTCGCCCGCCGGCAAGGTGCTGCCCTGCCACGCCGCCGAGAGCATTACCGGGCTCGAGTTCGAATCCGTGCGCTCCAATCACTCGATTGCCTGGATCTGGCAGAACTCCGACGCCTTCAACCGCTATCGCGGCACCGGGTGGATGAAGGAGCCGTGCAAGTCTTGCGAATTCCGCGAGATCGATTTCGGCGGCTGCCGCTGCCAGGCCTTCGCGCTGACGGGCGATGCCGCCAACACCGATCCGGCCTGCGCGCTGTCGCCGCTGCACGAGACCATCTTCAAGCAGGCCGAGCGCGAGGCCGAGGGCGAGACTAACCGCTTCCTCTATCGCAACTTCGCCGGCGGCACTCTGGAATCCGAGAATGGGACCTGACGCCGACGCGGCCAGCTCGATCAGGCGGGCCGATCCGTTTGCGCCGCTGACCTCCGACATGCTCGATGTCGGCGACGGCTTTGAGCTCTATGTCGAGAGCATCGGCCGCGCCGACGGCATCCCCGCGATCTATCTGCATGGCGGGCCTGGCAGCGGCTGCCAGCCCGACCATCGCCGCCTGTTCGATCCTGACCGCTTCTGTGCCGTGTTGTTCGACCAGCGCGGCTGCGGCCGCAGCCGTCCGAAGGGATCGCGCGAGCACAACACCACGGCGCACCTCATCGCGGACATGGAGAAGATCCGCGACAAGTTTGGCTTCCAGCGCTGGATGGTGGTCGGTGGCTCCTGGGGCGCGACGCTGGCGCTGGCTTATGCAGAGGCGCATCCCGAGCGCGTCTCCGGCATCGCGCTGCGCGCGACGTTTCTCGGCACGCGGGCGGAGGTCGAGACGGCGTTCACCTCGCGCCTGTCACAATTCTATCCCGCGCTGTACGAGGATTTTCTCAGCGTGCTGCCGCTCGAAGAGCGCGCGCGGCCCGTGGAGGCCTATTGGCGCCGCATCCTCGATGCCGATCCTGCCGTGCACGGTCCCACCGCGCGGGCCTGGCACGACACCGAGCGCACCTTGTCCGAGCACAAGCCCGCCAAGACGCGGCTGGACCTGGCCTCGCTGAACGTCTGGCGCACGCTGCCTGCGACACCGTTCATGGAGGCGCACTATTTCGTCAACGACAGCTTCATGACCGAGAACCAGCTGTTGCGCAATGCAGGGCGGCTCGCCGGCATCCCCGGCATCATCGTCCAGGGCCGCTACGATCTGTTGTGCCCGCCCGAGACGTCGCAGGCACTCGCGAAGGTTTGGCCGAATTCCGAGCTTCGCGTCGTGGAAGAAGCCGGACATTCGCTCTATGATGCCGGCGTGCGGGACGCGGTCATGAAGTCGATCGCGGACCTCGCATCGAAGACCGCGCGATAACAGGATAAGAAGAATGCCGCTCGCCGGGAAAGGCATGCTGCTGACGTCGATGAACATCGACGCGGCCGATGAGGCCGATTTCAACCGCTGGTACGATCGCGAGCATCTGGAAGAACGCGTCGCGATCGACGGATTCCTGGAGGCGCGGCGCTATGTCGCGCATGCCGCCAATCCCAAATATCTCTGCCTGTATTCGACCGCCACGCTCGACGTGCTCGACAGCCCCGCCTACCGCGCGCGGCTCGCGAGCCCGACCGACTGGTCGCGGCAATGCATGGCACG